>REAG01000163.1 GCA_004294265.1 Cytophagales bacterium | reverse complement strand
ATTTATTTTAAGAAAAAAAAGTAGGTATTTTTTTATTTATGATACTATAATCTTACTCAAAGTAAGATTTATGAATAAAAGCGATTGACGGCTATGCCCTATTGCTATGCTGACAGGTGGAGAACCTGTGGTATAACCTGCCGCTGCACCAAATGTGCCTATGCCCGTATTGATTTTTACACTTATGCTACTGCCAAAACCACTAGTACCACCATTCGCTACCGCCAAATCGGGACTGCCATCGTCATTCAGGTCGCCTATCGCTACGCTGGTAGGTCCACTTGTATTATAATCTACGTTTGAACCAAAAGTACCCATGCCCGTGTTGGTCAGTACACTTATATTGCCGCTACCATTATTCGCAGTTACCAAATCAAGTCTTCCATCGCCATTGAGATCGCCTATCGCTACGCTGACAGGGAAATCACCTGTGAGATAATCTATCGCTACACCAAAAGTACCCATGCCCGTGCTGGTTAGTACACTTACTGTATTACCATCACGATTAGCTGTAGCCAAATCGGGTCTGCCATCACCATTGAGGTCGCCTATCGCTACGCTGGAGGGACTAGCACCTGTGGGATAATTTACCGCTACACCAAAAGTGCCTATGCCCGTGCTGGTAAGTACGCTTACAGTATTGCTGCTTCGATTCGCTACCGCCAAATCGGGTCTGCCATCGCTATTCAAGTCGCCTATCGCTACGCTGTAAGATCCATCACCCGCAGGATAATTTACTTGTGAAGCAAAAGACATTTGGGCTTGGGCACTGTTTACTATGAGCATCAAAGCGATAATAGCGAGTTTGAGTATGTTTTTGAACATAATTTGAAAGAATTAAAATGAATAATCTGCAAATTTGGATAGATTAAAAAGAAAAATCGCTGCCCAAAACGACATATTTTAAAAAAGTTAAAAATATTTTAAATAATAAATAAAAAACGCAGAAAGGGTTCAAAACCCTTTCTGCGTTGCTATTGCAGTGGTAAACTATTACTCTACCACCAATTTCACAAATTTAACACCATTTTCAGTTTCTACTTGGGCTATAAATATGCCTTTGGCTGAAATTGTAAATGTAGTTTCAGAAGTTGATAAAATTACTTTTCCTAATAAATCAAAAACCGTTACCGATTTTCCGCCTTTTACTGTAAATGAGCTAGATGAAGGGTTGGGATAAATTCATAATTCATAATTCATAATTCATAATTCATAATTCATAATTCATAATTCATAATTCATAATTCATAATTTATATACTAATAATTCATAATTAACAGATAATGTTACATCTGTTATCTCTACTGGAAAATTAGAACTAGCTACTCGATTAGGGTTTTTAGTAATTTTATTTTTTGTTTAAATGAACTACAAATTTATTTTTTTTATTAGGTTTGCAATGGGAATGATTCTCTTGAAATACGCCAACAAGCAATATGGATTTGCAAAAGTGGGGCATTTGTAGTAAATTTGAGCATTGAACTTCTAATGAACTTTGTGCTAAATTAAACATTTGTGCTTCTAATTCCATCAATTTACCAAGCCTATTCGATGAATAACTTTAGTAATATACATAATTTTTGAGCAAAACTATATAATAATAACAAAATACATAATGAAAAATTCATTAAGAAGTCATAAATGGTTTTATGGAGCCAACGAAACAGGTCTATTGCACAAAGGAGCATTGTGGTCGGCAGGAATAGATATGGACAATTATCATGGGCAACCTATCATAGGAATAGCCAATACATGGTCGCAGCTTAATAATTGTAACATGAGTTTGAAAAATGTGGCCGAGGAAGTAAAAAAAGGCATTCATGAAGCAGGGGGAATTGCGTTGGAATTTCCCGTGATCTCACTTGGAGAAGAATTGATGAAACCATCCGCCATGCTTTATCGCAACCTACTTTCAATAGATGTTGAAGAAAATATACGTGCTTATCCTATTGATGGTGTAATACTTTTAGGAAACTGCGACAAAACAGTACCAGGATTATTGATGGGAGCTGTAAGTGCAAATATGCCTATTATTCAGCTCAATGCAGGTCCAAAAGAAGTTGGTATTCACAAAGGAAAACGTCTGGGAAGCGGTACAGACTTATGGAAATATTGGGATAAATTGAGAGTCGGAGAGATTGATGAAAAAGAATGGAACGATATCGGAAAAGCACTCAGTTGTGGATTCGGTGCCTGCAATACCATGGGTACTGCCTCTACCATGAATGGTTTGTTAGAAGCCCTTGGACTGATGCCTTTGGGAATGAGCACTTTGCCAGTAACCAGTGAAAAAAGAAAACAGTTAAATATTGAGAGCGGAAAAAGAATTGTACAAATGGTTCATGACCAATTAACGCCAGATAAAATTCTTACTATCCAAGCATTCTCTAATGCCATCAGTACCTTACTTGCTATTGGTGGATCTACCAATGCCATCATCCACCTTACTGCTATTGCAGGTAGGCTATCATTGCCTATTTTCCCAAACTTGTTTGATGAGTTGGGTAGAAAAGTACCATGTATTACCAATGTTCAACCCAATGGAGCTTTACTAATTGATGAATTTAACGAGGCAGGCGGAATACCATCGGTGTTAAATTCAATTTCTGAATTTTTACATTTGGATGCACTTACTTACACTGGCTTAAGCTTGAGAAATAGTTTGCAATCTTTAGAAAAAATAGACATAAAAGATGCTATTTTAGAGCTAAAATCACCTTTGAAAAGTACACCAACTTTGGCAGTACTTAAAGGTAATTTAGCACCCAACGGAGCTGTAATAAAAGTTTCGGCTGCATCTGCAGAACTATTAACACACAAAGGCAAAGCGGTCGTATTTGAAAACTATGACCACATGCTCGACACGATAGATGACGATGGTTTAATTGTAGATAAAGATAGTGTATTGGTTCTTAAAAATGCAGGACCAGTTGGCGTTCCCGGTATGCCAGAATGGGGCATGATACCTGTTCCAAAAAAGCTAAAAGCGCAAGGAGTAAATGATATGGTGCGGATTAGCGACTCACGAATGAGTGGAACCAGTTTTGGAACTGTGATATTGCATGTAGCACCTGAAGCTGCGGTGGGTGGCGTTTTGGCTATTGTGAAAAATGGAGATTTGATTTCAATTAATGTACCCAATAGATCGATAGAACTGCATGTGAGTCCAGAAGAAATCGATAAAAGGTTCAAGAGTATTATTCCGAAAGAAAAAATTCACAAGAGAGGTTATCCTGCTCTCTATATTAAAGAAGTAACCCAAGCAAACAAAGGCTGCGATTTTGATTTTTTAATTCCGAAAAACGAATCAGAACGTATATTTGTAGAGCCAATTGTTGGTCGTTCTTAGTTTCAAATTCATATAAAAATTATGCAAATTAAAGAAATAGTAAAAGCAAATAACATACTTGGGGAGTCGCCTTTATGGTTTGAAGAATCAAAAACACTTTATTGGATTGATATATTTGATAAAAAAATCTTTCGACTTGATACTTCTAGCAACCAAACAGAAATTTGGAATTTGGAAGTGATGCCTACTGCCATTTGCAAAAAAAATAGCAATACGCTTTATGTAGTATTTGAGAGTGGAGTGGGTCTTTTTGATTTGAAAACTGCCTCTTTTACCGTTTTAGATACGATTAATCTTCCCGAAAATATTCGTTTTAATGATGCTGCTTGCGATGCAAACGGGAAGCTTTGGTTGGGTACAATGGATAAGCAATGTGAAGCTCCGATAGGCAAATTGTATGGTTTGGAATTAGAAAAAATTTCGTTTAGCGGTATCGAAAATATCATAGAATCGAATGGTATTGCCTGGAGCAACGACAATACAATCATGTATTTTGTAGATAGCATGAATTATGTAATCCACTACTACAAGTATGATTTAGCTTTAGGACGCATCATTGAAGAACTAAATTCCACCCATTTACCAAAAGATCTTGGTGTACCAGATGGAATAAAAATAGATAAAAACGGCTTATTATGGGTCGCAATGTGGGGCGGAGCAAAATTACTCGTAGTAAATACTAAAACTCACGGAATTGAAAAACAAATTGAACTGCCATCGCTTAATTGTACGTCTTTGACTTTTATTAACAGCTCCTATTCTAAAATGTACGTAACCACCGCAAACTACGGCACTACCGATGCTGAAAATCAAAAATACCCTAATAATGGGAGCTTGTTGATGGTTAGACTCTGAAAAATAAAAAAGTGATTTTGGAGTCATAAAAAAACCTTACTGCCAAGCACCATGTTCAGTAGGGAAGTTTTTTAGATATGAATTATAAGTTTTATTAAAAGTGATTGATGGCTATGTCAAATTGAGGAGGGTTTGGGTAGGGTTTTTAAAAATAATATTGGGGTTTTTAGAGGTTTCCTTATTTCGTTTTCTATAAATATTATCCTTTGTTTACTATAAAATAGCAATACTTATCAATCATATTTTACTGAAAATACCTCTTACATCTTTTTTTTTACCATTGATAAGCAAAAAGCTACCATTGGTTTAATTTTTTTTATACGTCATGTTATAAAAGTAAAATTATATACCACATTAGATAATTCGTTCGATTAAAATTAAAAACATGAATACACTAATTAATTGTTTGATTGTGGATGATGAACCAATTGCACATCAAATATTGAAAAATTACATTGATAAAGATGATAGATTAGCTTTAATAGGTAATTGTAATAGTGCTATGGAAGCTTTGCAGTTTTTAAATAGCCATTCAAATGTAGATTTAATCTTTTTAGATATAAAAATGCCCAAAATTTCGGGTTTGGAAATGCTTAGCTCATTACGAAACCCACCACTTGTAATCATTACTACTGCCAACAGGGAGTTTGCATTGGAAAGCTTTGATCTAAATGCGATTGATTATCTTCTTAAACCATTTTCATTTGAACGCTTTTTACAGGCAATAAATAAAATCTTTGTTCAAACTAAAATTAACCTTGAAAGTAGTCTTCCAGTCCAATCTACTAAAATAGATGGTACATTTATAATCATCAAAGTAGATGGAAAAATAGTTAAAGTCTTTCATGCAGATATATTACTTATAGAAGCATGGAAAGAGTATGTTAAAGTATATACTTCTAAAAAAGTACATGTTACTTATATATCTTTTTCATCCATTATAAAGAAACTGCCAGAATCAATTTTTTATAAAACGCATCGTTCTTTTGTGGTTAATATTAATAAAATCAGTCAATTAGATGGCAATATTATTTGCATAAAGGATTATAAAGTTCCTGTGAGCAGGAATGAAAAATATGGCTTTTTACAAAGATTTACAAACCGCCAAATTTGACTCAACAAAACTGATAATTACATAGCATAACTGAAGCATCAAGGATTTGTAGAATTACAATTATTTTAATGGCTTTCAACCATTTCATTTAAAATCAGGAAAGATGCCAAATTAAAAGTAGTAACTCGGCAAAGCCGAGCAAAAGCAAATACTAAACTAAGAAATAAAAAGTTAAAGATTTGTAAATTATTGACTTTCTTAATTCAGCAAGAGTATTGTTTTTTATGCTAATGGAAAAAGTCTATTTGATAAATTTCTGGCCACAATTTGCCTGTTACATATATTTTATTGGCTATTGAATCAAAAGCAATGCCATTTAAAACTTCTGAGCCATAATATTTATTTTTTGCTTTATCTTCAAGATAAGATAAGTCTAAAAACCCTACGACTTTGCCATTTTTTGGGTCAATTTTTACAATATTATTACTTTGATAGACGTTAGCATAAATAAATCCTTTAATATATTCTAATTCATTTAAGTAATTTTCAGGGTTTGAGTTATTCATTACGTTAATTGTTTTTATTACTTTTAAAGTTTTTGGATCTAAATAAGTCAATATATTTGTACCGTCACTCATAATTATAAAAGTTCCGTCAGTTGTCAAGCCCCAGCCTTCTTTGTTAGCAAAACTAAATTGTCCCAGCGGTTTAAATGTTTTGGCATCATAAATAAACCCGATTTGATTTTGCCAAGTAAGTTGAAATACTCTGTTTTTAATAATTACTATACCCTCACCGAAATATTTATTTCTGTCCAATTCAGCTTTAATGTCAATTTTACCAGAGGTTGTGTCAAGTATTCCAAAAACTGATTTTGTTTGTTTTTGATCAATTGGAGAGCCAGTACTTTCAAAAAATTGTCCATTGTGGATTAAAAGTCCCTGTGTATAGGAGGTTGTATCATGTGGTAAAGTTTTAATTAAAGAATAATATATGAGCGGAGGTGCTACTTCTGTTGGTATGTTTATAATTAATTTTTCAGTATTTTTTTTTTTATTAGAGCAGTTAATTATTAAAATTAATGTAAAGCTAAAGATTAAAAACTTTGTCATTTTTATATTATTATTTATTTTTATTGATTTTGCAAAAACAATTATTTAGAAATGCAATCCTAATTTAAGTTGAATTTTACAAATATTTACAATTAAATTTTTATGAAGCCTCTTTCTAATATCTCCAATAGTGAAATAAAGAAAGAATTTGTAATTATTTATTAGAATTAATTTTACATGTGTTTATCTATAATAATTTTTTATAACTTATTGATAATCAAAACTTTACGTCAAATGAATTTATAGATATTTTATTTAAAGTTAATAATAGAAAAGCCCATATATATATATATTAAATAAAAGAGCCCCACCCTAACCAATTTCTGCTACGAAGCCGCAGAATCCAAGGAGAGGGAAACGTCCCTATAATGAAAAATCTTACGAATGTGGCGTTTACAATTATAATAATATATATGGGCTTTTCCAAATAATAAAACTCACTCTCACTTGATTTAAATTTAGGAGAGTGATTTTGAAGATATTTTAAAAGATACTTTAAATATATTTAACTTTTAAATTTATTACGCAAAGCCATTAATTGGTCTTGCAAGCTGCCTTGAATTTCAGGTTCTTTTTTTGTTTCTTTTCTTGCTCCGCCAGCTCCAGACCTACTTTTTTCGCCAGTGGTTGTCATTCCACCTTTGGTTTGGTCTTTCATAGTTAAAGCAATCCTTTTGCGGTCTATATCTAGTTCTGTAACGGTTACCACAACTTTTTGAGCCACTTTTACGGCAGTTTTTGGGTCTGAAACAAAGGTATCTGATAATTGACTTACATGAACCAAACCATCTTGATGCACACCAATATCCACAAAAGCACCAAAATTAGTAACATTGGTTACAATTCCTGGCAATTTCATTCCTACTCTTAAATCCTGCATTTTATTTATTCCAGTTGTAAAACTAAAAGTTTCAAATTTTTCTCTAGGATCTCTGCCAGGTTTTGAAAGCTCTTTAACAATGTCTTGCAAAGTTGGTAAACCGAACTTTTCGGTAACATATTTTTTTATGTCAATGCCTTTTCTTAATTCTTCTTTTTTCATCAAATCCGACACAGAGCAGTTTTGATCTTTTGCCATTATTTCTACAATTTGATAAGCTTCAGGATGCACAGACGATCCGTCAAGAGGATCAATAGCATCTCTAATTCGTAAGAATCCTGCACATTGTTCGTAGGCTTTATCGCCCATTCGAGCTACTTTTCGGAGCGAATCACGGGTTTTGAATGGACCATTTTCATCCCTAAATTTAACTATATTTTCGGCAAGTTGCGGTCCAAGACCAGAAACATAAGTCAATAATTGTTTGCTGGCTGTATTTACTTCCACTCCCACCGCATTTACTGCACTAATTACAACGTCATCTAGCGAAGTTTTTAGTTTATTTTGATCCACATCGTGTTGATATTGCCCAACTCCGATAGCTTTTGGGTCAATTTTAACCAATTCTGCCAAGGGATCCATTAATCTTCGACCAATCGAAACTGCACCACGAACCGTTACGTCATAATCTGGAAACTCTTCTCGAGCCAATGGTGATGCCGAATAAACAGAAGCACCACTTTCATTTACCATCACAATAGTTATAGATTCGGGCAAACCTAATTTTCTTACAAATTCTTCGGTTTCTCTTCCAGCAGTTCCGTTGCCTATTGCAATGGCTTCAATGTCATATTTGGCACAATTTGCTAAAATAGTTTGTTCGGCAAGTAATTTTTTAGCTTCGCCCATTTCTGGATATATAACATCATTATGTAATAATTTTCCTTGTCTATCTAAAACTACTACTTTGCAACCAGTTCTAAATCCTGGGTCAATAGAAAGTACATTTTTCTGCCCCATGGGTGAAGTCAGTAATAATTGTTTGAGATTTTCAGCAAAAACTTTGATGGCTTCGTCATCGGCAACATCTTTTGTTCCCATGCGTACATCGGTTTCAATAGATGGTGCCATTAATCTTTTGTAAGCATCTTCCATTGCAACTTTTACGTGTTCGGCAGCTTCAGTACGGTTCAATACAAATTGAGCCGATAATATTTCAAAAGCGGTTTCGGTTTCAGGTTGAATATCTAATAATAAAAATCCTTCTTTTTCGCCTCTTCTCAACGCTAATAATCGGTGTGATGGAATATTTTTAATTGGTTCTTTCCAGTCGAAATAATCTTTAAATTTCTGAGCTTCGATTTCTTTGCCTGTCATCACTCTGCTAGAAACAATGGCGGTATCCATAAAAAGTTTTCGTATTTTAGCACGTGCATCTTTATCTTCATTAATCATTTCTGCCACAATATCTCTCGCTCCAGCCAAAGCTTCTTCTGGTGAAGCAACCATTTTTTCGAGCGAAACATACAATTTTGCCACTTTCATAAGGTCTTCCTTATTTTGTTCCATCAAAAACAAAGCCAAAGGCTCAAGTCCTTTTTCACGTGCAATCGTTGCTTTTGTTCTTCGTTTTGGTTTGTAAGGCAAATAAATATCTTCAAGTTCCGACATTGTTTTGGCATCATCAATGGCAGTTTGAAGTTCAGGAGTAAGTTTTCCTTGTTCTGAAATAGATTTTAAAACCGCTTCTCTGCGTTTATCTAACTCTCTAAGTTGCTCAATTCTATCACGAATGGCAGTTATTTGAACCTCATCAAGCTCGCCTGTAACTTCCTTACGATATCTTGAAATAAATGGAACTGTGCCGCCACCATCCAATAATTCGACCGTAGATTCTACTTGACGAATGGTAATTGATAATTCTTTGGCAATCAGTTGAAAATGAAAAATAGACATTATATAATAGTGTAACGGTTGAAATTATTGCGTTGCAAATACGCCAAATTTGATAATATTTACAAAATTGATAAATTATTATTCAAAAATAAAGTTGATTATCTATTATTTTTCCACATTATTTTTGTTTTGTGAATATTTTAGTAATAAATTAAGGTTTCCTAAAGATAATTGTATGTGATTTATAAAAAACTATATAGTGCCAACAATAATATTAAGCTTTATCAATTGAATAAAATTTAAAGAAATTCAATAAAAATTGTAAATAATTTTAAGAAATAGTACTTATTTTAAAAATTCCTTATTCTAGAAAATGTTCAATTTAGGCATTAATTTCTAATTTATTTTCTTCTTCTTTTTCTTTTTAAAAGGATTTAAAGAATTGAATGTTGCGGTGTGGACAACACTCGCTCCAGCCGAAGTATTTGAACCGTTATTAGCTCCAGATGCCAACACATTTGGGTTATTTTTATTGAAACCTTTAAGCCTAAACTTACCATCATCGGTAAGCATATATTCCACCATCCATTCACCAATGGCGTTGGCAGTTGCAGATTGGTTATTGGCATTTGTTACGCCTGAACTGCGAGTAACTCGTATTTTTCCGTCCAATAAAGTATAACTTACCCGTAATTGCATAGCACTTAGTGCATCTCGGTTAAGCCCGTTTACATTCAAATCCACTTGTAAATTCTCATCTAATTGCGACACAAAATTACTTAATTGATTACTCAATAATTCACTAACTGTTCCGCTAACGGCATTGCCAATTCCAATATTTTCTGTACTCATAAATCTTCTAAAAACTAGCAATCCAAACACTTGATTATTCATTTCATTTTCGTTATTTCTTATTTTATTTTCAAAAGCCGAAACAAAATTGAATAGCGGAACTCCACTCACCACGGCAGGATAATCTTTAATTAAAATATCGTAAGTTATGGTGGGTTTCATCAAGTCATTTTTTAGCATCAAAATGGTTGAAACAGGATAAGGTGCTTTAATTCCAGATTTTCGCCAAGCAGAAGTATCAGTAATAATTGGAAAAATAGGTACATTATCATCGTAGCTTGCTGTAACATCAATTAAAGATTCGTAAGGATTGCCAGTAAACATTATTTTACTACCTTTTTTAATGTTAAATTGCTTATCTAAAGTATTTAAAAAAGTAAAGTTATAATAGCTTTCTTTCTCAAAAACGTAGTTTCCTGTCATGCTAAAATCATCGTTTGTGTTTATTTTCATATTTATTTTTCCGTTTCCGTGTCCTGTAATTTTATCTTGCGAAACTGGGTCTAAAATTATATCTAATTGAGCATCAGGCGTAAATTCAAAATTAAAATCCATTGCCATAATCAAATCTGTATTTTTAGATTTAATTTTAAAATTTTGTTTTTCAATGGGCTTTGCTTTTTTTGTAAAAGTAATAAATTCGTTTTTACTAACAGTCATTCCATTATTTAACGGTACTTGAATATGTGTTTCCTTTTCTGAAATAGCATTTATATCAAAATTTAATTCTTTTAAAGTTCCTTTAATATCAAAATTGCCGGTAGCATAAGCTTTGCCAAAATATACACAACTATCTGTAAAAGAAGTATTTAAAAGTAATATATTATTAAAATGTCCGTTTATTTTCATGTTTAAATCCTGAAAGTTTTGATGATTAAAACCAACCGAAACATTGGCAATATTACTTTCTGAATCAAACATTTTAGCATTTCTAATTTCAAATTTAGTGGGTTTTATATCCAAAACATCCGAAAATGTATAGTAAGTATTCAGATAATTTACTTTAAATCCTGCATCTGAAATTTGTAGTTTTCCGTTTGTAATTGGTTTCGAAAGATTACCAGAAATCAAAATATCACCTGTGGCTGTTCCTTTTATTTCAGAAATAATTTGCCCTACAAAAGGTTCCAAAACATACAAATGTGTATGATTAAATTTCGCCAAAAGTTGCAGTTTTTTGTCGTTTTCAAGCACTTTTGGTGCATATTCGCCACTTAAATCAAAAAACTTTTCCCCAGATTTACTAATGGCAACATCCATTAATAATTTTGAATTTATAATATCCCAATTTGTAGCACCTTCAACTTTACCAATATCAAACTTTTTTATTTTTAAATTATCAATAGTAATCAAACTTTTAATGTCAGGTTCCTTATATATATTTCTTAAATTTATTACTGAATTTACATTTCCAAACAAACTAATTCCGAGTAACTTATTGAAATTTTGTAAGTTAAAATTATCAACGATTACTTTTGCTGATTTATCTATTGATTTTGAAAACGAGCCTTCCAGTGCAATTCTTTGATTTTCGTTATTAAATTGTGTATTTTTAAAAGTAATTTCATTTGGAGAAAACATAATTTGATTGAGCGAATCTATTTTCCAATCTTTATCCAAAAGCTTTACAAAAGAATTATAAAAATTAATATTTTTCTTATTGTCTAGTATAGATATTTCTCCATTTATACTTGCTTCATTTGTTTCATTTTTTTGTTTTATTGAGGTGTTGAAATTAATGGAATGATTAATCCAACTTGTATTACTTCTTAATTTTTCAAACGAAATTACATCCGAAACTTGCTGATTTTCAGATTCAAACAATACATCACTAATTAAAGTTGATGTGTTTTTTGATTTAAGAATATTTAATTTTATTATATTTTCCTTTAATGAAATATACTTAAAACCAATCGAATCTGCTTGAGCTTCTAGTTTTAAATCGTGATTATGACCCGAAAAGTAACTCCCTTTTGCAATTAATTTAGGAGAAAAACGCCAATCATCATTAAAAATTTGTAATAAAGGATTGATATTTTTATTTTTAATATCGAATTTAATATCAATGCCGCCTGGTAAGTTTTCAGGAATTTTATATAAATTACTTACTGCAAAACTTTCATTTTTCCAAGATTTTAACATTTGATTTTTAAAATGTATAAAATGATCGGCAAGATTCTGAAAATTAAATAAACCAACAATTTGCACATCTGCAGCATCTGATTTGATTTCAAAATCACTATTTTCTCCTACTCTTTTATAATTTGCAGTTGCAATTTTGTAAGAAACTGATTTGTTTTTATGTTTAATGCTTATTTCATTCATATCTAATTCTCCAGCTAAATTTCCCCATCCCCAACCTTTGGTTTTTAATTTAACATCGCTTGAAAGTAATACTGAATCTTCGGTAAGTCCGAAAGATTTTAAGTTTATTTTTTGAATGCGTGCTGCCAAAAAACTGTGCTCTTCTTTGTTTTTTAAACCCATTTCAAATGTGGCATCTGTAATTAAACTTGAATCTTTTACATCTAAATTGGCTCTTATAATTTCATTTTTTATCGTTGAATTTAAAATTATACTTTTAAAATCAAAGTGTTGAAAATTAATTTTATCCACCAAGCCATACATAGAAATATCTAAATTTTGTTTTGAAAATCCGCTCCCTTTTATAAATAAATGTGAACTAATATTACCCACCGTTTTGTTGCTGAGTGCTTCGCCCATATCAAGATTTTTAGTAGTAATTTCAGCAAAATATTTACCATTAGGTAAGTTTTTTTGTGGTGTTTTCATTTCTAAATTAATGTCAAAATTTCCAATTGGTGTATCAAATTCACCAAAAGTTTCAAAATCTGAATTAATTCCTCTGTAAAATCCTTTCACTTTTGCTCTATGAAATTTTCTTAAAATAGGAGCTGCATCTGTCAAACCATAACGCTCAATATCTTTTGAAAAAAGTAAGGATTTATAAATTTTTAAATCCGAATAAGTGCTATCTGTATTTGGAAAACCTTTTACTCGCCCTGACATATTTATATAACTTGTTTTGCCAAAACCTACTTGTAAATCATGAACCCTGAAATTTTTAACCTTGCCTACAAACTGACCATTTATTTGCCATGTATCACCAAAATCTTTGATTGAAGGCACAAAAACGCCAATATCAGACGCATATAAATTGGCATTTTTAAAGTTCATTTTAATCTTTACGCTATCATTAAAATGAGCCAAAGAGGCATATTTATTATACTTAAGTATCACTGTATCAGACATATACGACTTTCCTAACATTCCTTCTAATCCTTCAAATTTTAAAAAATTCATGCACATAGAATAGTCCGCTTTTAGATTTTTAATTCTTAACTTTGCAAATTGATCTACCGCATTTAATTGATTTATTTTAAACCTAAAAGTATCTTTAATTACTTTAAAATTTGAAACATCAAGGTAAATGCTATCAAAAGCAAAATGCGGAAACTGAAATCTATCAGTAAGTTTTACAACTTCTGGGTCGTTAAATTCGCAATAAGCATTCTCGATAATAATTTTTTTAATTTTAAATTCAGCTCTTTTAATTTTGGGGTTGTGAGGCGGAGGTGGAGGCGTTCCTGGTACATCATTCATGTGTTCTAAACAAAAAATAAAATCACCTATATTTATATCTTTAATTTTGGGATCAAAAGCTAGTTTTATGATTGGTCTTACTAATTTTGCACTAGAAATGGTTTTGTTTTTAGTAAGTAATGATGGAATATTAAACTTTACTTCAAGTTCAGATATTCGTAACATTTCTACCTTATTTTTATCAATTATTAATACATCTTTTAACACTATTTGCCCCAGCCAACCAATGTTAATACCTTTTAAATCAATAGGATATGGCAGTTTTTCGTTCAAATAAGAAGTTACTTTTTTAACTACAAAAAGCTGAACAGGTGGCAGTTGTATGGTTGCAATCAATATGCCAATACATCCAAAAATTATTAGAAATAATAGAATAAAAAATTTACTTACTTTTTTTAAGACTTTTAACACAAATTAATTAGATTCTCTAAATTTTGGCGGATTATGGCAAATATACGTACTTTTGATAAATATTATTTTTAAAAAATGGAAAAACCTATTGATAGTTATTTTTTAAATCATGACTTAGAGATTTCTAATTGTTTGCAGTTTTTAAGAACTTATATTCCAAAAATTAACCTTTTATTGGTTGAAGAATGGAAATATGGGATGCCATTTTTTTCATATAAAGGTAAGAATATCTTATATTTATGGGTACATAAAAAATTAAAACAACCTTATATTGGATTTGTGGATGGTGATTTATTAAATCATCCAAAATTAATCATTGAAAAAAGAAAAAAAATGAAAATACTTTTAGTAAATCATCTTAAAGACATAGAAATTGATGAGATTTTTGATATAGTTTCAAGAGCTATTAAAGTAAGAAATTAGAATAAATTCGTTTTAACGTACTTTTAAAATAGAAATTGTTACCCCTATTGCTGCAATTGTAGAACCCAAAATAAGGGTAAAAAGCCATTTTATTAAATCGTTTTTAGATTCTGCAATTTTAGTATGATATTCTGCAATATTTAAATTTACTTCTGCAAATTTTTTATTGGTCTCTTCTCTACTTTCAATGATAAGTTTATTTGTAGAGTCTCTGCTTTCAGCAATTTTTAGCTCAATTCCCGCAATTATTTTACTTGTAGAATCTCTGCTTTTAGCAATCTGCTTACTAGTTGCTTCTCTACTTTCTGCAATTTTTAGTTCAATTCTCGCAATTATTTTACTTGTAGAATCTTTACTTTCAGCAATCTTTAACTCTAATCTGTATATATCTTCTTTACCAGGAAATACTTCTCTGGCATGCTCAAACTTGTGTTTTACACGGCTTTCTATGTACTGAACAAGGTTTTTTGCCTCTCGTTCGTCCATTTTTTCACGAAGTAATTCGTACATTTCAATTTTCAGAAATAGGTTTAGAATTTTTTTAATTATACAATTAAATTAAATTAATCTTACATTTCAAAAATATATTTTCAAAATTGAGTAATATTAAATCTAATAAATATTTAAGGGAACGTCTTAAAACCTCAATATTATTTTAAAAACCCCACCCAAACCAATTTCTGCTGCGAAACAGCAGAATCCAAGTGAGAGGGTTTCAACGGAATTGAGGTTTTTAGGAGTTACCTTAAAATTAATTTTTAAGAAAACCCCTTTTTTATTTCCCAAATTGGGAAAAGTTATAATATGGATTTGCAATTATTTATTAGACTTTAATAATTAATTACCAATATTTTATATCAAAATTTTATAAATGTATTGTATCGTGAATTTGGCTTTTATATTTGTAAATTGAAAAACGATAATAAATAAAGTAATAAATGGAAAAATTTAAACTCACAAAAGGCGATTATATTCAACTCATTCAACTTCTAAAAGTCATGGGATGGGTAAATACAGGCGGAGAAGCAAGTTATGCAGTAAGTCAAGGATTTGTAAAAGTTCAAAATATAGTCGAATTCAGATTACGAAACAAAATTAGGGTTGGGATGATTGTTGAATTTGATAATCAAAAAGTAGAGGTTGTTTAAGACCTATTTTGAATCAATAAATCTTCTAAAGCCATTTTTATTTCAGGAAATTTATAAGAAAAATTAATTTCTTTCAACCTTTTATTATCTATATTTTTTCCTTTTGTAACCATCATAGCCATTTCGCCAAGTGCTAAACTTAAAACAAAACTAGGCACATTTGGCAACCAAATCTTTTTGGAAAGAACTACTGCAATTTCATTTGTTAATGTTTGATTATCAACTGGATTGGGAGCAATGGCGTTATAAATACCGTTCATTTCGGGTTTAATCAAGGCATGATGGAAAATTTCACAAAGATCTTCAATGTGAATCCATGAAAGATATTGTTTTCCAGAGGCTAAACTTGCACCAATACCAAATTCAATGGGTTGTTTAATTTTAGGTAATGCTCCGCTTTCGTTTGCTAAAACAATTCCAATTCGTAATAAAATAGTTTTTATTGGAATATTTAAAATTCGTAAATTAGCGTCTTCCCATACTTTTGTAACGATTGCTAAAAAATCGGTTCCAGCAGGACTATTTTCGTTTACTAATTCTGAAGAATTATCAATGCCATAAAAACCAGATGCAGAAGCTCCCACAAATATTTTAACTTTATTTGGATTTGTTTTTAAAGTATTAAAAAGCAATTCAGAAGAATTAGTTCGGCTCTCAAGAATTTCTTTTTTTCTTTTTTTTGACCATTTTTGATCTGCAATGCCTGCACCAGCCAAATGAATTATGGCATCACAGTTTTTCAAACAAGCAACATCTATAAATTGGTTATCTACATCCCAAATAAAAGTTTTGATACTAGATTTTGATTTTTGACGACTCAAATGACTAACATTAAATCCATTTTTAATCAAAAGTGCAGTAAGTGCTCTACCAACCATACCCGTGCCGCCAGTGATTAATACGTTTTTCATTTTTGGAAATATTAACTGTGAAGTTTCATAACAATATAGATGGCATTTATTATCTTTCGGGTAGTTCTTTTTTCGGCTTCGGCTTTGCCTTCAAAAGAACTACCATAAGTATAATAATAAAAATTTGATTACTTTTGTTTTCCCACAAATATATAAAGTTTAATAAATAATTACAAATTCCTTGATAACTTTCAGGTCAAACATATTTAAGATTAATATTTTAAATTATTAAAATTATTACTAAAATAAATGCATTTTTCGCAAGGGAGCAATGCTTAGAGTCGCATGCTATAATGCAATTAATCAATATAAAATTGGTAATCTTACTTGTTTTAAGTCCGATTTTCACCCTTATTTTGATTTGATAAAGATGGTTAAAAAATATTAAATCAATCTATATTACTTTTTAAACATGTTTTTTTCTGAATAGCTAGTGCGAAATATTAAAAATATCATTTGGAAAAATGAGGCGCTTTGTCGTATTTTTAACCCAATAAAAGACCCTAGAAGGATGAAAAAAGGCAATTTTTACATTCTTTACAAGAAATAATGTTTCTAGCGGTTACCGCTTCTATTTGCAATATCACAGATTGGGATGAGATATAAATGTTTGAAAATGAGCAAATTTGATGGTTTAGAAATTATTATTTCTATAAAAATGACATTTCTTCGTATGATACTATTTCTAGGCTTTTTGCTAAACTATGTCTAAAAGAATTTTGCTAAGTTTTTACAGAATGGATACAGTTTTTGAGTAAGAATATTGACAAAGTGTGATAGACAGATTTGAATAACAAAAAACTGTTAATGAGGATATTTTACACAAGATTTAGGGTCATGGAAGAACAGATAAACGGTGCTGCAAAATGATAAATAAACTAGATTTAGTGGACGAGTCGAGTGGCTTGTCAAACTTAAAAAGCATCTTCAAAATTGATAATGAAAGCTACGGGTGAAATCCAAAAAGAAACTAGATATTATATTTCAAGCCTTGCATCAGATGTTGTTTTAATAAATAAATCAGTAAGAAATCATTGATATATTGAAAATAAATTACATTGGAAGTTGGATATTAGTTTTAAAGTGGATGGCTCCAGAAAAAGAAAAGATAACTCTACTCACAACTATGGATTAGTTTGTGAAATAGCCCTCAATATGATTAAATAGCAAGATTGTAAGGGTACTTATTTAAAAATAAAATTCAAGGGTTTACTTAATGCACTCGAAAGAGAAAAACTAATGGGATTAATTTAAGTAATATTTATAGTTAAAATATTTATTTATCTTAAATAAGTTTGCTCTTAACTGAAATTGGTTTTGAAGAGTTTTTAAAAATAAATTTTAAGTTAATAGAAAAGCTCAAAAATCAAAAATTTATAATTTTTCATTTCTATTTTTTGTTACATTTGTAAAATAAGTTTCTGCAAGTGCAAACCAAAATAGAACACATTTTAGCATACAAAAAAAATATTCTTT
>REAG01000162.1 GCA_004294265.1 Cytophagales bacterium | reverse complement strand
TATTTTCCAAATCAATTTTTAAATTAAATCTTAAAACTGAAAAAATTAGTAAAATAAAAGATATTAATTTGGAAGGGTTTAATAAAATTTTGTTTGATAGCATATCAAATTGTGTTTGGATTGGTCATAGTAAAGGGTTATTCAAATTGAATATTGAAACAAATAAATTTAAAATTTATAATAAAGACTCACTTGATCCAAATTCTATTCCTAAAACAGGTTTGATGTATGCTATAAATGATAATAAAAATAATCTTTGGTTTACATTTTGGGCAAATGGAATCACTAAATACAACAGAATAAGTGATAATTTTGAACATTTTACTCACAAAATAGACAAAAATAGTGTTTTTGATAAACCCATTTTTGGGTTGGCTTCTGATTATGAAAGTAATATTTGGATGGCTTCTTTAAATTCTGACACAGTTTGTAAATATGATGTAAACAAAAATATCTTTCAATTTTTTGGAAAACCTAAATATACAAATACAAACTATCTTTGGGGGATAATGGCAGACAAATCTAATAAAATTTGGTTTACAAGCCCAGAAAATAGTGTTTCGGTTTATAATCCCAAAACTGATAATTTTATCCAAATTGAACATGAAAGTAATAATCCCGAAAGTTTATCAGAAAACAGAGCCTCTTTAGCTGTTTTTCTTGATAAAAATGATAATATGTGGATCGCTTCAATGAACAAAGGTGTAAATAAAACCGATTTAAAGCTTTCAAACGTAAATTATTTCCCAATTGACAACAATTTGTTGAAAAAACCTACTTTTGTGAAATCTATTTTTGAAGATTCTATTAGAATTTGGACTTGCAATGAGGAGGGGGTGTTTATTTATGATTTGAAGAAAAAAAAATATAACAAACTTAAAATTCCAAATGAGAATAATCGTTTTTACAAAATTTTAATTTTATTTGATAATCAAAAATTGATTGTTGGAACTAAGAATTCTTACTTTGTAAATCAAAATAATTTATCAATTAAGAAATTTGAATCATCGGTCTTTAAAAATGATTTTAAAATTTCAGCTTCTTATATTGATAAAAATAATGTTTTGTGGATTGTTACTTCAAAAAATATTTATACTTTTAAAAATAACAATCTGAATAAACCAATTAATATTTTTAAAATTCCAGACTATATTGTTCCTGAGTTATTTATTTATGTTGATTTTTTAGAATTAAACGATGATTTATTGATTTCTGCAGAAACCGAATTAGTTTTATTTGATACAAAAAATTATATTTTAAAAAAATCATCCCTGATAGATTCTGTTTTTAAAAATAAAAGTAGAATGACTTCGATTTATAAATTCAAAGATTCTATTTATGTATATAATATATATGGTTGGAAAACTTTTGATTTGAATTATAATTTAAAAACTAATCATGTATATCCTTTTTTGTTTGAAGATGAAGTAGTACCAATTAGTTATAATTACAATGATACAATGGTCTGTTTAACAACTTATAGAGGAATTTTTATCTATAATTTAAAAACCCAAAAGTACATTCATCCTCGCATTTTTAATCCTGATAAAATTAATCCTGATGTATTTATAAAATCAAAATATAACAATAATTTTTATTTATCAGCAGGCACTGGGCTTGTAAGTTTTAAGCCATCAGAATTAGAAAAAACATCTTTAACTTCAGACGTAACTATTTCTGATTTTAAGTTGTTTAACAAGTCAGTTTCGGCTATTGATGAAAAATCTCCAATTAAAAAAGCCATAAACTATGAAGAATTAATAGAATTAAATTACGACCAAAATGTATTTTCTTTTGAGCTTGCTATTTTAAATTATGATGAGGTAAACAGGAATAAATTTCTTTATAAAATGGAAGGGTTTGACAAAGAATGGAATTTTATTGGTTATAGAAAAACTGCTTCTTTTACAAACCTATCTCCGGGAGAATATATATTTAAGTACAAAGGTAGAGATAAAAATGATAATGAAACCCTAGAAAAATCAATAAGAATTGTAATTTATCCTCCATTTTGGGAAACTTGGTGGTTTAGAGTATTTATTATTTTATTATTTCTTTCATTACTTTATATTATTTACAAACTTAGAATTAGAAATATCAAACAAAGACAGATAGAGCTAGAACATCAAGTAATATTACGAACAGCCGAAATATTATCTCAAAAAGAAGAGATAATGGCTCAAAAAGAAGATATTGAACAACACGAAAAAAGAATAACTGAGCTATACGAAGATATAAAAGATAGCATCACAACAGCTCAAAGAATTCAAGAATCTATTCTTCCACCCGAAAATTTAATTAAGCAATGTTTGCCTGAATCTTTTGTACTTTATTTGCCAAAAGATATAGTAAGTGGGGATTTTTATTGGTTTCATGTCGATGTAGATAGATTTTATATTGCTGCAGTTGATTGCACGGGGCATGGTGTGGCTGGCGCTTTTATGTCTTTAATTGCACATAATTTATTAAATAAAATCATAAAAGACGAAAGAACTTTATCTCCAAATCAAATTTTAGATAGACTAAACTCCTATATTATTCAAGTTTTACATCAAGAAAGTGACCAACCTATTTCTAAAGACGGCATGGATATTTCAATTTGTATGATAATTAACGAAAGCAAAGAAATTCAAGTTTCTGGAGCTAATAACGGAATTTATTATATTAGAAACGGTGTGTTAGAGCAAGTTAGAGCTAATAAAAATTCGGTAGGCATTCAACCCATGGGCAAAACAGCTAAATTTGAAAATTTTATTATGCCTTATCAAAAAGGGGATAAATTTTATATGTTTTCAGATGGATTTGCAGGGCAGTTTGGCGGTTTAAATGGTAATGAAAAAATGAAATACAATCGCTTTAGAGAATGTTTGGTAAGTAATTCTAGTCTTGACATGACAGCCCAAAAGGTCGCACTCTATAAAATGTTAAAAGATTTTCAACTTTCAACTGAGCAAACCGATGATATTTTGGTGATAGGATTTGAATTATAATTACATGTTTAAAATTAATATCTTTGAAAAAAATACAATTAAATTATTACGAATTCCGTTTTCGTTTTTTTTAATGCCAGTGTATTTTTTTGCCATTTCTCAATCAAATATAAATCAAGGAAATTACACTAAAAGTTTACTTATTTTTATAATTTTACATCTATTTATTTATCCTGCTAGCAATGGTTATAACAGTTTTATGGATAAAGACGAAACTAGCATTGGGGGGTTAAAAAACCCGCCAAAAGTTACTCAAAATCTATTTTATGTTTCTTTATTGTTTGATTTTTTTGGATTGATATTGTCTTTATATATTGGATTTAAGTTTTTTATTGGGATTTTAATTTATGCAACCGTTTCGAGAATGTATAGTTGGAGAGGCATAAGATTAAAAAAATATCCTATTATTGGGTTTTTGAGTGTAGTAATATTTCAAGGATTTTTTATTTTTATTTTAATTTCATTAGAGCTCATAAATCAAGGTTATAATTTAATTCAATTTATCAATCTTCTAAAGCCTGCTTTAGCTTCATTATTTATTTTAGGTGGTGTTTATCCGCTCACTCAAATCTACCAACATAAAGAAGATAAAAAAAACGGAGATATTACAATTAGTATTTTATTAGGCATTAAAGGAACATTTATATTTTCAGTATTAATGTTTGTTTTTGCAGGTTTATGCCTTTTTTTAAGTCTTAACACAAATCAATTTATTTTATTTCAAGCATTTTTAATACCTGTGCTTTTTGTTTTTACACAATGGATGATTAAATGCTGGAAAAATGAATTTGAAGCAAGCTTTGAAAACATGATGAAAATGAATTTAGTATCATCCTTTTGTATGAATTTTTTTTTTATTTTACTTTCATTTTATAAATAAATTACTTAAATTTAATAATCATAAAAGTATAATCATCATCTAATGAATTAGAATTACAGTAAGATAATAATGAGTTTTCAAATTCAACTTTAGAGCTTTGAAGTGAATTAAAGTTTGAAGTATTTAAAAATTGCTCCACATTATTATATCCAAAATGTTTTTTTTGTTCGTTTTGAGCCTCAACTATTCCATCCGTAAAAGCAAAAAGAATATCATTTTTGCTAAATAAAATTTCTTCTGAAACTATAAATTTTCCAAAAGAATCATTTCTTAAAATTCCTAAACCTAAACCTTTAGGTTCAATTTTATCAATCATTTGGTTTGAATTTCTTTTAATATAACAAGGGCAATGCCCAGCTCTTATATGCGAAATTATATTTTCTTTGGTATCAATTAGAAAAAGCGAAAGCGTAATAAATGAAGATTTTTCTAGACAAACAGAAAGTGCTTTATTAGCTTGTATTGCAAACGAGTGAGTGTCTGTAAAATTTAAAATCAAACTATGGAAAATTCCTTTCATAGCAGCCATTCCAAAAGCCGCTGTTGTACCTTTTCCAGAAACATCACCTATAATTACAGCAAATTTGTAGTCTGATAATTGTAAAAAGTCATAAAAATCTCCACCAACTTCATCAGCACTTTTGCTAATTGCAACTAATTCTAAATACTGATTATCAATTTCTATTACAGGAACAAGATGCTTTTTTACTTTTTTGGCAATTTCTCTTTCTTCTTTATATCTTGCATTTTCAACTTCTTGTGAAAGTAATCGATAATTACTTATAGAAGTACTTGCTTGATTGACATAAGTTAATACAATATCAATCATTTCTTTTTCAAAAGCATTTTTGATTTCAGAAAATAAATAAACTGTTCCTAATCGTTCCCCAAAATTCAATAAAGGTAATATTAAAAAGGAATTTAAGCCAAAATCTTGGCTTATTTTTGTTTGGTTTAATTTTTCTACATCTTCAATTATTACATAATTTTCATTTAATTGAATATTATTTTTTCGTAATAAAACTTTAATTTCATTATACTTTTTAATATCGAAATTTCTAAATTCTATATTTTTAACTTCATTTTCTTTATTTAAAATTTCCAATACAGCTGTTTTTGCCATAAATGTACCCAAACAACTTTCAAGCAACATATCATAAACTTCTTTTTCGGTCTTTCCCGTTTGAGAACTTCCACTGATGCGTTGTAAATTTAAAATTTCACTAAATTTTTGTTCAAAAACTGATGAGGTTGGTAAATTGAAAAGTAAAACTAAAACAGATATTAATGAATAAATTGTAATAAAAAAAAGTAATGATATAGTAAAAATATTTTGTGAAATAGATACACCTATCGAATTGTAAAAGTTAAGGTTATAAATAACAAAAATAAAAATGACAGAAAATGTAAGAATGCTAGATAAATAAATAGTTGCTTTTATTTTTAATTTATAACTTAAATAAGCTATCCATCGAATATTTAAGCCCAAAATCAATCCCATAACCAATACTGGAATTAATGTTAGTGGAAATAAAATATCGTTTGTTGGTATTTGTAAGAAATTACATATTATTAAAAAGTATAATAATACTTCAAAAATTTGCCATAAATTGGCAGTTTCTTTTGTTTTTTGATACAAAATCATTTTTTTAAATATAAAAAAATTAAGGCATACAAAAAGAATGATTAAGGTATGTAATAAATAATATAAAAAAAATGTAAACCATTCTTTGTTAATATTACTAGAAACAATGTAAATATATAAAGTGGTACTAATTGAAGTTATAATTAAGCCAGTTATAAATGCTTTCCATAATAAATCATTGAATCCTTCTCCATCAAAAGTACCAATCGTAATTTTATAAAAAAGAAAAACACTTATAGTGAAAATTGCAATAAATGAATTTACTATAAAAACAAATAAATAACTTTTCGAAATATCAATATAGCTTTGAAAACCTACTAATACTAAAGCCAAAAAAATGACTGACGAGGCTATGCTAAAAGTAAGATAAGTGCGTTGTACTATGACTTTTTTTTGCATTTTAATAGTTAAATATCATGTATTAATTCAAATATACAGTTGTATTTTTAAATATTACATATAATATCAATTTATTCATGCAATTTGAAATTTATTTTCATAATTTAGAATTGCAAAAAGTAAATTAAAGAA
Organism: Cytophagales bacterium; assembly: GCA_004294265.1. Taxonomy (GTDB): domain Bacteria; phylum Bacteroidota; class Bacteroidia; order Cytophagales; family UBA9547; genus REAG01. The sequence goes on along the minus strand of REAG01000162.1, from coordinate 15,964 downwards.
GTTTAAAAGTTAAAATATCTAGAATTTAGTAATTTACTATAGTTTCATATTATATAATTATAAATTTGATTAGTATTTTTTAAAAATTTAATTGGTATTTTTAAACAAAAAAACCACCTTTGCAATTCAAATACAAATATGATTTTACCTATTGTAGCATACGGAGATACAGTTTTAAAAAAAGTTTCCTTAGATATTTCTAATTCTTTTCCTGATTTAAAAGAATTAATTGAAAACATGTATGAAACTATGTATGAGGCACATGGCGTGGGTTTAGCTGCACCTCAAATTGGAAAAAATATACGCCTTTTTATTGTTGATGGAACTCCAATAGAGCAATTAAAAGACGCTAATTTCAAAAAAGTTTTTATCAATCCTACTTTGATTGAACAATCAGGAGAGCCTTGGGTTTATAACGAAGGCTGTTTGAGCATTCCTGACATTAGAGAAGATGTGCTTAGAAAACCTTTAATTAAAATTAAATATTTTGATGAAAATTTTGTTGAACATATTCAAAATTTTGATGGTATTGCTGCTCGAATTATTCAACACGAATACGATCATTTAGAGGGCGTTTTATTTGTAGATTACCTTTCAGCCTTAAAAAAGCAACTTTTAAAAGGAAAACTTTCTAATATAAGTAAAGGCAAAACTGATGTTGAATACAGAATGAGATTTCCTGTTGGTAATAAAAGATAGTAATAATATGTATTATTTTAATGATTATTTTGAGTGTAATACTCTTTTTAAATTACTTTTTTTGTAATTTTTAATATTATTTATTCAAAACATATTATAATCATTACGATTTTAATTATAATAATAATAATAATCCTATGGTTTATGCTTGTTTAATTACAAACAATGCTTTATTTTGCACGTAATTAAAATACAAACCGAAATAAGGTGTTTGAAAAATGAAATATCAAATAAAACAGTTGGCTGAATTTAGTTATGTAGATGAAGGGCATGGAGATGTTTTATTGTTATTGCATGGACTTTTTGGTGCTTTAAGTAATTGGGAATCAGTTATTTCTAAATTTTCAAAAAAACAAAGAGTAATAATTCCAATTTTACCGATTATAGAAATGCCTATTCGTGAAGCATCTATTGATGGGCTTACTTCTTATACAGAACGATTTGTAGAAAAACTTGGATTAGATAATTTTACCATATTAGGTAATTCGCTTGGTGGACATATTGCCTTGGTTTACACATTGAATAATAAATCAAAAGTAAATAAATTAATTCTTACTGGAAGTTCTGGCTTATTTGAAAATTCAATGGGCGGTTCTTATCCAAAAAGAGGCGACAGAAAGTACATTGAGGAACGAGTAAAATATACTTTTTACAATCCTTTGATGGCAAGTAAAGAATTGGTAGATGAAGTATTTGATATAACTAATAATATTAGAAAAGGATTGAACATTGTTTCGATAGCCAAATCAGCTCAAAGACATAATTTATCAAAACTATTAAATGAAATTGATGTAAAAACATTGTTGGTTTGGGGCTTAAACGACACGATTACACCACCTCAAGTAGCCCATGAATTTAATCGTTTAATTAAAAAATCTGAAGTAAGATTTATAGATAAATGTGGACATGCTCCAATGATGGAACATCCCGATTTATTTAATGAGTATGTTGATGAGTTTTTAAAAGAAACAGTATTGATATGATAGCTTCAAGTTTTATAAATTTATCAATTCCTGCCATAAAAGTTACCGATACTGTGGCTGATGGTTTAGAGTATTTTGAACATTCTAAATTGCATTGGTTGCCTGTAATAAAGGATAAACATTTTGAGGGAATGGTTTCAGAAGAAATGCTTTTTGATAATGATGATCAAGCAAGTATTAGTTCAATAATATTACAAAAATCTGATGACCATATTTTTGAAAATCAACATTTTTTTGAAGCCCTTAAAACTTTACATCAAAGCAATACGGATGTTGTTGCGGTTTTAAATTTAGAAGAAGAATATGAAGGTTGTATTTCTGCTCCTGATTTATTAAATTATTACGCAAATATTGGATTTATTGATACTATTGGCGGTATTTTAGTGTTGTCTATTAAGCAACACGACTATTCTCTTTCAGAAATAAGTAGGATTGTAGAAACCAATGAAATGAAAGTTTTGGCTCTACATGTGTCTGATAATCAACCTGATAGCTATAATATTGAAGTTACTTTGAAACTAAACAAAACGGATTTAAGCCGACTTATTGCTTCTTTTGAAAGATTTGGGTATCAAATTGTTGCTCAATTTCATGAAACTTCTATGCATCACCACGATGCAGATAGATTTGACGCTTTAATGCGTTATTTAAACGTATAAATTTTAATTTTTTTTACTTTTTTTTACTTTTTTTTAAGAAATTTAAGACTTATCTCTCTTAAAAATAGGGTTATAAGGCGGTTTTTTGTTTAAATTATTTGGATTATTTGAATTAGATTTATTATTATTTTGACCTTGGTTTTTTGTTGTTGATGAAGGATTTTGTGGTTTTTGATTATTTTCTACTTTAACTTGATTAGGAATATTTGGATTTGATTTATTTGTATTTTGAGCTTGGTTTGAATTTTTTGAAGAATTTGTGTTTTCCGCAGGTTTTTCATAGCTTGGATGGTTCGGATTTAATTTATTTGCATGTTGAGTTCTACTTTCTGCATTTGAAGTATCAAAATTTGCTTTATTACTATTTTGACTAGTATTTAAAGTAGATTTTGTTTTTTGATTAAATGAATTTTGAGTTTTATTTTGATTAAACGAACTTTGAGTTTTATTTTGATTTACATGTGCATTTTGAACAGGATTAGAAATAGATATTTTTGAATTATCACTAACAGGCTTTTGAAAAGTATCAGATTTTATTTTAGCTTTAAATGAATGTTTTTGTAAATTTCTTTTTTGCTTAAATTTATCGTCTAATTGTTTGATATCTTTATTCAAACTTACATTAATTTTGGCGTCTTCTTTATCAACCAAATCGTTTGGATCAAGTGAATTTGGAGTAATACCATTTTTATTTAACTCCAAAAGTTTATAAACGTCTTCAGTTTTTACAGGCAACCAATCTTCTCCACTTTTGTAAGAAAACCACATCATTTTCCTGAAAATATCAGTTTTTTGTAATTTTGCTTCTCCAATTTGAGTATTAATTGGCTTTTCAACGGTTGGTATATCTTTTAGAGCAACCATATAAGTATCCAATTCGTAATTTAAACAACATTTCAAACGACCGCATTGCCCAGATAGTTTGATTGGATTGATAGATAAATTTTGGTATCTTGCGGCTGAAGTATTTACATTTTTGAAATCTGTGAGCCATGTAGAGCAACATAATTCACGTCCGCAAACTCCGATGCCTCCTAATCTTCCTGCTTCTTGACGCAAACTAATTTGCCTCATTTCGGTTTTTATTTTAAACTCAGATGCCAAAGATTTTATTAACTCTCTAAAATCAACCCTGTCTTCTGCTGAGTAATAAAATGTGGCTTTTTTCCCGTCCATTTGAAATTCTATATCAGATAATTTCATTGGCAGTTTTAGTTCTCCAATAATTTGTCTAGCTCTAAAAAGGGTAGATAACTCTTTACTTTTAGCTTGTTCGTAATTTTTTGAATCTAAATCGGATGCTTTTCTTATAATATTTGTGTATTCGGCAGTAAGTTTTGACCCTTTTTTTTTCATTTGAAGCCTTACTAATTCGCCTTGTAAAGACACAAATCCAAAGTCGTTTCCAGATGGAGTTTCTACTATAATTGAATCACCAGTATATAAATCTAAAAAGTTTGAATTTTTGTAAAATTCTTTTCTTCCTCCTTTAAAACGAACTTCAACATAATTAAATTTTTCATTTTGTGGTAAAGTATCTATTCCACTCAGCCAATCGTAAGAATTCAAACGATTACAACCGCCTGAAGAACATCCGCCATTACTTTTGCATCCTCCTACGGTTCCGCATCCGCCTCCAGATGAACATGTTGTGCAACCCACTTTTTATGTTTTTTTAATTTAAAAGTCAAAATTAACTAATATTAATATATAAACGCAATTAATTTATATATAATATTCTAATTAAATATCCGATTTATAACTTTTTTAACTTTTAGTTTAAATGTTATTTTAAAATAACATTTAAACTAAAATATTATTAATTTTTTTAATTTTTTTTTATGATAAAAACTACAAAAAATGTAGATTTGAAAAAAAATAATAATGAAACATTTATATTTAATAATAACAATTTTAGGCATGATCCAGTGTAATAGAAAAGAGGAAAACCTTGACTTTGGTTCTGCAATCGAAAAAAATACATTAGCTATTTACAAAGATTCAAAACTGCGTTTATCTTTTGGAAAACCTTATTTAGAAACAAAAAAATATGCTATCCAAACCGTTTCTATGTATGGAAAAGATAGTTCTCAAATTGCTTCTTTTACTACCGATTTATCCATAAAACCTATTGAAATAGAACTAAAAGCTTTTCCAAATCAAAGTGCTTTTATAGTTTCAATTTCGACCAATGGAAATCAATCTTTAAGTGGAAAAGACTGTATTGGCATTAGTTTTGATTCTATTCCAAGCTTTGAAATTGGTAATTCTTTTTATAAATATGGTAATGTAAAGGCATGGACTTATCCAAAACAAATTTTGTCAATAGATAGCTTAAATATTACTGATAATCAGTTTTTTTATTGGAAATATAGTGATAGTTTATATGCAGCCATGATGCCACTCATAGGAAATGGATATGTGAGTACCATTGGCAAAGACGAAAATGGTCATTTATGTGCCAAATCTAAATGCTTGATAGATAATTTTGAAGCCAAAAATGTACCTTTAGTTGTAATTGCTTTCGATAAAAATCCTTATAAATTATTTGAAATAATATATGAAATTGGTTTTAAAAGCATGAATAAAGAACAATCTTTACGAAAAAATAAAACGTACCCAGCCAAATTTGAAAAACTTTTATGGTGCACTTGGAATAGTTTTATGCACACAGTTGATGAAAATAAAATATTACTCGGATTAGAAAGTTTTAAGAAAAAAGGATTCACTTTGCCAAACTTATTAATAGATGACGGTTGGAGTCAAGTTAGTGCTTACGGAACAGGAATGTTACAATCTTTAGAAGTTGAAAAAACTAAATTTCCTAAAGGTTTAAAAAATCTTGTTTCAATTGCCAAAACAAAATATGGCGTTGAAAACGTGGGGGTTTGGCATGCATTTAATGGATATTGGGCAGGAATTGATTCGAAATCTGAAATGGGAATTAAATATAAAAATTTATTTATTTCTTACCAAGATAAGGTTGCTTGGACTGACAAACCCATTGAAACATTTTATTCTATTAATCCTAAAAATGAACTCGGATTTCAATTTTATGATGATTGGTATAACTATTTAAAAAACGATGGAATTTCGTTTATTAAAGTAGATAATCAATTAGTAGCTGATAGAATTTGTAGTAATAATATAGCTTTTTCAATTGGTGCAGCTAATTTGCAAAATAATATGCAAAAAGCAGTTAAAAAACATTTTGATGGTCATGTCATTAATTGTATGGATATGACAACCGATGCCGTTTACAATTACGGAAATTCAGCTGTTGCTCGCTCCTCTGAAGATTTTTTTCCTGAAAATAATTCTTACAAAATGAGTGCAGGAAATGCCGCTATTCATGTGCTTTGTAATGCCTATAATTCAACTTGGTGGAGTCAAATGGTTTATCCCGATTATGATATGTTTCAAAGTCATCATCCGCAAGCGGAGTTTCATGCTGTTGCAAGAGCCATAAGTGGTGGACCTATTTATATCACAGATACGCCAGGCGAACAAAATATGGATATTATTACCAAATTAATTTATAAAAATGGGGCAATTATTAGAGCTGACCAACCTGCTTTACCTACAGAGGATTGCCTTTTTAATGTGTCAGATTCCAAACCATTTAAAATGTTTACAAATAGTAATGGTGTAGGAATTTTAGCTATTTTTAATGTTGCAGATGCTGACTCTGTTAAGGGTAATTTTAAGATTTCTGATATTCCAAATCTAAAATCAGAAAACTTTATCTTATATAATTATTTTACGAAAAATGCAATTAAATCAACATTAATTAATGTTTTTGAAATAAATATTGCAAGATTAAAACAAGAATTATTTTTTGCCATTCCATACAATAACGAATTTGCTGCTATTGGTTTAGTAGAAAAATATAACGCTCCTAAAACGGTTTCAAAAGTAAGTAAAATCAATAAAAGTTATCAAGTTGAGTTGGTTGAAAAAGGCAAATTTGCTGCTTATAGCGAAATTAAGCCAAGTTCGATTGAAGATAGTAAAGGTAAAAATTGTAAGTTTACTTATATAAATAATTTGATTGAAATTTTAGATTGTGATTCTAAATTTATGGTAAATTTTTAATCAATTTTATGAATAAATTATTTTTATTAATTGTAAGATATGAAAAAAATTAATTTTGATGTTTCTGGATTATCAGGCAATAATCTTACTGGAATAGCAACATATTCTACTAATTTAATTAAAGCCTTACAAAAAGATAATAGTTTAGAAATTTCAGGAAGTTATCGAATTTCGAGATATAAAAATCGTAAGAATATAACTAAAAATTCAAATATTAAAAATATTTTTCCTTTACTACCTTTTTTTAATCCTAAAATTGATATTTTTCACGGTCCTGATTTTTGGGTTCCTAATTATGGGAATTTCAAAAAAGTCGTTACCATTCATGATTTAACTTTTTATCAAGAAGGATTGTATGATTTAAAATATGCATCTTATTTTCAAAAAAGGTTAGAAAATATGCTTTTAAAATCAAATCCGGATCATATTATTGTAGATTCTGATTTTATAAAAAATGAATTTTCTGAAAGATTTCCTACTTTTAGAGATAAAGTTAGTACAGTTTATTTAGGAGCGGATCATTTTGAAGAAATTTATAACGGAAAGCCAATCTACGATTTTCCTTATATTACTACGATTGGAATGATTTCTAAAAGAAAAAATATTGAAAAACTATGTCAATCTTTTGATTTATTATCTAAGAAAAACAAAGAAATTAAACTTGTAATTTGTGGTGGTTTAGGTTCTGAAGGAATAAAAATTAAAGAAGAAATTCTAAGATTAAATTTAACTTCAAATATAATCTTTACAGGTTATGTAAGTAATTCAGAAGCTCAAAATATTGTTAAAAATGCTCAATTCTTAGTTTTTCCTTCTTTATACGAAGGTTTTGGAATCCCATTATTAGAAGCTATGGCTATGGAAATTCCTGTATTAACTTCAAATTTTGGAGCCATGAAAGAAATTAGTGGAAATGCTGCCTATTATGTAGATTCTACGAGTACAGATTTATTATTTGAGAAAATGAATGAATTGTTAAATAATGAATCTTTAAAAAAAGATTTAATTGCTAAAGGCAAAAATAGATTTTTAGAATTTACTTGGAAAAAATGTGCAAATAATACTAATTTAGTTTATAATATGGTATGATTTGAGTTTTATTTCCTCAAAAACGTCTGTGGGTTTTATTTTATTTAATATTTCTCTTCTTTGAATATCATTAGCTGAAATTGCATATAAATCATTAATTTTATTACTTTCAAAAGGATAAAGAGTTGTATCATTTTCACCCAAAGCACCCCAATAACTAGGCGGAAGACTGGAAATAACAATAGCAATTGTGTTAGTTGCATAGGCCATATTCATAGCTGCCGAATTGTTGCAAACGCAAATTCCTGATTGCCGAATAAGCTCTCCAAATTGGTGAATGGTGGTTGGAGGAGATAAAATGGCATTTTCTCCAATCGCTAAAGCCATATTTTTCCCAAAATCATCTTTTCCTAAACCATTATCTATTACTATTTTAATATTTAGGTTTTGTGAAATTAATTTACCTAATTCCACAAATTGCTCAGGTAGCCATTCTTTAGATTCTGCACTTGCTTTTGGTGCAATTAGTATGAATTGTTTATTTTTTAAATTATTTTTTTCTAAAAAATTTTGAATATAAATTTTATCAGATTCTGAACTATAAATATCTGTTTTGGGCTTTTCAATGTCAATATTTATGATTTTTAAAGCATCTAACATTCTTAAATATTCATGCTTTATTGTTGTTCCCATTTTTATTTTCTTAGAAAGAAAAAAACTAAAAAAACTTTTTCTAAAACCAATCGTATTTTTTGCTCCACTACAAGCAGCTATAAAATCATCAATTTCTGAGCCGTAACGTAGTTGAAAAATATAATCATACTTTTGAGTTCTTAAAAATAATATTGATTTCAAATAATCATACCATTTAAAAGTATGTTTATCGAAATAATGAAAATGAGTATAAAGTAATTTTTCGGGATAAACTTTCAAAAAATAGTTACTTGCTAAAATTGTAATTTCTGCTTGAGGATATTTTTTTTTTATCGGAATTAAAAAAGTAGAAAGTGCTATTAAATCGCCAAGTGCGCCTTGTTTAATAATGGCTATTTTCATTCAGACTTAAATTAATTTGAAAATTTTGTTTTCAAAATATCATAAACTAAATGTATAGGCAAACCCATGACAGTAAAGTAAGAACCATTTATTTTTTCTATGCCAATCATACCTATCCATTCTTGAATTCCATAAGCTCCTGCTTTGTCTAAAGGTCGATAAAGCGACACATAATACTCTATTTCAGTTTTAGATAAAGATTTAAAATACACATCAGCCGTGTCTGAATAAGTAATTAAATTATTTTTATAGTTAAAACAAATCCCAGTAATAACAGTATGTTTTTTTTCTGAAAGTTTACAAAGCATTTCTTTGGCTTGAATTTCATTTTCAGGTTTTCCTAAAATTTCATTTTCTAAAATTACAACTGTATCAGAAGTAAGAATAATATTATTTTCGGACTCAATAGAATAAGATTTAGCTTTTTTATGAGCTAAAAATTCGGGTACATTTGTGGGTAAAATTTCGATAGGATAAAACTCATCAATTTCTTTAACTAGAGTAGTAAATTTTATGCCTGCTTCTGTTAAAATTTGTTTTCTTCGAGGTGAGTTTGAAGCTAAAATTAAAGGACTTGAAAGTTTTTCTAACATTTTTTATAATTTAATACAATATTAAAAAATAATTACCGTATATTAGATTTATAATTAAAACAAAAATTAAAAAAATGAAAAAGTTAGCGTTAGCATTATCATTAGCAACAATAGTTGCATCAGTTTCTTTTGCAGGAAATGAAAAAGACAAAAAATCTTGTTCTAAATCTGACAAAAAATCATGTTGTTCAAAAACAAAATCGGCTTCTTGCGATAAAAAATCCGAAGAAGCTCCAAAAACAACGGAGCAAAAATAGTTTATTATTCATCTCATTTTATAAATATTTTAAAACCTGTTTTATAAAATGAGATTTTTTACTAATATCATAATTTTTATTACTAATATCATAATTTTTAAATGAGTTTTTTTTTAAATAAAAATTTAATATTACTTTTTTTATTTTTTATTTTCAATAATAATTTTTGTTTTTCTCAAAATTATTCCTACAAAATTGCAAGATTAAAATACAATGGTGGGGGAGACTGGTATGCCAATAAAACCTCACTTCCAAATCTGATTTCGTTTTGTAATAAGAATTTAAAAACTAATTTTAATACGGAAGAAGAAATAGTAGAATCAGGCAGTAAAGATATTTTTTTATATCCTTTAGTGCATTTAACTGGTCATGGAAATGTAAGTTTTTCAACATCAGAAGCTCAAAATATGCGTAAATATTTAATTTCTGGTGGTTTTTTGCATATTGACGACAACTATGGTTTGGATAAATTTATTAGAATTGAAATGAAAAAAGTTTTTCCTGAACTAAATTTTGTTGAACTTCCATTTTCACATCCTATATATTCTCAAAAATTTAGATTTCCTCAAGGTCTGCCAAAAATTCATGAACATGATGGTAAACCATCTCAAGGATTTGGATTAATTTATGAAGGCAAATTAGTATGTTTTTATAGTTTTGAGTGTGATTTAGGGAATGGTTGGGAAGATCCTGAAATATATAACGACCCAGAAGAGAAAAGACAATTAGCTCTAAAAATGGGTGCAAATATAGTTTCTTATTGCTTTTTAAGATAATTTATTAAAAACGTATTGATATTTATTTTTTTTATTATTTTTGCACCATCAGTCGCAGTAGAACCTGATGTAAAACAAAACTTGCCGTATGGTTTATGTATCTCGCAAAGAGCATTTTAACGCAGCTCACCGTCTTTTCAATGCCGCATGGACAGACGAAAAAAATGAAGAAGTTTTTGGAAAATGTTCTAATGAGTATTATCATGGACATAATTTTGAAATTATCGTTACAGTTAAAGGTAATCCTAATCCTGAAACAGGTTTTGTGATTGATATGAAAGTGCTAGGCGACATAATGAAACGAGAAATTGTTGAGTTGGTTGATCACAAAAATATAAATTTACAAGTCGAAATATTCAAAAATAAAATACCAAGTTGCGAAATTATGGTAATAGAGTTTTGGAATATTTTAGAGAAAGAACTTAAAAAAGTTTCAGAATGTAAATTACACTATATTAAATTAATTGAAACTAACAAAAATTTCGTTGAATATTACGGATAATATTATTTATTAAACGCTCAAATAATTATGAAATATTACCTTATAGCTGGTGAGCGTTCAGGCGATTTGCATGCCTCGAATTTGATGAAAGAAATTTTGATTTTAGATTCAAATGCAGATTTTAGGTTTTTTGGTGGTGATATGATGCAAGCCGTTGGCGGGAAACTTACTACTCATTACCGAGAAATGGCTTTTATGGGCTTTTTGGAAGTTTTTTTGAATTTAGATAAAGTTTGGGCAAATATTAAAAAATGCAAATCTGATATTGCAGAATATCAACCAGATATGCTTATTTTAGTTGATTATTCTGGTTTTAATTTAAAAATTGCCAAACATACGAAAAAGAAATTTCCACACATTAAAACTCATTATTTTATTCTTCCAAAAATATGGGCTTGGTATCAAAGTAGAGCTAAAAATATTCATGCTTTTATTGATAAAATGTATGCAATATTACCTTTTGAGAAACCTTTTTTTGAAAAATATAACTGTAATGTAGAATATGTTGGCAATCCTTGTGTGGATACTATTGCACAACATTCAAAAAATGTTAGTTTTTTAAAAGACAATAATTTACAAGATAAGCCAATAATTGCAATTTTACCAGGAAGTCGTAAGAATGAAGTAGAATATATGCTGCACTTTATGGTTAGTATTTTACCTGGTTTTAAAGATTATCAGTTTGTGATTGCAGCTATTGATAGTTTAGATAAAAAATATTATGAAGCATTCCTTAGAGAAGGAATTGTTTCGGTCGTTTACGAACAAACTTACGATTTACTTTTACATTCAAAAGTTGCCATTGTTACTTCAGGAACAGCTACTTTAGAAACCGCTTTATTGAAAGTTCCTCAAGTTGTTTGTTATGCCACAAGCGGAATAACTTACATGATTATTAGGGCTTTAATAAAAGTTAAATATATTTCATTGGTCAATTTAATAGCTGAAAAGGAAGTTGTAAAAGAACTAATCCAAGATAATTTTACTCCTACAAATGTGATGAATGAAATAAGGAAAATTTTAGAAAATAAAGAATATAGAAATCAAATTTTGAATGATTATGAAAGCATAATTTCTACGCTAGGAGAAGTCACAGCAAGTAAAAATGCAGCTTTATCTATTGTGAATTCTTTTCAAAAATAGGATTTATTTTATAGAATAGCCCATGTACTTACATTTCAAAAGTAAAACATAAATATTTCTTTCAAAACTTCATTAATTATCTTTTCTCAAGGGCAAAAGAGCTTTCAAAACTTCATTAATTATCTTTTCTCAAGGGCAAAAGAGGTCAAAAAACGTAGTTTTTTGTGTATTTGGTAATTAAGTGGGCTGTTCCATTATTTCAAATAGTATATCCCACAATAAAATTTTCAAAACTATAAAATTGAACTTTTGATTGATAATTAATATTCTCGAAAATGGCTTCTACAAAAGCAAAGTCTTGGTTTAGTTCAATAATTTTAATTTGATTACGAAGACTAACTCCTTTTTTGCCTACCATTTTATAAATTGCCTCTTTTGCACACCATGCTCGACAAAGAAGTTCAAGGTTTTTGTTGAATTTATCATTTTCTAAATCTGAAAGAAACTTTTTTGATACTTTATGAAGTTTTTTTTCTAAAGGCTGAATATCAATTCCAACTGAATTATTTTTGCTATAAATAGCCGCACAATAATCAGAAGAATGGCTTATTGAAATATGACCGTTGTTTCCTACTAAATATGGCTTTAAATGCTCATCTTTAAATACGCCATCAAATTTAATATTTAATTTTTGGCACAATTTTTTAAGCAATACTCTAGATGCCAAATATTCAATTCTTTTGGCTTGATGAGTAATTTCTTTTAAATGTTCGTTTATCCAATCAAATTCACTAACAATTTTATGAAGGTCTTTTTCGCTTTCTTCAATTCTCCATAAAGCAATATTTGGATTATTTATTTCGTTTTCAAAAGTTATCATTTTTAGGTTTTAGATACAAAATATTATACATTTTTAAATTTTTAATGTTTGAAAATTTTTATTTTATTTTAATTTTTCAATTTGAACAATTCAATTTACAATAATTCGATTTATTTTAAATTATTGAAATTAATTTAGAATTTATCAATTAAATTTTAAAATTTATATTTTGATTATATAATTATAATTAGAATTTGATTATTAAATTGCGTTTAAAATATTTTTTTTAATTAAAAATATGAAAATATTTTAATAACTGTTGATTTATAAAAATATAAAATATGAAAATTTTAGTAACAGGATACCAAGGTTATATCGGTACACATTTGGTAGATTTATTAAAAAATGAAAATCATCAAGTTACAGGTGTAGATATTGGACTTTTTGATGGTTGTGAATGGGAAAATTACACCAAACCCGATGTAGTTTTGATAAAAGACATTCGTAAACTTGATGTTTTTGATTTAATTGGTTTTGATTGTGTCATGCATTTAGCGGCTATTTCAAACGATCCAATGGGCGATTTAAACGAAAATATTACTTACAGCATCAATCGAGAAGGTAGCATTCGATTGGCAGAATTATCAAAAAAAGCGGGTGTTAAAAAGTTTCTTTTTTCTAGTTCATGTTCTATTTATGGAAAAAGTGATAAATTAAATATGGTAGAAACTGACCCAACGGTGCCAATTACGGCTTATGCAATATCTAAAATTGCGTGTGAAATAGAAATTTCTAAAATGGCGGACGAAAATTTTTGTCCAGTTTTTTTAAGAAATGCTACCGCTTATGGTCATTCGCCAAACTTAAGAATTGATTTGGTTGTAAATAATTTATTGGCTTGTGCAGTTGCTAGAGGCGATATTCGGATTATGAGTGACGGTTCTCCGTGGCGTCCTTTAGTCCATTGCAAAGATATTGCAAGGGCTTTTGTGGCGTTTTTGAACGCTCCCGTTTCAGATATTTTCAATAAAATAGTCAATATTGGTGGTAATTCAGAAAATTACCAAGTAAAAGAAGTTGGCAATTTTGTTCAAAAGTTAGTTCCAAATGCCAAAATTGTTTACACTGGCGAAGCTGGTGCAGACAGTCGAGATTATAAAGTAAATTTTGATTTATTAGCTCAAATATTACCTAATTTTAAATTAGAATATACCCTTGAAGCTGGCATGAAAGAATTATTTAATGCATATAAACAACATTCTTTTTCAGTTACAGATTTTGAAAGTGAACAATTTGTTCGTTTGAAAACGCTTAAAAAAAGGATGAATTTGATTGAAAATTAAATTTACCTTTTTTTTAAATTATCTATTTATTAACGTTTGTTTTGTAATTTTAAATAAACATTATGAAGCTAAGGGCAATCGCATTTAAAACTATTGATTAATTAAATCCCATCCTAAATTCAATTTCTGCTCTGATTAAGCAGAATCCAAGGGGGAGGGACTTATTAAGAAAGTATAAATTCAGTAATAATTATAGAATAAAATAAAAATATCACTTCATTTATTTTTTAATACGAAAGCCCTGTACGAAGCTCAATTTTAAAATCATTTTCAGTTCTATTTTTTAATAATTTTTATATATCAACGATATTAAAATAGTGATTTTAATATCGTTTTGAGTTTCATTAGTTTGTAATTCAAGATTAAATTTTAAATACTTTTTATTTATTAATAAGTAATATTTGAGAGTTTAATATTAAAATATCTATTTTCATATATTTTATAATTTTTTATTGAAATTATTATATTTTATTTTTAATTTAAGGTAATATATTGAAAATATAATTATTTATTTTTTTTTTTGTAAAATTATAGTTATGTTAGCGTTTTATTACAATAGTTACTTATTAAACACATATTAATACCCAAAATTGAAAAAAAATAGTATTACAATTTTTTTAATTTTAATTTTTAATATCTCAATCACTATAACTTTTGCATCTGTAAGACATATAAATAGTATAGCAAATGCAGGTAGAGATACAATTTTAGTATGTCAAACGAATTTTCAACTTAATGGTAGTTCTTTGGATGTTGATGAAATTGGTGTTTGGAGCATTACTTCTGGGGTTGGTACACTTACTAATGAAAATTCTCCGAATGCAACACTATCTGATTTAGTAACTGGTGGGACTGTTGTATTAACTTGGAATGTAGAAAATAATATCACTCATATTATACAATCTGACGCAGTAACAATTTCAAATGTTTTTCCCAGTATCGCTTCGGTTTCAGTGAGTACAATAACCTGCTTAAATTTCGCAAGAATATCAGGGAATAGTCCTTTGTATGGTGTGGGGATTTGGTCAGTTGAAAGTGGTTTAGGTACTTTTGCAACGGTTACTTCTCCAATCACAACAGTCAATGGGTTAGGAATTGGTCTGAATATTTTTAAATGGACTATTTCTGGAGGTACTTGTAGTTCTAATGCAACAGTTTCTGTAAATTTTAATAGAGCTGTTGCAGGTGCGAATCAAATTCTTTGTGTTAATAATTCAGTTTTGAATGCAACTCCATCAAGTGTCAATTCGGGTGTATGGAGCAATGTAAATTCAGCGTTACCTCAAATTGATGACGGTTTTGATCCCAATTCGTTAGTTACAGATCTTCAACCTGGATTGAATATTTTTAGATGGCGTACACGAAATTTACCTGGTGGGTGTATTAGCGATAGTTTTGTAACAATTACAAGTAATATTGTAAATCAAGCAGATGCAGGAACTGATAAAATAATTTGTACCGATTCATTGATTTTAACAGGAAATATTCCTTTGCAAGGTGTTGGAACTTGGTCTATTCTGACTTCTACTTCGGCAATTATTACCAATACAACAGTTTCTAATTCAAAAATTAGAAATTTAAGTGAAGGTTATAATGTTTTGGAATGGAAAATTAAAAAAGGAATTTGTGAAACCAAAGACACTTTATATATAAACAATGACAGTCCGAGCAAAGCAGAAGTGATGTCAAACATTTCGATTTGCACCACAAGTTCTGTGATTTCAGCTATTCCAATTACAAGAGGCGTAGGGAATTGGTACACTATTTCTGGGTTTGCAAATATTATAAATCCAACAAATAATAATGCTTCAGTTATGGATTTGAGCCGTGGAGATGTTCTATTGGGTTGGAAAACTTCTTTTGGAAGCTGTCCAGACAGAAAAGACACACTCAAAATTACATCAAATATTTCTGAAATTGCTTTTGCAGGCAATGATATGGAAATTTGTGGCGATACGGTTCAATTAGATGCAAATACCATTTTAGGAATTGGAACTTGGCGAATTATAACTGGTTCTGGATTAATTTTGAATCCTAATCATCCAAAATCAAAAGTAGTAAATGTTTCA
>REAG01000161.1 GCA_004294265.1 Cytophagales bacterium | reverse complement strand
TTGAACTTTACAAACACAAATCTTGTGGTATTGAGTGCCTGCGAAACTGGTAGGGGTCAAATAGAAGTAGGTGAAGGGGTTTTTGGTTTGCAGAGGGCTTTTTTGGTGGCTGGAGCAAAATCAATTATTCTTAGTCTTTTTAAAGTGGATGATGATGCAACTCAAACATTAATGACCAAATTTTATGATAAATTTTTAAATAACGGGGGCGACTATCGAAAAGCATTCAGAGAAGCTAAATATGAATTAAGAAATAGTGAAAAATTCGCCTCACCAGTTTTTTGGGGAGCTTTCGTAATGATTGAAGGACAGCAAGTTCAAGGTAAGAATTTATAGAAATCATGTCCTTATTCCTACTAGTCAATAATATTCATTTTTTTAATTTTACAAAAGGTTATGTTTATATAGAGTCCACTAAAAATTTAATTGTAAATCTTATTAGACTCAATATAATATAGCAAAATAATACGCTTTTTACTTTTGGTCCATTATATTCATAAATGGATTTTTATTATCTATAAACATAACTTTTGAGTTGGGTGATTTAGAAAGTTCCAACATTGCATCTATTTGTTTCATTTTAATAATATTTGGAGTAATACTGCTATTAAGTTTGTCATTTGCCAATTTATTAGCATCTGCCTCAATTTCAATTACTTTTGCTTTTGCTTCAGCTTCAATAATTTTGGCTTTTTTTTGACCCTCAGCTTTTATTAAAATGCGTTCAGCCTCTCTTTCTTCTTGTTGTTTAATAAAAACCATTCTAAGTGCATCTTGTTCTGATTCTAATTTTTGTTCAATTGATTTGGATAATCCTGTGGGCAAAGCAATACTTTTGAGCAACACATTTTCAATTATAAAACCTCTCGGACCTAAATATTCATTCATTAAATCATTGATTTTTTTCTCTATATTTCTTCTTTCGCCACTGTGCATATCTTTAGCATAATATTGAGAACAAGCATCCGATGCTGAAGAGCGAAAAACTGCAGTAATTATTTTATCAAAATCAAGACCTACTTCCTTTATAACAGTTATAACCTTATTTGTTTCTATCCTGTACAATATCGAAACATCTGCAAGAATAGTTAAACCTTCTTTTGAAGGTAAATTCATCGACATTTCTCGATTTATAGTTCTAGTAGGAACTTTGATAACTCCTGTTGAAAAAGGATTATAAAAAACTGCTCCACTTACGTACGTCTTTTCTTTCAACCTACCTAATGTAGATTTAACTCCTATTTCACCAGGTCGAATAACAGAACACGAAGGCAATAAAAACAACATTGTCAAATTTAATTCAAAAAAGTATCTTTTCATTTTAATTTAATTTATAGTTTCAAACGAAATCAAGGTTTAAAATGTTTTAAAGTATTTTAAAAAATTAAATTTATAATAAATCAATAATATTAATACTTTAGTAAGTTATAATGAGTCCACTAAAAATTTAATTGTAAATATTTAATGGACTCAATATAATCGTTTAATAATATCAACATTATTAAAATCAATATAAATATTGCTTTACAGAATGTCTGTTATTAAATTAAAACTAATATATCTATAAATTGATTACAAGTGAAGAATTGATTGTCAATAAGTTATAAAATAAATTTTTAGATTAATTCAAGTCAAGTAAATAGTAAAACGAGTATAAAAAACAAATATTTGATTTGAAAATTGAAGATTTAAGCCCAATTACAACACAAAAAGTGTCATAGATTCAGAATTTAAAGAAAGCTAAATTTAGTAATTTTTATTTATTTTATTAAAATTATTTAAAAAAAAATAAATGATAATTTTTCGTACTAATATTACTAAAAAAGTGATCTTTCAATAGCATATTTTACTAATCCTACGGTGGTTTTTGTATTGGTTTTTTTCATTAAATTTTTTCTGTGGGTTTCAACCGTGTTTTCTGAAATATTTAGAGCTTCTGAAATTTGTTTTGTGCTTTTTTCTGTAATTACTAAAGATAAAATTTCTCTTTCTCTTGGAGTAATAAAAATGTCATCTTTTAAAGAAGAAAAATTATATTGGCTATCTAATAAAGACTCACTTATTTGCTTTGAAAAGTAGCTTTTACCTGCTAAAACACGCTTTATAGCTTCAATTATTTCAGTCAAATCGGCATTTTTTAACAAATATCCATGAGCTCCATTTCGAATACATTCCTTAACAGTTAGTATATCGCTTCGCATAGAAAGCATAATTATTTTTAAATTTTCATACTCATTGCTAAGAAATTTTGATAACTCTATTCCTGACATTTCAGGCATATTAACATCTAAAATAACAACGTCATATTTGTCTTTTTTAAATTCTTCAATAGTATCTTTGGCATTTGTGCAAACAAAAACCTTTTCCACAAAAGATTGATCTTTTAAAAAGCCAGCAATGGCTTGACTTAACATGGTGTGATCATCACAAATTAATAATTTTATATTTTTAATTTCCATTTATATTGGTATTTCTAATAATATATGAGTTCCTTTATTCAAATCACTTTCGATAAAAAACTTACCATTTAAGTACTCCACCCTAGACCGCATATTTTCCAAGCCCATACCTTTTAATGCGTTCGAGTTTTGAACATCAAATCCTATTCCGTTATCTTCAATGGTAATATACAATTTTTTTTCATCTTCTAATAATTGTATATATGCTTCGCTAGCTTGAGAATGTTTAGTAATATTTGAAATAGATTCTTGAATTACTCTGTAAATTATTAATTCAGTATCTTTGGGAATATCATGAGTTAAATTGTTATATATAATTTTGATATTTATTTTTTTATTTATTTCATTATGTTTTCTAATCAACTCTTCCATAGCTTGATGAAGACCATATTCTTTAACCAAAATTGGAATTAAATTATATGAAATATTACGAGTTTCTACACAAGCTTCATCTATTTGATTATTTAAGTTTATAATGCTTTTTTCATACTTCTTAAGAAATTCATTTTTAGTTAAATCAACCAAAAAACTATTTCCTTGCATTTTAATTACTGCTAATATTTGCCCCAAACTATCGTGCAATTCTTTTGATAACCTTGTTCTTTCTCGTTCTTCGCCTTTAATAAATGCTGTAAGTGTGTTTTTTTGTTCAATGTTTAATTGTGATAATAATTTTGTATTTTCTTGTAGTTGAATAATAGTTTTATGAACTGCATTGTCTTTTTCTTGCCTTAAAATATTAATTCTATCACCCAAGGCAAATGATAAAAACAAAACTTCAATCACAGTGCCAATCAAAAAACTATTGACAGACCAAATACTGTAATTTAAGATATTAAATGCTGATAAAGTAAATATTAAAGCTCCAAAAATTACGCTTGTCCAACCTACCAATAAAAATCTTGCAGCTAAAAAACCTAAAAAATAAGATCTATAAATAGTGAAAAACAACAATGGTAAAAATAGCAATAAAGTATTAAAATACAATAAATGTAATGCAATATCAAACTGTAAAAATGTTCCAAATAAAATACTTATTAAACAAATTAAAAATGATAAATTAAAAAGATTTTTTTGCCATTTGGTAATATATTTTTCTGGAATAAAAGAGCGAATAAAAAGCTGTGCAAAAACTAAAATTAATCCAAAACACAAAACTGCAATAAAAATTGATAATGTAGGATTATTTGGCGTAACATACATGAAAAATCTGCCTTCAATATTAAATTGCCCAACACAGGTAGCAGAAATATATAATACATAAAATAAATATGATTTTTCTTTTAAAGATATAAATACAAATAAATTATATAAAACCATGATTATTATCATCCCATAATAAATGCCAGCTAAAAATTGATTCAAATATGCCTCATCAAAACTTTCTTGTTGTGATTTTATGCTCATATTTAAAGCCAATGTTTCAGGTGAAGAAGCTTTATAAATTAAAGTATAAATTTCGTTTTTTGTTACTGGCAATTCAAAAGATGGAAAATGATGGTTGATTTCCCATATTTTATGAGAAACATTAATTCCTGTCTTGCCTTTTTTAATAATATTACCTTTAGAATTCAAAATATAGTATTCTACGGAATAAATAGCCGTATTTTCTATTCTTAATATATAAGAATTATTATTACTAATATAGTCTAGTTTTGCCCAAACATTAGCATTCGTAAAACCATAATCGAGTACTGCTGGGACTTTACTTTTGTTAAAAATAGAGTCTTTTTTTGCTTTTACATCTTCAAAAGTCAATAATGCAGATTTATCCTCAAAAGTTTGAAAATAATAATCAATACTATGTTTTTTATCATTGTTTAAATTTAGCGTAATCGCTTGAATATCAATGATTTTAAAAAAAAACAGAAGTAAGATATAATATTTAATAGTTAATTTCATTTTTAATTTTTTAGAAATCTCTAATCAAAAAGTAGTTATAAAATATACCTAAAAATCACGGAATTCCGTGATTGTTTTCAGGTTGCGTACGCTTTAATTTTGTTTAATATACAATTTCAATTCAATCTGATTGTTTTACAAATTAAATTAAAAAACTTACATCATTACATAATCTCTTTAAAAAACATGAAAAAGCCAAAAAAAAATACCGAAAAATCAGTTAAGGTCATAATTAAAAATGCTCGTTTTTTTTCTATTAAAAATTTAAGTATGAAAGAATTTGCTCACGAAAATTACTATAATTAGTAATTATTTTAATTTTATTCTTAGTATATTTAACTTATATAGTAATATTAATTTGGTTTTTGTTAGTTTAGGTTTTTTATTAAAATATTTTTATTAAAAAACTTTATTTTAACTAATATTTCAATGATAACGGAAATCAATAATACTTTTAAATAATTGAAAATCAATGATTTGAAAAATCTTGATAAAGACATTTGTTAATTTTCATTTTTTTTAAATATCTACAAATATAGATTTAATTAATAAATATTCGTTTATTCTTAAAATTATTACCTTTTAAACCCAATTTATAATAATTTATTTAATTCTTTAATGCTATTAAAATTATTAAATAAATTATAAATACATTTTTATAAAAATTGTATTTATAATTTATTTAATTTTATTAGTTTTGTAGAATGACAAAAAAAATAATCTTATTACACTTTTTTATGTTTCTTCAGCTTTCAGCTCAAGATAAAAAAACGTCTGTATCTTACGAATTTTATACCCACGACTTCGGAACTATCAAAGAAGAAGGTGGAAAAGTGAGTTATGAATTTGAGTTTTCAAACATTGGTAAATCACCTTTAATTATTAAAAATGTGGTTGCTGCTTGCGGATGTACAGTTCCTACTTGGACTAAAACACCTATTGAACCTGGAGAAAAAGGTAAAATTTCTGTTGAATATGACCCATTTAATCGTCCTGGGCAATTTACTAAAACGCTTACTGTTTTTTCAAATTCTTTTCAAGATGGCACTATTCTTACTTTGCAGGGAAAAGTTACGCCAAAACCCAAAAAGCCGCATGATGATTTTCCTGATAAAATAGGTAATTTAAGATTTATAAGTAGATATATGCATTTGGGAGATATTTCAACTGCTGATTGGCAAAGAAAATCTTTTGACATTTTTAATTTTGCAGATTCTTCAATAACAGTTGATAAAATTATTTTCAATTCCGCTTATCTTAATGTTAAAATTGAACCTCAAATAATTGCTCCAAAATCTAAAGCTAAAATTTTAGTTGAATATTCGCCAAAATGGAGAAATGATTTTGGATATGTGCAAGATAAAATTGAACTTAAAACAAATGATGCCCTTGAACCTTCAAAAATTCTTTTTATAACTGCCAATATTACGCTTTCTTTCAAAGATTTGACTATCGAACAAATGCAAAATGCTCCCAAAATTAGTTTTGATAAAGAATTACATGATTTTGGAAATGTCAAACAAGGTGATAAAGTTACAACGGTTTTTAATATAAAAAATAATGGTTCAGATGATTTACAGATTTTGAAAATAAAGCCTAGTTGCGGCTGCACAGTATCTGAAATCGACAAAAAAACCATAAAATCTGGTCATTCTGCCAAATTAACCATTACTTTTGATAGTAATGGAAAAGAAGGCGTGCAAGACAAACACATTAATATATATTCAAATGACCCCAAGTCTTTTACGAGTGTAATTTCACTTAAAACTAAAATTTTAAAACCTTAATTTAATATGCCTTCATTTGATATTGTAAGTAAAGTTGATGCCCAAATGTTGGATAATGCAGTGAATGTGGCATACAAAGAAATAACCAATCGATTTGATTTTAGAGATAGTGAAACGACTATTGAACTCAATAAAAAAGACATGATTGTTACGATTGAAACCGAAAACGATATGCGTTTGAGGGCTGTTGAGGATATGTTAATGACCCGAGCCATTAAACAAGGCATAGATGGACGCAGTTTTGATTTTACCAAAGAAGCACAAGCATCGGGTAAGATACTTAAAAAAAACATAAAAATTAAAGCTGGTTTAGAAAAGGAAGATAGTAAGAAAATAGTTAAAATAATTAAGGATTCTAAAATTAAAGTTGATGCTTCAATTATGGACGATCAAGTTAGGGTCGTGTCTAAAAAAATTGATGATTTACAAGCCATAATTCAGTTGTTAAGAACTTCAGAAACTGGCGTACCGATGCAGTTTATTAACATGAAAGGTTGATTTTTTTGATAATTTAAAGTTTAAAAATGTTTTTTTCTATTATTATTCCCGTTTATAATCGTCCTGAAGAAATTAGAGAAGTTTTAGGCTGTTTATTACTGCAAACTTATAAGAATTTTGAAGTTTTGGTGGTCGAAAGTGGTTCTGAAAAGAAAAAATCTGATCTTGTAGTTGGAGCTTTTGCCTCTAAAATGAAAGTTAAATATTTGCTTACTGGAAATTTCGGTCCTGGAATTTCTCGCAATTTTGGTATGAAACAAGCCAAAGGCGATTATTTTATTATTTTAGATTCTGACATTTTATTAGAACCTAATTTTTTAGAGGTAATTCTTACTGAAGTTTCTTCAAGAAATTTAGATTGCCATGGTGGACCAGACAAGTGTCATGATAGTTTTTTGGATATTGAAAAAGCATTTAATTACTCTTTGACTTCGTTTTTAACAACAGGAGGAATGCGTGGTGGAGCAAAAAGTGCCACTACATTTCATCCTCGTAGTTTTAATATGGGTTTTTCAAGAAAAGTTTATGAAACCACAGGTGGTTTTCCGTTTGGCTTTATGGGAGAAGATATTGTTTTGAGTTTAAAAATTAAAGAATTAGGTTTTAAAATTGGTCTTATTGCAGATGCTTTTGTTTATCATCATCGCAAAAAAGATTTTAGAACTTTTTTTAGATATATGAAATTCTTTGGAAAATCTCGTATTAATATTACCAAATTAGTTCCAAACTCTCTCAAATTAATCCATCTTTTTCCTGTTGGATTTTTGTTTTATTTTTTATTTACTTACTTATCGGTTTTTATTTCTGGGCAATTATTTATAGCATTAAAATCAATTTTTTATACTTATTTTGTACTTATTTTTATTGATTCAACCTACAAAAATAAAAGTTGGTATATTGGTTTTTTGAGTGTTATGGCAACTTTCGTTCAGTTTTCGGGCTATGGAATTGGTTTTTTAGAAGATTTTTGGAAAAGAATAATTTTAAAAGATAAAGAAGGGCGTATAAATATTTAATTTTTAAAAAGAAATATTTATATGTAGTTATTAAAGTTTTAATTTAGTTTAAAGCATTAAAGTTAATTGGAATAATAAGCCTTTGCCTAACATTAATGCCGTTTTTTCGGGCTGGAACCCAATTGGGCATGGCTTGAATAACTCTCAAAACTTCCTCGTTGCACGACTTTTCTATTCCTTTGTAAAGCTTAAAATCTTGCAAAGTTCCATCTCTATTTATTACTAAATGTATGAAAATAATGCCGTTTACTTTATTTTCTTTGGCATATTCTGGATATACAATAGATTTTTTTAAATAAGTTGCAAATGCTTCTTTTCCGCCTTGAAATTCAGCACCCTGATCAACTTTCATAAAGATTTCGTTGGTATAAAGTGCGTTTCCTGTGGTGTCATTCGATACACTTTTTAAGTCTTCAGCCTTATTTTTTCCTTTTCCATTACCTTCGGTTTCATTTGTAGAAGTATTTGTTTTTTCGTCAGCTTTTTCTGATATAACTTCTGTTTTAACAGTAGTAATATTTTTCTTTATTTCATCTTTTTTTACAACTGGTGGTAAGTCTTCTTTTGTTTCTTTTACAATTTCTTTTGGAGCATTTTTTTCTGGTGCTATTATGTTTGGTATTAAAACCTCATCGGCAGAATATATGATTGAACGATAATCAATTTCTTCATAAATAGTTTCATTTTTAACATAATAATTATAAAATATAAATAAAAATATACTTAATATCAATGAAATAAATATAGTAATAATACTTGCAATTATTTTATTTTTATTATAACTATTTCTTATTTCAAAAGCACCATATTCTTTGTTTTTGTGTTCAAAAATTACTTGATTATAGGCAGAGTTTAGAAACATAAATTCAGACGAAACTTCAAATTTTTTATTTATTTTTTACTTTCAATTTCAAATATATGCTTTTAAATATGAATTGTTTTAACATTTTAGTAATTGTTGTGTTAAAGTTGTTTTATTTAAGTAATAATTAAGAATTAATTTATAGATTTTATCATAAAAAAAATATTTTTTGTTTTAATAAGTGTCTAGTTCAATGACGTTAGTCAGAATAGTAGGCAAATGAAACGAAAAATGATTATTTCTCGTAACAAATGACAAAATAAAAATTTATTCTTGTTTTTAGTTTGAACAAGTTAGATTTCTCAAAAGTAACTAATTTCAATACTTCGCAAATAATTTAAATATTTTTTTGAAAAATCTCGTTTATTTTTTATTATTGTAAAATAAAAATTGTTTTATGCATATTTCTGAAATTGAAATGTACGAATTACTTCGTGAAAAAATGGACGAACGAGAGGCAAAAAACCTTGTTCAGTACATAGAAAGCCGTGTTGAGCATAAATTTGAGCACGCCAGAGAGGTATTTCCAGGAAAAGAAGACATTTATAGACTAGAACTGAAAATAGCTGAAAGCAGAGATTCTACCAATAAAATAATTGCAGGAATTGAGCTAAAAATTGCTGAAAGTAAAGAAGCAACCAGCAAATTGTTTGCTGACAGCAAAGAAGCAACCAGTAAACTGATTGCTGAAAGTAGAGAATCTACTCATAAACTAATAATCGAAAGTAGAGAAGAAACCAATAAAAAATTTGCAGACGTAAATTTAAAAATTGCGGAGTGCCATACCAAAATTGCTGAATCTAAAAATGACTTAATAAAGTGGCTTTTTACCCTTATTTTGGGTTCTACAATCGCAGTAATAGGAGTTACAATTACCATATTGAAAGTATTATAAATTATTTTTAAAATTTAATTCATAGCTAATTCGTTGATAATCAGCTTTTAATTTAGAAAAAATAAAAAAATAAAAAAAATATTACAAATTAATTATTTTAATCTAATTATAAAAATTACATTTGCAAACGATATTTACACACTTTAAATTTTTATTTATGTACAACAAATTACAAATTACAAATTACAAATTACAAATTACAAATTACAAATTATTAAAAAGCTAGTTTTTTCTTTATTTTTTTTTGGGAGTTTGGGGAGTTATGCCAGTGAGCCAAAAATTGATGTTTGTTCAATTACTACAAATCTCTTGGTACCTACTTTTCCAAATCAAACTATTCAAGTTCCCATAGGTAATTGTATTTCCTTTAGGTTACCATCATCAATAAGAAACTTCATGTTTAATGATTGTTTGCAAGGTAATGAGAGAACAGGAAGAATTTTAACTCAATTTAAAATTGCTTCTGGTAGTTGGTCGCCTTTGTATCCAGCAAATTTTGATTGTAATAGTTCCGATGTTACCCCAATAATAAACATAACTGAAGAAACACAATTTAGATTTGTGATACTTTCAAATTCATTTGTTAGTGGAGTTTACAATTGGGTAAATGGAGAATATTTAGGACCTTATATAGATCCAGGTTGGCAATTTTATAATATTCCTTCAATTACGGTTATCCCAACTTTAATCCCTTCTAACGCCATTAGAACACCTGGATCAAATCAAACTAAACAAGAATGTGTTGTTCCAAACCAAGATTTGAAAGTTTATCCACCCACTGACTATCCTTTGGTAACAACTCAAGAAGAGCTTACTTGCCGTAAATTTGGAGGTTTGTATCCACAAACGCACTACACAAATTATACGCTCGAAAAAAGCAATAATGCTTCTACATTTCAATTTGTGGATAGACAAAGTAATTATGGATTTATTCCAACGCAATACATTACAAATGATTTAACTTCTTTTAGATATAAATTTAGTGCGCCAACGGGTTGCATTCCTGGTGCAGATCAAAATCAAGCCTATTATCACACCTACACCTCTGGTGAACTCCGTCTTTTTACTTCTGCCTATACTTACAATCAAACCATTGGTGATTTATATGAATTAATAGGAACTCAAAGAAGTAAAACTACTCCAACTATGAGTGGTTGTTCTACTCCTACTAAATTGTATGTTGATCCTCCGTTGAAATATGGTATTGCTAATTCTGACCTTACCTACAAATGGATTTTGCCTTCAAACTGGCAATTACATTCCTCTAATAATACCAACGAAGGCAAAGGATTAAACGAAATAAATGTTATTCCTATCAACTTCAATCCTAATACTTCTCCACCTTTCGAAAATGTAACGCTTGAAATCTCTTGGACTTCGCCTTGTGGGAGAGTTGATAAAATTACAAGAACTTTTACAGTAAATTATGATTTTAATCTACAACAATTTGGTAGTCTCTTTTCAGGGTACAACAGTTCAGATAATTTGGATGATCCATATTTATTTAACGGGCTAAGTTTTGGTGCTTCACTTTCGACTAGTTTCATATCATGCAATGCAAATTTATTTATTCAAACACCCATGTACTATTCTGAAACTGAACTTAAAGAAGGTTTTATGAATAGAGATTATATTTTAGAAGATAATTTGGGTCCTCTTGTGGCAGGTACTGATTATTTCATAGAACCTGCAACTTCTATGGATCCAGCTTACCGAAGCAGAAATAGATTTATTACACCAACTGAGCTTAGAGATAAAAAATTGATTGTGCGTATTAATTTGACCGATTTTTATTTCAATTCTAGAAATATAATTCAAACTGAAATTAGGCACAAAATTAATTTTACTGGTGCTTGTCAATCGTTTACACGTAGTAATTTAAACATTCTTAAATCTTATCATTTTAAGTCTTCTGCAACACCACCGGCACCCACCATTAATTCAAATATTGATTTGTGTTTAGACAATAATATAGTTTTCAATATAGGGCTTCTTAACAAACCAAAAAATACTACTTGGAAATTTTTCAATGGAAGCACACAATTAGTTGAGAATATTGATTATACTGTTGTAAACATTTCTAATACAAATGCAAATGCAACTATTAAATTTAATCCTAGAATTTTTGGAACTACCAACCCACTCAATGCTGTAACGCTTAAGGCTCAATATGTTGCAAATTTTATAGGTAATTGTGGCACTAAAACTTCGGAAAGTCTTAATTTTACAATCTATAATAATAACACAGCTGGATTGCTTGCAGATGCAATTTCTAATTCTGCAATAGCTAATAATGTGGATTTTATATGTTCGAGAGGTAATAATAATGCCATCAATACTTCCACTTTTTCTATTGCAAATCTTGGGTATAAAAATCTAACTTGGGAATTTAAGCAAATAATAAATGATTTGGATGGTCCTACGATAAATATTTCTAACACTTCTGCTTTTTTAGACGCTACTTCAAATACTTGGAAAATTACAACTGCATTACGAGAACCTGATATCACAGGTAAAGATTTTCAGGTTAATGTAGAGGCTTATAACAATGTTTGTGGACTTAAGAACCCAATAGCCAATCGTACTTTTACAATCAAAAATGCCAAATATAATTTACCTGCAATTTCTATCAGCAGAAACGATATTAAATGCACGGGTGTTATTGATGTGGTAGCTCAAAAACCTGCCATTTTTGAAGTACCAATCATTGATTTAATCCAAGCTCAAATTTATAAATATAGTAATGTTTCTTGGAAATTTTTTGATGCCAATGGCTCTGAATATCCAAGTAATAACTATACATTAACTAATGAATCAATCAATGGCGAAAAAGTTTCATTTATGTTTTATAATTTTTCAACAACAAAAGTTGATTTAACAGTGCGTGCAACGCTTATGGGTGAATGTAATTCGAATGTTGTTACTTCAAGTTTTTCTTTGTATAATATTGATCCTGCAACTGCTTTGCCTGCCCCAACAGTGAGAACAACAGGTAACTTATGTGGCGATAAAGCAATAGTTCTTAATCATAACGCTACAAAAACGCCTACCACAATTATTTGGAAAATATTTAATGGAAACACGCAATTAGTAAAAGGTTTGGATTATACAGAAACTACTAACAACACATCTGGAACATTCGTGTTTGATAATACTCGTATTTTTGGTACTAGCACACTTAAAAGTACAAATCTTACTGCCTCTTATGATGCTACATTTGTGGGCGATTGTGGATTGAAAACTTCTGTAACTTCGGCTCCGTTTGTTTTATTTAATGGCAGCATCAGATTACTAACCGCTAGTGATATTTTGAAAGTCGGAAATTGCACACGAGGTATTGAAGATGTAAAAAATATAATCTCAATTTCGATGCCTGATTTCAACTATACTTCTATTTCTACACCTATGTATTTCAAAGATTTGAATGGCAATCGTTTGGGTTGGATGAATTTCAATAGAAACCCTTCGTATCTAGATCCATTAACAAATAGATGGATAGTTACTGGTGACTTGCAACAATCGTATAGACCAGTTCCAGTTGTTAATACAACTATAGAATATATTCAAACAAATAATTTTGATGTTGATTTACGTGTAAATTATGCAACAGCCTGCAAATCAGAAAGCCTTATCGTTCCTTATAATCAAATAACTAGGGCAGAAAGCTTAAATTTAGACTTCAATCCTTTTAACTCAAAAATTTGTACGGAAGGATCAAATACTAACAGAACAATTTTTAATGTAACAGCTACTGCTGGCATTGATGTAAATAGTTGGAAGTTTTTTGATGCTAATAATGTGGAATACACAGCTTTGTCTTCATCTTTTACAAATAACAACAAAACCTGTACAGTATTATTTGATAACTTACTTACACCATCTGTAAACTTATATGCTGCCGTAACTTACACAACGCCTTGCGGACAATATACCAAAAAATCAAATGTTTTTACATTGAACAACAACGAACTCATTAAACCAACAGTTGTTTTATCAAATCCAAAACAAAATAATACTTATTGTCCTACGGATATTGTAACATTACAAGCCACTTCAGGTAACCCAAATACAAATGTTTTAGAATATAAATGGGAAATTACTGGAGAACGAATAAATGGTTCAACACAAATTATCAATAGAAGTTCTGGATCTAATAGTTCTATAAGTTTAGATTTAGGATTTACACCATTTTCTAATTTTACTTCACTTTATATAAAAGTAAAAACAAGACATGAGTGTTCGGATTCACCTGAGTCAAGACCTGATATTTGGATATTTCGCAGACCTTCAACTACCGCCACCCCAACCACCGGTACCATCTCATACCTTGACCCTAACTTATCTGACCGCATAAAAAATACAGGTCTTTGCAACGGAAACCATGCTTATTTCTACACTAACGCCACAAGCACCAACAACACTTGGCTTTGGAAAATAGACAATGCCCTTGTAGCTACTACGGTTGAGCCTAAGCTAAAATTGCCTGTAAACTTTGCCACGAACAATAATAAAATAGTTACATTGCAAACCATAGATGCCAATGGTTGCCCAACTTTGCCAATAAGTGCAGAGGCAATTACTATGAATAGTGCAGACGCTCCCATTTTGGCGTATGACAAAACCCTTGTAAATGTTCCGGTAAGTTATACGAAATATGATGTGCCAGGCGGAAGAAATGTGAACGGACACGCATCTGTTATGTACGTAAAAAACACCAATACTGCTGTAACTGGCACTATGGATTGGAAATGGTATGAGCAAAACAATATAATAGGAAGTAGTTTAAGCTGTTATGTAACCAACACTATGGCGGTTGTACCAGTTGCAATACCAGCCGCTCAACCAAGTTCATTTTCTAAAACGACAAAACCCGATGCAGATAACACCATCAAACAACTGCAATTTAGCTTTTGGGCAGGTGGCTCGTATGTACCTAATTTGAGTTGTAAGTATATTGTGATGGCAAAGAAGGATGGTTTAATTCCAAATTCAAATCCAATTATACCTGGAACGCCTTATACCTGCTGGTCTGACCCTTACATTGTTATGACAGAAGGAGCTTCGGGAACTGGTCCATTAAGAAAAGAAGTTACCTCTGAAAATGAAATTTCTTTAGATGCAACAGAAATAGTTTTAAATGCTGAAGTGTTTCCAAACCCAACGGAAGGTAAAATAACAATCAAAATTCCAACAGAAAATGGACTTTTGATTATGACAGATGCCCAAGGTAAAAAAGTAGGTAGTTATGACTTAATGCAAACTAGCACCGAATTAGATATGGTGCAATACCCAGCGGGACTATATAATTTAAGCATTATTACCAAACTCAAAACCTATCAAATCAAATTAATGATTGGTAAATAATAATTAAACGTCTTAGTAAATGTATAATTATTTAAACGCTTTAAAGCCTTTTTTTTTCAGAAAGGCTTTATGTTTTTGTGCAGTATTTTTCAGTTTTACTTCCTTTTCTCAAAAAGAAGAAAATTTTTGGATTGTGGATAATAATTATGCCTTAGATTTTAATCATGGTATAGATCCAATTGTTGTAAATCAAAAATTTGGAGATTTTTATTTTTTTGATAATTTCATGACATACTCATCAATTTCTTCAATTTGTGATAAAAAAGGCAATCTACTATTTTATACAGATGGGAACTTTGTATGGAATAAAGATAGGCAAATAATGCCAAATGGTACATTGGCTGGGCATAATGTTATTTTAGATGTTAGTTATGATATGAAAGCTAGGGCATTAATTTTGCCAGATCCAAATATTGATTCACAATACTATTTGATTGTAAACGACCACGTAAGAAAAGTAAATACATATACTATAGTAGATATAAGTTTAAATAACGGAAAAGGAGATGTTGTTAGGAACAAAAAACTTATTCCATTCACAAAAGGTAAGTATTTTTCAGATTTAAGAGCCACAGGTGCCGATAGTTGCAGAGGGATTTGGATTGTAGGTTCTACTAATGATATTAAAAAGAAACTATTTGCCTTCAAGCTCGGTGTAAATGGAATAGATTCATTAAATCCAATAATTTCTAACATTGATGATGATATTTTCGATTTCTATTTCTCATCTTTTTTATCTAAAAACGGTAAATATTATCCATTTATTTGCTCAAATGCAAGTGGATTTCATATAAGTGTTTATAAATTTAATAAAAAAACTGGCAGATATCTTTTTGATCCAGAATATAAGATCAATAACTCCTTTTTATCTACTTCTAACTATAATTTTAATTTATATACATGCACTAAAATGTTTTTTTCAAACAATGACAATAATTTACATGTTTATTTATATGATTTCAGTAATCAAGGTGGCTGGTATAATGTAGATTTAATCAATCAAAATACTAGTAAAACTGCCACATTTATAAATGTTTATGGGAGCGATGTTGGAGTAATTTACTATCCCAGTCATGGCCCTAATGGTAAGCTGTACAAACCAATTTTTAATTATGTTAATACTGGTCTAACATATCCTTTAAACAAACGCATCACTTCCCACAACCTTGCCGTCATCAACAACCCAGATGGGGTTGGCACCAATGTAGGCTATGATTTTAATGGCATTACTTTTCCTGGTGATGCGTTTCCACGTGTGCCTTACCAAGGTCTTGTAAACTACTACGGTCGCCCTAAACCACGCCCACGCATCACTTTGCCTACCCAACAAATATGCACGCAAACGCCATTTTCGCTTTCTGCGGATGTTTCTAATTTGCCGCAGGTGCAAAGTGGCAAGCAAATTTGGTATTTGAATGATACAGAGGTAATAAGTTATAATCCAAACGATCAATATACTATCCAAGAGCCGGGGGTTTATAAATTGTCGTTTCGCCACGAGGAGTGCATTGAGCATACTACCATTACCGTTACGGCTCCGCCCGTGCATAACATTCCGCCCAAAGATAGCCTTTGTGAGGGTAAGTTTTTGCAATTAACAAGTACTGGTATTTTGCAAATAAAAAATAGTGCAAACTTACCTATTTTATCACCCGTTTCGGTGGCTGGTAACTATACTTTTACGGTTTTGGGTTGCAGCAGCCTTTCGGGCAGTTTTGGCTTAAAAGTTACTGGAAAACCAAACTTAACTTTGCCCAATACCTTGGCAGGTTGTCTGCCTTTGGGTGTGCAACTGCAACCTTTATTCATTACCAGTTTGGGTCAAAACTTACTTTGGAGCAATGGCTCAACTATCCCATATCAAACCATTACCACCAGCGGTATTTTTACCATCACCGTAAGTAATCGTTGTTTTACGGAGCAAAAAAGTACGCAAATTTCGCTTTTATCAAAACCCATTTTACCAAAATTTGCACCTGACACCACAGTTTGTGAAGGTAAAAATATTACTATTTTGGGCAATCAAAATTTACAAGCCACTGAGCAAAGCAGTAATAAAACCTATTTTTCTAATAATAATATTTTATTACTCACGCAAGCGGGCATTTATACCATTAGCCAAAGCAATACGTGCCACACTAGCACGGGAGTTTTGGGAATTTCAGAAATTTTAAAACCAAATTTAACCCTACCCAATATTTTGGCAGGTTGTCTGCCTTTGGGGGTGCAACTGCAACCTGTTTTTAACTCTACTTTAGGTCAAAACTTACTTTGGAGCAACGGCTCAACTATCCCATATCAAACCATTACCACCAGCGGTATTTTTACCATCACAGTAAGTAATCGTTGTTTTGCGGAGCAAAAAAGCACACAAATTACGCTATTATCAAAACCCATTTTACCTAAATTTGCACCTGACACTACTATTTGTGAAGGTAAAAATATTACTATTTTGGGCAATCAAAACATGGTTGCTACTGAGCAAAGCAGTAATAAAACCTATTTTTCTAATAATAATATTTTATTACTCACGCAAGCGGGCATTTATACCATTAGCCAAAGCAATGTGTGCCACACAAGCACGAGTAATATAGTAATTAAAACCGACAATTTTCCTATTTTTACAGTTCCAAAAGATACCGTAATTTGTGATTCAACGAGTTTTAGTTTTGCAGCTATTCGTAATAAAAACGCAAACACAAGCATAATCTGGAAAGATGGCAGCACCGAAAACTATCGAAGCATTTCGCAAGCAGGCAACTACGAAATAACGGTAAAAAATACTTGTGGAGAATTTAAAAAAGCATTTAATATTACTTTTTCCAGTTCTAAAATTGGTTTTAAAAACACGAATATTTTCACTCCCAATGGCGATAATTCCAACGATGAATGGCAACCCACCACCGAAAGCAGCGAAGCCTACAAACTCGAAATTTTTAACCGCCAAGGCACAAAAGTATTCCAATCCGAGCAATGGAACGAATCATGGCAAGCCCAATCCCAACCTGATGGCATTTATTTTTATCATATTTCTTACTTAGATTGCAACCAACAAACCAAATCTTTGAAAGGCTGGGTGGAAGTGAGGAGGTGATTGTTAATTGTTAATTATTGATTATGAATTAATGCGTAAGCTAAGCCCCCTTCGGGGGTTTGGGGGCTTTTTCGGTTGCTTTTGGGGGCTTTGGGCTTTTAAAATCTGCG
>REAG01000022.1 GCA_004294265.1 Cytophagales bacterium | reverse complement strand
TGCAGAAAAACCCAGAACGATTAAAGAAATATTTTAACCATAAAGATATTCAATATGCTGCTTAAAAGTTTATAGTTATAGTACCGTCAGGTTAATAGTATAATTGGAAGTAATAAGGATTATTGAGTTTTTCAGCAGACTCTAAATATTAGAAAAAAAAGCATCCATAAGAGTAAAATTTTACGTTTTGTGGATGCTGAAATTACATATTTTATAAATTAAGAAATTAATTTTATTAAATCAGAGAGCTTATCTTTCATTTCTTTTCTATCGACAATGAAATCCAAAAAGCCATGTTCAAGTAAAAATTCGGCACTTTGAAAGCCTTCTGGCAAATCTTTCCCAATAGTTTCACGAATTACTCTTGGTCCAGCAAAGCCTATTAAAGCACCTGGTTCGGAAATATTAAAATCGCCTAACATGGCATAACTTGCTGTTACTCCGCCTGTGGTTGGGTCTGTCATTAAAGATATATAAGGAATTTTTGCTTTGTCCATGAGGGCAATTTTTGCGGAAGTTTTAGCCATTTGCATCAACGAATAGCCTGCCTCCATCATTCTTGCTCCGCCCGATTTTGAAATCATCAAAAATGGTACTTTTAGTTCGATAGCCTTATCCATAGCTCTCGCTATTTTTTCACCCACAACAGAGCCCATTGAGCCGCCTATGAACCCAAAATCCATGCAAGCAATCACTAAACCCAAGGAATTTATTTTTCCATATCCCGTTCTTACAGCATCTTTTAATCCAGTTTTTTTGATGGTTGCTTTAATTCTTTCAGGATATTTTTTGGTATCTGTAAATTGCAATGGATCGCCCGAAATCATGTTTTCGTCCAACTCTGTAAATTCATTATCATCAAAAAGAAGTTCAAAGTAACGAGCTGCGTCTATTCTTTCGTGATAGTTACAATCTATACAGGTATAACAATTATTTTTGTGTTCTCTTACATGTTGGATTTTTTTGCAACTGGGACACTGATACCAAAGTCCGTCTGGTGCTTCTTTTTTGTCTTCAGTAAGCGTTACGATTCCTTTTTCTTGTCTTTTAAACCAAGCCATTTCTTTCAAATTTTCTTTCGTTTAATACTTTCTTAGCTCAAAACTGCTTAAAAAGCAATAAGATTAATTTACAATCAACATTATGTTTTTTTGTTTTAAATTTTATTTCTAATTAAATTAAATCTAAAATTTTAAAAGGATATTAAAACATTTTGCAAATTTAAGATATAAAACATTTTATTTACTAAAAATTGTACTATTTCTTTTAATAATGGTTGTATTTTAAGTTTAAATGATGTTTATAAATAAAATATTCGAAAAAAATCTTGAAATATTTTAATTTTGAAGTATTTTTAGCCATCAAATATTCAACATTACTTGTATTAATCTCCGATTTGCTAGACTTTTCAGAATTTTAACTTTCCGAATTTGGGCTTATCGAATTAGATTTTTTCGTTTTTTCGTTTTTTTGATTTTGATTCTTCTGAGCTAGGAAATTCATATTTAAAATTACTCAATTAAAAACCTCACTCTTTATCAAATTTCTGCTATGAATCTGCAGTATCCAAGGGAAGGGATTCCTTTCTCAAGTATTTTTTTAGTAATAAACTAATAATAAATGATTTTATTTTAGCATAAAAGTTTTAGAAAAGCCTACTTACTTATTTCAAATAAAAGCTTTCACCCTAAACAATTTCGACTCCTAAGCTACAGACTTCAAGTGGAGGTAGGACGTACTGATACTGAAAAACCTTACAAATATTGAGTTTATTTTTATTATATATTGAGTCCCCTAAATATATATAATTAAATTTTTAGAAAACCCCTTTCTTATTTCACAATGGGGAAAAGTTAAAAAGGAATTGTAATTATTTATTGGACTTTATATAATATCTAAGTGGGCTTTTCCATAAATTTATATAAATGGTTAGTAATATTTTATTTAAAAATTTTAAATTTCGATTCAATGTTGCTTTTAAATAGTTTTAAAGCCTTGGTTGATAGTTTAAAAGTTTTATAATTTTTTGTTCAATAACTATCTAACTTTTAATTTAATCCCCAATCATTACGAAAGCTCCCCAAAAATAAGGATGAGCATATTGCTTACGAACTGTGGTTTGTGCAGTTCTAAAAGCCGTTTTTCTATCACCTGTTCTCATCCATTCTTTATAAAAACTTGTCATCAAGAGCATGGTGGTTTGATCGTTTACTGTCCATAAACTATTGACGATAGATTTAGCACCAGCCACCTGAAAGGCACGTTGTAATCCATACACTCCTTCACCGTTTTTGACCTCACCCAAACCAGTTTCGCAGGCTGATAATATTACTAAATCAGTTTTTTCTAGACTTAAATTCATAGCTTCATAGGCAGTCAAAATTCCGTCTTCTTCTTTGGTTTCGCTGTGTTTAATAATACCATTTTTTTTGTTTTGCATCGTAATATCAGAACCAGAAAGCATTAAACCAGATTTCAATAATGGATTTTCGGCTACTCCGCCTGTTTTTATGCCTTTTTGTTTGCCTGCTTTGTCGGTTTCAAAAAATCCGTGAGTGGCAATATGCACCACTTTTGAGCTTGCCATTTTCTTTATTCGCTCTTCTGTCACTTGATTTCCAACATAAATTTTTGATTGCCAAGTATTAGTTGTTGCTAATCTATCGATTTCTTTTACTTCGGCTTCCGTGCCTGGCAAAGGGGCTAAAGTTCGTTCATATCTTACTACTTTATCTTCGTCATCATAGCCTGCTTCTGATTTTTTTGCTTTGGGTTGCAACATAAAATCTGGGTTTCCGCAAAGCATAATACTTTTTTCGGGATTGGGAATAGATTTATTGATTATTAAATCTTTTGTATTCGATACAATTTGAACTTCAATCTCATCAAAAACATAACTTTTTGTTTGTAAGTTTTGTAAAGTATTGATATTCAACTGATTATAAGCACCATCGGGCGAAATATATACTTTTTTAAATCCTTTTAAAGCAGTTCCTAAATCACGCCAAAAATATTTGTAACAATATTCATTTTCGGTTTGCTGTTTGATGGCATTTCGGTAATATTTCAATAATTTTGTTTCCATTACATTTCCTTCTCTCATTAACACAAGCTCGGGCGAACTTTGTGATGTTGGCTTTACAATTAAAGCTGCATAATAAATAGAATCGGTATAAATTCCTGACGAATCAAACTTAAATTTCGGAAATCTAATAATTTCCATTGCCACTTCGTTGGGTTTGAGTTGTTTTTTAACATCTTGCCAAGTATAAAATTGGTTGCTATTGGCAGTTTTGAAAAGGTCTGATTTTTGTGATAATGCTCTTTCTGAATTATTTGTGAGCCTTTCCAAACTATCTATATTGATATGTTGAGAAATAATATCTTCTTTGGGCATAGCATATACTTTTGATAAAAATTCTTTTTGGTTGAGCCACGTTTTAAAGTCATGTATTAATACAGTATCACCACTTGATAAAATACTTTGACGCAATTTGTTGGATGCATTTAATAAAAGGGCTTTGGTTGCCAATTGGTTATTATACATTTTTCCCAAAATGGATGGTTCTCTTTTGTAACGCAAAAGTGCATAAGAATTAAATTGCTCAAAATTTTCACGAATCGTAGCATAAAATTCACCTTTTTCCTTTTCGCTCATAGATGGAAAATATTTTTGAATTTGATATAAATTCATACTTGTGGCTTTAAACCACATAGAATCGGCTTTTTGAAAATTATAAAGGGCTGCATAAAGTCGTCCCATGTTTATTAAAGTAACACCATAACTGGGATGTTTGTCGCCAAAAGCCTCTTTTCGGATTTGCAATGCTTGCGCATACAAACCTTCGGCTTCTTTATATCGGGCTTGAGCTTCGTATAATCCAGCTAAATTAGAAAGTGAAGTTGCATAACTTGGATGCTTTACACCATAAGAAAGTTTAGTTTTACTGATATTTTTTTTGTACAATTCTTCTGCCTTTTCATAATTGCCTGTTTTTTGTTGTAAAAGTGCTAAATTATTGAGTGTAAGCACATAATCGGGATGTTTTTCGCCCAAAACTTCTGATTGAATCGAAAGCGCTTCATTATAAAGTTTTTCTGCCGAATCATACTCTTTTGTGATTTCATACAAACCTGCTAAATTGTTTAATTGATTCGCATAGGTTGGATGTCGAGTGCCAAAAATTTGCTTTATAATCCCTAATGCTTCTTGATAAAACTGCTCTGCATCTCTGTATCGACCCATAATTTCATATAAAGCACCAATATTATTCAATGAAGTGGCATAATCAAAATTATTCTCTCCCATAACTTTCTTGCGAATATTGCTTGAACGAATGTAAATTCCTTCGGCTTCTTCGTAACGTCCCATTGTTTTGTAAAGTGAAGCTAAATTGTTGAGTGTTGTGGCATAATCGGGGTGGTCTGTTCCGAGAACTTTTTCGGTTACATCTAGCGAGTTTTTGTAAGAATCTTCAGCTAAATCATACTTTCCTAACTCGGTATAAAAAAGTGAAATGTTATTAAGTAAGCCTGCATAATCAATGTTAGTTTCTCCAATGGTTTCTTTGTAAATATCTTGTGCTTTTTTGTATCTACTTTCAGCATCAACAAAACGACCCATTTCTCTGTAAAGACCTGCCAAATTTACCAAAGTTGCCACATAACTGCCGTGTTTTTTGCCCACATTGCTTTCATAAATATCCAAAGCTCGTTTATAATATTTTTCTGCAATGATATATTTACTCATTTTTCGATATAAAAATCCTAAATTATTATTGGCTGCTGCATAATCAATATCATTTTTTCCGAGTGTATTTTTTCTTATTTCAGCCACATCCAAATAAAGTTTTTCAGCATTTTGAAAAAGCTCCATCGCAATATATAGCTGTCCTAAATTATTTAAGGCTTCCGTATATTCCTTGTGTTTATCGCCATATTGAGTTTTATTTAATTCGATTAGTCGAGTAAAAATAGGTTCAGCTTGTCCGTATTTTCGTTGCAAAGTATATAATTGCCCCAAATGTTTATAGGCATTCATATATTCAGGCGATTTTTCGCCAGGATTTACTCTTCTAAAACCAACAACTTGATTATAAAGCGGTTCGGCTTCTAAATAACGACCTGTATTTTTGTATAAATTTGCTCTATGATAAAGTGTATTCATGTATTCAGGGCTATTTTCAGTATAAACTTCTTTTTTAAGAGAAGTAAGTTTGTTGTAAAGTGAATCAGCTTTTACGTTCCGGCCTTCAATATTTAAAATAACGGCTACATTATTTAATAAAGTAATAAATTCGGGATTTTTTTCGCCAACTTGTTCTTTTTTTAATTCAAATGCTTGCGTATAAAGTTGCTCCGCATTGTTATATTGTTTGGTATTAAAGTATAAATACGACAAATTAATAAGGGCAGATTGGTTGTTTTGATGCAGTTTTTCTTTTAAAGGCTTGGTTTCATAGTGTGAAATTGTTTCTTTGAAATACTCTTCAGCTCGCTTTGTTTTTCCTAGTTTAACATAACAACGAGCTAAAAGATTGTTCATATCCCAAAAAGTTCCTTCTTTTTGTTTGAATTTAGCTTCTGGTAAATTTTCTTCTAACCATTTGGCAGATTCATCGTATTGCGAATGATTAAATCTTACTCTGCAACTATCATATTGAAC
>REAG01000021.1 GCA_004294265.1 Cytophagales bacterium | reverse complement strand
TCCCTCGTTTTCTAGTTCTTTAGCTGCTTTTTCAAGACTTTGAATAAGGTATTTATCAACTCTTT
The DNA here is from genome assembly GCA_004294265.1 of Cytophagales bacterium. Lineage (GTDB taxonomy): Bacteria > Bacteroidota > Bacteroidia > Cytophagales > UBA9547 > REAG01. The sequence continues at coordinate 5,644 of REAG01000021.1, read as the reverse complement.
TTTGAAGATTTATTTTTTCTCGAATAACGACCGCCTCTTCAGAAGACCATATAAAACCAGTATCAACTGCCAACCTAGAAAAAACTATATTTAATATATTTAATTTCTCCTTATCCGTTTCTAGGCAAGTATGAATTTCTAATTTTTTTAATTCTTTTTTTAGATTTAATTCAGTAATATTTTCTCCTAAATAAAAAGGTTTTGAAGAGCAATTATATATTCTAATTTCTGTTTTTGTATAAACATAAAGAAACAATACTTTCTGAAAATTCCAACAAATATGTTGAATTTCTGCAATTTGTTTTGAAGTTTCAAAATCAAATTTTTCAACTTCTTTTAAAAATAGTGCGGGTTGGTTTTCGTTGGCATAAACCTTAATAATTCCATGTTTTTTTGCATCGAATAACTGAATATCAAGGCTTTCGCAGTCTATTGCAAAGCTTTCAAAATCCAAATTGTCAATAATAGAATTATTCATTTTACAAAAAATATTAGCAAAAGTACATAATAAAAAAAGAAATATTTTAAAATATTTCTTTTTTTAATGTGGCAAATTAAAGCCTAATTTTAAAAGTTATTTCCGTTTGAAACCAGTTTTTTACTTCTCCCGAAAGTTCAGGCTCATTGTTTTTTATCATGGTTTTTATCGTAATAATATTAAATTATTTCAATAAATATTACTTTAATTTTTCGTAATTATCTAAATTTGTAGGATCCATAACTTTTAATAATTCGTAAATTCTTATTTTTTCTCTCGTTCCCGCTTCCGAAAAAATGGATACAAATTCTTTATCTTTGGTGTTGAAATAGGTTCTAATCAAAGCCGAGTTTGGGCGAACATCAAAGCATTTTTTGATTAAATCTAGGGCATCTAACATTTTTTTATAACTTTCTTCTAAAGTAGGTTCTTTGGTGTTTTTTTGCATTGAATCAAACCCTAGCCGATGATAAATATAATTGGCTTCCCTAAAATCTTTGAATTGAGGGCTATTCAAATTTTCAAAAAGCCAATACCTACTATTGCTACCACCTCCATTTTCCCAAGCCGATTGTCCTTGTTGTTGGGCATTATTGAGTACTAACTGGGCTTTTTCTAAAAAAGTAGAACCACCAAATTTACTAAATGAATCGTAATCTAAAGCCAAAGCTATGTAGGTATAAAATGCTAAAATCGAACTCAAATGACTTATAAAAGTATTGTCGTTAAAATCTATGGTTTGATATTGCACATATTCAAAATTACAATCTTTGTCTAAATGATTAATTAAAATGGTTTCATAACTTGAATTATAAACCGGTCTTGAAGATTGAATTTGAACCGAACCTTTGTATTTTCCAATACCATCTTGCGAAAGTATTTTTATCAATACATTCATTTTTATTTTTTCGCCCACAGAAAATTTATCGTTTGTCCACTTTCTATTGTTTAAAAATTGCTTTATGTTTTGTTCCATATCAGTAAAAATACTTTTTTCAAGATTTTGCAAATCATTTGCATCAACTCTCACGGTGGCAATAATTTCTTGCGATTGAGCTTTAAAAAGAATTAAAAAAAGAAAAAAAATATTTGTAATTTTAAATGATTTCATAAAATATACAACGATAATTATTGATTGAAAGTATGTTAAGCAATTTTTATATTATTGTTTTGCAATTTTATGATATTTTTTTGTTAAAATTGCACTTATATTTACATAAAAAAGAATATTTTAATTTAAAATGAAAAAATCTATTGGAATTTTTGCTTGCGGAGTAATGGTTTGGGCAGGTTGTACATCCTCAAAAACACCAAAAACTACTAGTTTTGTTGCAGAACCATCTATTTTGAAGGTCGGAAATACGGCAGTTAGTACCTCTGAATTCAAATATGTGTATGGGAAAAATAATAATAATATGCCCGAAGCCTATTCTCAAAAAAGCTTGAATGAGTATATGGAATTATATACTAAGTTTAGATTGAAAGTAAAAGAAGCCGAAGATTTAGGATTGGATACAACGGCAGCTTTTAAAAGCGAGTTATTGGGGTATAAAAAACAACTTGCCCAGCCATACTTAACCGAAAAAAGCGTTACAGAAAGGTTGGTAAAGCAAGCTTACGAACGGAGTTTGGAAGAAGTTAAAGCTTCACATATATTAATAAAAGTGTTGCCTGAAGCAGAGCCTGAAGATTCGTTAAAAGCGTACAACAAAATAATTGAACTAAGAAATAAGATTTTAGGAGGAGAAAATTTCGAAGCTGTTGCTAGAAAAACTTCAGAAGACCCGTCTGCCAAACAAAATGGCGGAAATTTAGGTTATTTTTCTGCTCTCCAAATGGTTTTTCCTTTTGAAGATGGTGCTTTTAACACACCTGTTGGGCAAATTTCAATGCCAGTACGTACTCGTTTTGGTTATCATATTATAAAAGTAGCTGATAAAAGAAAAAGCAAAGGTGAAGTAAAAGTGGCACATTTAATGGTAAGATTTTCTGCAGGAGGTGAGGTTCAAGATAGCATTGTTGCATCAAAAAAAATCTCCGAATTATATTCAAAAATACAATCTGGAAGTAATTGGGAGCAACTTGTAGGAGAGTTTTCGGATGATATGAATTCAAGAGCTAAAGGCGGAGAATTGCCACCTTTTAATTCAGGAAGTATGATACCTACATTTGAAGAGGCAGCTTTTAAACTCGAAAACATTAACGATATTTCCAAACCAGTACAAACCCCTTATGGATTTCATATTATTAAATTATTGAGCAAAAAAGGTGTTTCAACTTTTGAAGAAGCTGAACCAGCACTTAAACAAAAAGTAGCAAAAGACAGTCGTTCTGATTTAAGCAAGGTATATTTTTTAAATAAATTAAGACGAGAAAATAGATTTATTGAAAATCCTAAAGGCTTAGAAATTGCTCGAACCCAAGCTGATTCTACTCTAACAGAAGGCGTTTTTAATTATTCTTCATCAAAAAAAGAAAATTCAGAAGTAATTTTTTCTATGAATGATAAAAAATATTTGGTTAAAGATTTCTTACAATATTTAACAACAAAAGCAAAGAAAAGAGATGCTATTTCTCCTAAATTTTATATGTTGTTATTATATAAAGAATATGTTAATGAAACTTTAATTTCTTACGAAGAAAATAATTTAGATTTAAAATATAATGATTATAAAATGTTGGTTAAAGAATACAGAGACGGTATTTTATTGTTTCAATTGATGGATAGCAAAGTTTGGACAAAAGCAGTAGATGACACAACAGGTTTAAAAAAATATTATGAAGAAAATCAAGCTAATTATCGTTGGGACAAACGCTGCGATGCCATCGTTTGTAATGCCAAAGATGCTGCCATTATTGAAAAAATAAAACCTCTAATCAATCAACCAACTTTTGAGGTTATGAATGAAAAAGGTGATAAAATATTGTTTCAATCAGGTAAAATAACTTTTGCAGAAACTGATAAAAAGAAAATTGATGCCATCAAAAATGTGTTGGGCAGAGACCGTTCTTATTTTGTTGAAATCACTTCAAGTGCAGATGCTTCCGAAAAATCTTTGACAATTTCTAAAGATAGACTTAAAAGTATGTTAAAATATTTGAAACTATTAGGGGTTGATAGCACAAAAATTATCACCAAAGATTTAGGAGTTATTGCAAAAAATGTTTCCAAAACTTTAAAATCGGATAACAAATTTTTGAGTTTTAGATATATTTCAAATAATGTAAAATCATTAGAAAAAGCACTCAATCAAAACGATGCTTTGAGTTTGCAAGTCAAAACAGGCAAATTTCAAGCAGGAGACGATGCAGCTATTGATAGTTTTGAATGGAAAAATGATTACAATGAATTTTCTAAAAATGATAGAAAATATGTTGTTTTCATTAAATCAATTTTAGAACCTAAAAATAAAACTTTTGAAGAAGCAAAAGGACAATTAATAAGTGATTACCAAGCTTTTCTAGAAAAACAATGGTTGATTGACTTAAAAAAGAAATATCCAACGCAAGTAATTGAAAGTGAATTAAACACATTGGTAAAAAAATAAAAAATGAATAAGCATATTTTAGTAATTCCAGGCGATGGCATTGGGCAAGAAGTTACTACTTGGGGTAAGAAAGTTTTAGAATTAATAGCAAAAAAATATAATCACACTTTCAGTTTTGATTCAGCTTTGATGGGTCATGTGGCAATAGAAGCCACAGGCAATCCTTTGCCAGACGAAACTTTGGCAAAAGCAAAAGCTACTGATGCTATTTTGTTTGGTGCAATTGGGCATATCAAATACGACAACGACCCATCCGCAAAAGTTCGACCCGAGCAAGGGCTTTTAAAAATTAGAAAAGAGTTAGGGTTATACGCAAACTTACGACCTATCAAACTTTTTGATGAACTATTGGGAGCTTCTAGCATAAAACCAGAAATATTGAAAGGGGCAGATATTTTATTCTTCAGAGAATTAACTGGAGACGTTTATTTTGGTGAAAAAAAGCGTAGCGAAGACCGAAAAACGGCTTCCGATTTAATGGTTTATTCCAAATATGAAGTAGAAAGAATTGCACACAAAGCCTACAAAGCTGCTCAAACCAGAGGTAAGAAATTATGCTCAGTAGATAAAGCAAATGTATTGGAATCAAGCCGATTATGGAGAGAAACGGTGCAAGAAATAGCGATTTTATATCCTGATGTTCAAACCGAACACATGTTTATAGACAATGCTGCCATGCAATTAATCAAAGATCCAAAGAAATTTGATGTGGTGCTTACGGCTAACCTTTTTGGAGATATTCTTACTGATGAGGCATCTCAAATTGCAGGATCGATGGGAATGTTGGCATCTGCCTCTGTGGGCGATTCGGTAGGTTTTTATGAGCCTATTCACGGGTCTGCTCATGATATTGCGGGCAGAGGAATTGCTAATCCTTTGGCTTCTATATTATCGGTTGCTTTACTTTTAGATATTTCTTTTGGACTTAAAACTGAAGCAAATGCCGTGATTGCAGCAGTTGAAAAAACACTCAAACAAGGTTTCCGTTGCAAAGATATTGCTGATAAAACAACATCCGAAAATATGATTTGCTCTACTGATAAAATGGGTGAAATCGTTTTGGGTAACATTTTATAGTTATTAGTTATTAGTTATTAGTTATTTCTACATTAAAATATTTAATTTGTATTTAAGGAAACTCCTAAAAACCTTAATTCCGATGAAGCCATCCCACTTGGCTTCTGCGATTTCGTAGTATAAATTGGTTTGGGTTGGGCTTTTATAAATAATATTGGGGTTTTTAGAAGTTCCCTTAACTCTTTTATAAAAAGTAGTATATTTATAAATACTCTCGTCCAATATCCATTGAAATTTATAAAAAAAACTTTATTATCTTCGTTTTTAACTTTTATTTAACAAAACATAATTTTATTATTATAACAGTTTGTATAAGCTAAATTTGTATGTTATTCTAATATAACAATTAAAATTTCATGTATTTTAATTATTATATTTGTAGTATATTAAAAGTATTTAAACGCCAATTTGCCTTCTCACTCTTACTTGTTTGTAACATAATGCTAATTAAATATGAATTGTTAATAATATCTTTTTAAAAAAATATAGTTTCAGTTATCAAATTTGATTAGTTTTGTCAATAATTTGAAAAATCCTATTT
>REAG01000160.1 GCA_004294265.1 Cytophagales bacterium | reverse complement strand
ACTTTACGTCAATATATCTATAAATTTACTTAGCGTAAAGTACTGATTATCAATAAGTTATAAAAAAATAATTATAGATAAATACTCGTCAGGTTAATACATAAACTATTTGCATAATCCCCAATAAATACGAGTGAGCCAGTAATTTTAAAAATGCGCAAGCAAGTTCCCCTTCGGGGTTAGGGGCTTTTTAATCTTAGTTCAGACAATTTATCAAACGATTACCAAGGTTATCAACCGTTAAAAACGCAGAAAGTGTTTTGAACCTTTCTGCGTTTATACATTCAAATGCTTCAATCCCCACATTAAAAGTGCATTTTTATCACTCGAAAGATTCAGTTTTTTTATAATATTTCTTCTATGGGTTTCTACCGTTCTTATGCTAATAAAAAATAAATCGGCAATTTCTTTATTTGACTTATAAAGTGTGATTTGTTCTATGATTTTGAGTTCAGAATTTGTGAGCAATTCTTTCCAATTAGATTTTGTTGTATTTCTACTGTTATTTTTAATAAGAGTGTGCAATTTACTACTAAAATAATAATCTGATGATAACACGTTTTTTATACATGTAATAAGTTCAGTCTCAACAAACTCTTTTAAAATATACCCATTTACTCCAATAGATTTAGCTTTATTGAATATACTCAAATCATTGTGCATGGTAAGCAAAATTATTTTAGTTTTGGAGTGGTTGTCAGTTAATTTTTGTGCGAGTTCTAAACCATCCATGCCTGGCATTGAAATATCTAATATAGCTAGGGTTGGCTTTTTGGCTAATATGGAATTTAATGCTTCGATGCTATTTGTATAGGCACCGATAACGTTAAAACTATTGGATTCTAAAAAATGCTTTGTGCCACGCAATAAAAAAGGATGGTCGTCTGCTATGATTACACTAGTCATACTGCAAGGGTATTTTAATTTCGATGATAGTACCTTTATTATTTGATATTATTGTTATACTTCCTTGTAGTGATTTTGTTCTTTCGGTCATGCTATCTATGCCAAAACTACTTAAGTTACTTGCATTTGAATCAAAACCTATGCCATTATCTTTGATTATGATTTCTAATGTAGAGTCGTTAGTTTGATTGATTTCGATTTTTATCGCTTTGGCATTCGAGTGTTTAATTGAATTATTAACTGCTTCTTGAATGATTCTATATAATTGCAATTCAACATCAGGTTGAATTTTTGCCGTATAATTTATATCAGCACTAATAAAAAAAATACCTTTCATCGAAATTTGTTCACACAAATTTTCAATTGTATCTCGCAAGCCTACTTTTTTTAGCCCAACTGGGTGCAAGTCTCTAGAAATTGTTCTCAAATCATCTATAATTGCATCTATTGTAGTTTTATCTTTTAATTCAGATTTTAATAATATCAATTCTTGCCCAATTCCATCGTGCAAGTCGCGGGCAATTCGTTCTCGTTCGGTGTCTTGAATGGATATTACTCGTTTTTGTGCACCTAGTAATGCGATTCGTGAATTTTGTAATTCTTTATTTTGCATAGAAAACTGTATGGCAATGCCTATCATAATAAAAAATATTTCAACTAACGGAATGGCATATCCAAAATCATAATTTTGATTCACACCATCTATAATTCCTAAATTGGCTAATAATAAAATACTTGAAGCTACTAGCGTAAACACAAATGCCGCCATGTAAAAATAAGCCAATATATATCTTTTCTTTATGCTATAAATCAGTGTGATTATGATATAAAACTGCATATAAAATAAGATATAATAGGAAAGTTGAACCAAAAAATCTTTAAAATCAAAATTAATGAAGCTAAAAAAAAGTAACAAACCTGCACTTGCAAACAAAGCAACGCTTACACTCCCCATTAGGAATAAAATTGGAGTATTTTTTCTGGAAATATTTAACAATACCATCGTGAGTAAAATATGGCAAGCAACGGTGAAATAGAAAAAATTTGTGGTCAGATTGTTTTGTACGTTTGTCGAAAAATAATCCGTATAAAAAGAATGAAAATACCCAGCGTCTGCCATGCATAATAAAATATTAAAAAAACAGTATAAAGCATAAACAGCATATATTTTGATTTTAAAAAACAAATAAAAAAACAGTCCCAACAAACAAATGATGGTGCAAGAACCAAAAATAATTGAAAGATATATATGGTGTTTGAAATCAGATTCTTGCAAAATGGTTTGAGATTTCATAGACAATACGCAAGCGTGGTTTCCAAATTTCCTGCCGCTAAAGAGGTCTATTTTTACTTTTTCGTTTTTATTTACTCTTATTTTATAAACAAAATCAACCGAAAAATAGGGTCTTGTAGTGATATTATTTGATTTATTAATGAGCAGCAGAGTTGTTTGATGACCGTCTGGATAGCTCACTGAGCCTTTTGTCCAATCTACCCTAGATTGTTGAATGGTTAAATAAAAATCGGCACTCTCAAAATTATTTTTCAAATAAAAAATCGTATGTCCATTTGGGTTATCGAAACCAAAATCAACTTGCTGTATCATGTTGTTTTTGATAGTATCTTTTCCAACCACTTTATAACAATTTGAATTCAAATAAATATCAGTATTAAGCTGTAAATCAATAGTTTGATAAGCAAAAAGTAATTGATAAGAAAAACAAAACAATAAGGTTAAATGAACTCTTAAAAACCTCAATTCCGATGAAGCCCTCCCGTTTGGGGAGGGTTCGGGTGGGGTATTTAAAAATAATATTGAGGTTTTTAGAGTTTCCCTTATATACGGCACGATGCAAATTAAATCATTTTTAAAAATCTACGTGCTACTACGTACAAATTATTAATATTTTCTATTATATTTTTGTAACATCATTTACATATAAATTTTAAAATTATGATAAAATTGTTTACGAAAATCGCATTAGCAATGTTTATTAGTTTGGCTTTCGGTGAAGCTCATGCACAAATTTACGTCCCAAATACTACCTTTGGTGGAATTGGTTCAGGATTAAATCAATTTGATGAACCCTTTGACATTACAGAATCGGATGGTAAGTTTTTTGTAGCTGATCGCACAAATTCCCGAATTAGTGTATGGACTCAAAGTGGAAATACTTTTGGCAATCTCACTACTTTTGGTGGCTTTGGTTCTGGGATGAGTCAGTTTAATAATCCATCTAGCGTAAAGGTATCCGATGGCAAAATATATGTGGCAGATTCTGATAATAACCGAATAAGCGTGTGGACGACCAGTGGCAATACCTTTGGTAATCTTACTACTTTTGGTGGTGTAGGTACTGCAACAAATCAGTTTAGAATTCCTTTTTATGTAACAGTAGATAATAACAAAATATACGTATCAGATTTTTTTAACTATCGTATGAGTGTTTGGACAATCAATGGTAATACGTTTGGCAATCTCACTACCTTTGGTAGCAATGGCTCTGGTTTAGGAAAGTTCGATCGTCTCAATGGTATTGAAGTATCTGACGGCAAAATATACGTATCAGAAGAGAGTAATAATCGCGTTAGTGTTTGGACTTCAACTGGAAATACTTTCGGTGTTCTTACTACATTTGGAGGCTTAGGTTCCGGTTTAAATCAACTTAATTCCCCTTTAGGAGTTTCTATAGCTGATGGCAAAATATATGTGTCTGAAAACGGAAATAGCCGGATAAGTGTGTGGACAACAGATGGCAATAATTTTGGCACTCTCACTACCTTTGGTAGTTATGGAAATGGTTTAAACAATTTTATAACTCCTAGAGGAATTACAGTGCTAAATGGCAAAATATTTATTGCAGATCGAAATAACAACCGTATCTGTATATGGGAGGAAGCTCAAGCTACTTCCATAATAGGCATTTCATCTCCACAAACCGTTTGTTCGGGAGTGGTAGTTCCGCTTTCGGTTACTGCCACAGGCACAAGTTTAACCTACCGATGGTTTAAAGATAATGTACGTATAAATGGAGCAACTTTAAGTACTTATAACGCTACCGTAAAAGGTGCTGCCTTGTATTTTGTATCGATTACAGGTGCTGGGGGAAGTGTAACCAGTGCGGAAATTAGTTTAGGTTTAAGACCTAATACAAGCATTAATACACATCCTACATCTCAAAGCATTTGTGGTGGTAATATGGCAAATTTTACCGTTTCGGCTTCAGGTGCAGGAGCATTAGATTACGCATGGAGCAATGGTGGAAATAAAAAATCGATAAATACTAATGCCCTAGGAAACTACCAAGTAACGGTAACAGGTACTTGTGGAATGGCAGTTTCAACTATTGTTAGTCTTACTACCACACCTAGCACAGCATTAGTTATTCAACCACAAAGTTTGAATACTTGTTCTGGACAAACAGCAACCCTAACAGCTTCTGCCACTGGTACAGGTGCAATAAGCTATCTATGGGACAATGGCAGCACTAATAATTTTATCACAACTACTGCTGGTTTTTATACTGTTACAGCAACAGGTGCTTGCGGAGTTGCTGTTTCTAACATTGGATCTATTGTTAATTATGAAAGCATGCCCAACAATCCTATAGTTACAGGAAATGTAACTATTTGTGGAGGAACAACTACAAATGTTAATGCATATTTCTTTTCATATCCAGTATCTCATACACATATGTGGAATAACGGAGAAACGAGCTTTTTATTTAGCACATCTTTGTCAGGACTCTATACTGTAACAATTACTACTGTTTGCGAATCAAAAACATTTGTCGGAGCTAATGTAACGGTAAATCCAATTACCACCATCACAAGTCAAAGTATTTTAGAAACAGTTTGTGGAACAAATACAGTTGGTTTATTTGTGAATGCAGATGGGAAAAACAAAACCTATTTGTGGAGCAATGGCAGCACAGGTGATGAACCTACGGTAGGAGCAGGTGTATATTCCGCAACCGTTTCTGGAGCTTGCGGCACTGCTATTTCAAGTCCAATAACGGTTACAAGTTTTCAAAACACCTCTATCTCCATGCAAACATCAAACAAAACGATATGTGGAGGGAGTTCTACTTTCTTTGGTGTATCACCAACGGGACATAATTTAATGTATTTGTGGAGCAATGCAGTTACCACAAACCAGTTTGGTACCTCGGTTGCAGGAATTTACCAAACCACTGTAACAGGTACTTGTGGCACCGCAGTTTCTAACCTAATGGAATTGACAGTAAATCCAATAACTACCATCACAAGCCAAAGCATTTTAGAAACTGTTTGCGGAACAAATACAGTTGGTCTTTTTGTAAATGCAGAAGGAAAAAATAAAACCTATTTGTGGAGCAATAGCAGCACAGGCGATGAACCTACGGTAGGAGCAGGGATTTATACGGTTACTGTTTCTGGAGAATGTGGCAGTCCTGCCATTTCAAGTCCAATAACAGTTACAGGATTGCAAAATACAACTATCCAATCCTTTAGCCAAACGGCTATTGAATGTGAAGGCGTAGATGTGTCTATTTTGGTATCAGCCACTGGTTCAAATCTTAGCTATAAATGGAGTAATGGCAGAACGGTTGATGAAATCATTACTACAGCTTTAGGCTCATATATGGTAACGGTTTCGGGAACGTGTGGAACTGCCATTTCAAATGAAATTAATTTGCAAGTAAAACCAGCCACAAGCATCGTTTCTATTTCAGAAAATCAAGTGATAAATGCAGGAGCAACAACAAATTTATCTATTTCGGCTACAGGCGAAAATGTAAGTTATTTATGGAGTAACAGTTCTGGATCTGAAACCATTTCAAATGTAGGTGCAGGAGCTTATTCGGTAACAGCTACTGGCTTTTGTGGTAGTTTAGTGAGAAATATTTTGGTTCAAGAAACAGCAAGTGTGTCAGTTACAGGCATATCATCGAATGGCAATCCAAGCAATGCCACATCTCCATTGAGTATTACCATTTCTGGAACAGGATTTGTAAACGGAGCAACGGTAACTATTAATGGAGTTGCTATCAACCCAGTAACAGTACAAGATGCGAACACCATTGTCGCTACTCTTCCATCTGGATTGACATTGCCGCTATCTATAAGTGTTCAAAACCCTAACCAAGTGGCAAGCAATTCAGTTCAAATAGCTCCAATAGATATTACTACACCTGTAGCAAGTATCTCTGGCGTTTCAGCCAACGGAGCTTTAACTTCAGCTACAAGCATCACTATCACAGGTACAGGATTTGTAAACGGAGCTACAATTACTGTGAATGGCGTTGCGCTTTCAAACTTTACAGTAGATGGCACAACGATTATCGCAACAATTCCATCTGGTACTTTACTTTCAAGCAATAATGTTATTTTGGTTCAAAACCCAAATCAAGTGGCGAGTGCAAATACTTCAGTAGTGGTTACAGACGTAACCTTGAAATTGAATACATTAACACATGAACACTCGAACTCATTAACCATTTACCCAAATCCATCTGCAAATGGAGAATTTAGAATAGAAAATGGAGAATTGGGTGCTAGAATGTATGTATTCAATGCACAAGGTTCGGTTGTTTACTCACAAACCATAACTTCTACAAGTACAGAAGTATTTGCCAATCTTTCGAGAGGTATTTATTTGGTGAAAGTAGGTAATGCAAGTAAAAAATTAGTGGTAGAATAATTGTTAATAAAAAGCGACTCATTTGGGTCGCTTTTCTACTTATAAAATTCACTGCTACTACTGATATGTTTTCAGTTATTAGTTTTATTATTTTGTATCATTATTAAATTAAATTAAATTAAATTTATGAAAAATAGATTCCAAACTTTAATCATCATCTTATTTGCTGTTATATCAAGCAAATTTTCATTTGCTCAAACTATTACTTTCAATACCCTTCTTGGAAGTGATTTAAAAGCTAATACTTATTTATATTTGCCATCTTACATTACCGAAGGCAACGGACTTGTATTTATAAATGAAACTCAAAAAAATCGAGTTTCTATTTTTACACTTAGTGGAACTAGTATGAATTATTTTTCCTCAATTGAGTTTAATGTGCATGGAATAAGAATTTTAGGTAGTGTTTATTTTCACAATAACCGACTTTATACTACTGGTATAAAACAAGTTAGTAATAAGGCAGTTATTCAATCATATTCTTATTTAGGTACTAATTTTAGTTTAGCTTCTGAATTAGTTTGTGATAATAGTTTAGGTGATGGAAGTTTATCAGACCCTGATCGCATTGCAGTAGCATCAAATACTATTTATGTTACCCAAAACAATTCTTCTGAAATTAAAATCTACACCATTAATGGAAATAATATGGGTTATTATTTTAAATATGGACAAAATGGTTATAATAATGGAGAATTTACTTCTATCAAAGGTATGGATGCGGAGGGGAATAAACTGGTGGTTACTGATGATGATTTTTTTTCTAGTGTATCAAGAGTGCAATATTTTACTATAAATGGAACAAATTTAAGTTTTGTAAATAGTTATGGAAGTCTAGGTAGCTCTAGTAATAATGGAGAGTTTAGCCAAATTGGTGGCGTTTCTTTAAGAAATAATAAGATAATTATTAGAGACGACATGTTTGGCAAAGCATTAAGTATTGTAGGTGCTAATATCAATCATTTATTTAATTTTGACTATACAGAAGCATCTGAATTTGCTGTAAGAGGAAATTTATTGATAAATACGAGTAAATCCAAAATCTTAGTTAGAAGCTTTGTAGGTAGCAATCTTGATCCTTTTTTGGTTTATGGAACACTTCCTGGCGGCTTTTTTTTAAATCTTAATAACCTAACTACCGACAACAAAGGTCGTGTTTTTGTTCTAGATAGCGAAGCAGAAAGAATAAATATATTTACAAGAGTTGGCGATAATTTTAGTTATGTAAGTAATTTTTCTTTAGGTATTTATGCTTCTACTTCTACTGATCTTGAGGTTGATTCTGATGGGAAATACTTATTTGTGGCTCAACCAAATGTTAATAGAGTTTTAGCTTATGATATTTCTACAAATTCGCCTACCTATATTACTAATATGGAAGATTTTTATCAATCTCGTTATATTGGAAATATTCATTCTTTAAAATATTATAACAATAGATTGTACACTAATTATAGCTTTACATCAGATGCAGGTATTGCTGTTTATTCTTTTGATGGTGTTTCTTTTACATTTTTAAATAGAAACTTTACATCTAACGACATCAACAATCCTTTAAGCTATAACTTAACAAGAGAAATTGATATTAAAAATGACATAGTTTATGCTAGTACTCCCTCTTCATCAAGAGTAACCATAAGCACAATATCAGGAAATAATATTGGCATTGTTGGTTCTATTACTACCGCAACTGGTGGTGGAAATGCTTTTAAACCTCCAGTGGATATCAAAATTATGCCCGATGGCAAAATAGCTTATTCAAGCAATATTGTTAATTTTGTTTCTTTTACTGGTTCAAATTACAATACTGCTGGTAGTTTTGGAACATTGGGAAGCAATCCTTCACAATTTGTTGCAGCTCGAAATATTCATGTCGATTATAAAAATGATAAGATATATGTAACTGATTTTGACAAAAAAATTAGAGTCTTTAATTATTGCCTTCCAATCACTTTTGGTACTTTTCAGAATTCTTATGCAATATGTCCTAGTCAAATAGCAAATTTGACAGTGCCTGTAGCTGGTTTTGTTTCTAGTTATTTATGGTCAAATAGCAGTACTACTTCAAGTATTCAAACATCCGCGGCAGGTCAATATACTTTGTCTGTTACTGGAAATTGTGGCATTTATGTTGCAAATACAATAACGGTTACTGGATTGCAAAACACCTCAATTTCTATGCAAACATCAAGTAAAACGATATGTGGCGGAAGTTCTACTTTCTTTGGGGTATCGCCAGCTGGGCATAATTTAAAGTTTTTGTGGAGCAATGGAGTTACAACCAACCAGTTTAGTACATCGGTAGCAGGCATATACCAAACCACTGTAACAGGTACTTGTGGCAATGCAGTTTCAAACCTAATGGAATTGACAGTAAATCCGATAACTACTATCACAAGCCAAAGCATTTTAGAAACGGTTTGTGGAACAAACACAGTCGGTTTATTTGTGAATGCAGAAGGAAAAAACAAAACCTATTTGTGGAGCAATGGCAACACAGGCGATGAACCTACGGTAGGTGCAGGGATTTATACGGTAACTGTTTCAGGTGCTTGCGGCACAGCTATTTCAAGTCCAGTAACAGTAACAAGTTTTCAAAATACGTCAATCTCGATGCAAACATCAAGTAAAACGATATGTGGAGGAAGCTCTACTTTCTTTGGGGTATCACCAACGGGGCATAATTTAATGTATTTGTGGAGCAATGGAGTTACCACAAACCAGTTTGGTACATCGGTTGCAGGAATTTACCAAACCACTGTAACAGGTACTTGTGGCACCGCAGTTTCTAATCTAATGGAATTGACCGTAAATCCAATAACTACTATCACAAGCCAAAGCATTTTAGAAACAGTCTGCGGAACAAATACAGTCGGTCTTTTTGTAAATGCAGAAGGAAAAAACAAGACGTATTTGTGGAGCAATGGCAACACAGGCGATGAACCTACGGTAGGAGAAGGGATTTATTCGGTTACTGTTTCTGGAGCATGTGGGAGTCCAGCTATATCAAGTCCAATAACCGTAACTGGCTTACCAAATACAAGTATCCAATCTCTAAGTCAAACGTCTGTAGAATGTGAAGGTGTAGATATGTCTATTTTAGTATCGGCAACTGGGGCAAATCTTAGCTATAAATGGAGTAATGGCAGAACAATAGATGAAATCATAACTACAGCTCTAGGTTCATATATGGTAACCGTTTCGGGAACGTGCGGAACTGCCATTTCAAGTGAAGTTAATTTACAAGTAAAACCAGCCACAAGCATCGTTTCTATTTCAGAAAATCAAGTGATAAATGCAGGAGCAACAACAAATTTATCTATTTCGGCTACTGGGGAAAATGTATCTTATTTATGGAGTAACAGTTCTGCATCTGAAACTATTTCCAATGTAAGTGCTGGAAGCTACATGGTTACAGCTACTGGCTTTTGTGGAAGTTTAGTGAGAAATATTTTGGTGCAAGAAACAGCAACTGTGTCAGTTTCTGGAATATCAGCTTCTGGCAATCCAAGCAATTCTACTTCTCCTTTAAGCATCACAGTTTCAGGTTCAGGATTTATAAACGGAGCAACTGTAACTATTAATGGCGTTGCTATCAACCAAGTAACAGTGCAAGATGCCAACACCATTGTCGCTACTCTTCCATCTGGATTGACATTGCCGCTATCTGTAAGTATTCAAAATCCAAATCAGGTGGCTACTACCTCCATTAGTATAGCACCAATAGATGTTACAATACCTGTGGCAAGTATCTCTGGTGTTTCAGCGAATGGAGTTTTAACCTCCGCTACAAGCATCACTATCTCTGGAGCCGGTTTTGTAAACGGAGCTACAATCACCGTAAATGGTGTTGCAATTACAAACTTTACTGTAAATGGTTCAAGCATTGTAGCTACAATTCCAGCTGGTACTTTACTTGCTAATAACAATGTAATTTTGATTCAAAACCCTAACCAATTGTCGAGTGCAAATACGCCAGTGGTAGTTACCGATGTTACATTATCTACAAACCTACCAACCTACCAATCTACCAACTTTAGCATTTATCCAAACCCAACTTCAAATGGAGAATGGAGAATTGAAAATGGAGTATTGGGTGCTACAATGTATGTATTCAATGCACAAGGAGCAATAGTTTATACCCAAACCATCACATCTGCAAGCACAGAAGTATCTGCCAAGATTTCGAGCGGTATATATTTGGTTAGAATTGGTAATAAAAGTGCAAAATTAGTGGTGGATTAAAATTGTATTTATATACGCAGACAGGGTTTTAAACCCTGTCTGCGTTAGTTCAATTAAACGAAGCAATCTTCCCGTCATTGCGAGCGAAGCGAAGCAATCTCATACCACTAGGGATTGCTTCGGTCGTTCCTCCCTCGCAATGACAATTGTCCGTTGGTAACGTTTCGTCAGCCGTCATTGCGAACGAAGCGAAGCAATCTCACACTACTAGGGATTGCTTCGGTCGTTCCTCCCTCGCAATGACGATTGTCCGTTGGTAACGTTTCGTCAGCCGTCATTGCGAGGGAAGCGAAGCAATCTCACACTACTAGAGATTGCTTCGGTCGTTCCTCCCTCGCAATGACGATTGTCCGTTGGTAACGTTTCGTCAGCCGTCATTGCGAGCGAAGCGAAGCAATCTCATACCACTAGGGATTGCTTCGGTCGTACCTCCCTCGCAATGACGTTGTCCGTTGGTAACGTTTCGTCAGCCGTCATTGCGAGCGAAGCGAAGCAATCTCACATTATTAGGGATTGCTTCGGTCGTTCCTCCCTCGCAATGACGCAAAAAAACTCATAACTAAATAAACCAAAGTTCAACTAATTTTAAACTTATTTTTATATTCTTTAGGAATCATGCCCATATTGGCTTTGAAGTGACGATAAAAATTTGCCATATTTTCGAACCCACTCAAGTAGCCAATCTCCGAAACACTTTTGTTATCTTCGATAATCAGTTTGCAAGCGTGTGCAATTCGAATTTCGGTTACATAATCCGAAAAAGTTTTGCGTGTATGTTTTTTGAAATAGCGAGAAAATGCTGCCGTACTCATGTGCAACTGCGAAGAAATATCATCTAAATAAATCTCTTTTTGATAGTTTTTGATGATATACTCAAAAACCTTGTTGATTTTATCGGTATCGCCACTGTTGTTGGGTGCAAAACCAGCCGATAAAATAGTACTAGCTTCGGAGCTTACTGATATTTCAATTAAAATTTCAAGCAAACTCATCAGCCTGTGGGTTGGATTTTGCAAATCCATATTCTTTAATTTTTGAGATATAATGTCCCTACTTTTACCCACTACTTGAATGCCAAAAGCCGATTTCTCAAGCATCCGATTGACCAAATTCCACTCTGGGAGTTCAAAAAAACCATCTCCTAAAAAGTCTTTTGTAAAATGTACAAACAGAGAATTGGCTCTGTTTTGCCCAACAGATTGATAAAACTCCTCGTTATTGCGAAATAGATGTGGCAAATTTGAGCCAATCAAAGTCAAATCGCCAGGCTCAAAAGGCAATACTTTGTTGCCAATAAATTTGGTGCCATAACTTTTGTTGATATACACCAATTCGAACTCCTTGTGAAAATGCCAAGGTCTGTCGAAGTAATCGCATTGCTGATTTCCGAAGTAAAACGAGCTGTCCGACCGCAGCGGATGTTTGTATAATTGGGCTTTTAGCATACTTTATTAATCGTATTTAGGCAAAAATACTGATAATATGTTAAAAAAGTATACAAAATGAATAATTTAATATACAAAACAACCAAAAAGTATGCAGACCTTTGTAGTGCTATTAAATATAAGCAAAATACAAAAAATGAATAAATCATTTGTAGCTTGGATATTGTTATTTTTTGCCAACTTGATGTGGGCTATGCAGTTTACTTGCATCAAATTGGTACAAGACCAAGTAGGTCCGATATTTACCGTTTGGGCACCCATGCTTTTGGCTACATTTTTACTCATACCATTCTTAAACAAAGGAGCGTTAGACATCAAAAAAATCAACACACAAGATGTAATTACCTTTGTTTCGTTGGCACTTTTGGGGGCTTTTCCGGCTCAAGTTATCATCACTTGGGGGACACAACTTTCGTTGGCTAGCAATGCTTCCATTATCACCCTTTCCTTGCCCGTGATTACCGCATTTTTTGCTTTCATTATCTTAAAAGAAAAAATGAATTTGGCACGATGGATAAGTTTTATCATTGCCATAGCTGGTGTGGTTTTGTGTGCCTCTGGCGATATTTCCAAACTCGATTTCGGTTCTAATTACACACTCGGAAACATACTAATATTTATAGCTATTTTAGGAAATGCCTATTACAATACCATTTGCAAAAAAATATCACCCTATTTTTCAGAAATGGATATGCTTTTCTACTCGTATATTACTTTAATCATCATCCTTACTCCGTTAGTTATCTATTTTGAACCTCAAAGTTTTAGCAACATAGCAGTTTTTAGCACCCAAACTTGGTTTGGATTAGCATTACTCACTGTATTTCATAATTTTTTGTCTATGATATTGTTTTTCAGGGCATTAAAACACTTGGATGTAACCCAAGTTGGACTATCAAATTACTTAATTACATTCTTGGGATTGCCTATTGCAGCTATTTTCTTAGGCGAAAAACTATCTTTCTTGGCTATAATAGGTGGCGTTTTAGTGCTGATTGGCACACTAATCACTACCTTATGGGAACATAAAATAAATAAACAATCGTAATAATTAGTTATTAGTTATTAGTTATTAGTTATTAGTTATTAGTTGTTAGTTGTTAGTTGTTAGTTGTTAGTTATTAGTTAAAAATTAATTCTAAAAATTAAAATTTAAGATTATCAATCAACAGTTATCAATAAACAATTAACCATTAACCATTAACCATTAACAACTAACCATTAACAACTAACCATTAACCATTAACAACTAACCATTAACCATTAACAACTAACCATTAACCATTAACAATTAACAATTAACAATTAACAATTATTCACTATTAACAATTAAAATCATGTCAAACTCAAAAGATTTATTAGGCGTTATTCCAATTATTCCAACACCATTTACAGCTGACGAAGAAGTAGATGAACAAGCCCTTCGCAACCTTGTAGAATTTTCTATTTCTATTGGCATAAAAGCGGCTTGTTTGCCAGCTTATGCGAGTGAATTTTACAAACTTTCGGACGATGAAAAACTACTGGTTGTAAAAATTGCCGTTGATCAAGCCAAAGGAAGAATGCAAATTGTGGCTCAATCGAACAGCCCATCGCTCAAAATAGCTATCAAATTAGCAAAAGCAAATGTAGCCGCAGGTGCTGACGTGATTTCGCTTGCTGTTCCACGTATTTTTGCTTTGCCAGAAGTGTCTATCAAACAATACTTATCAGAGTTTTTTGATGCCATTCCAAACACACCTGTTTTGATTCAAGATTTCAATCCGGGAGGCTCGTCTATTAGCGTAAAACTAATTGATGATTTGCGTTTGAAACATCCAAATTTCAAATATTTAAAATTAGAAGAACCTCTTTGTGCTCCTAAATTTGAAGATATTATCAAAACCACAAAAGGTTCGGTTGGTGTACTTGAAGGTTGGGGAGGTTTGTATTTATTAGAGTTAATTCCAGTTGGTATTGCTGGTGTAATGCCAGGTTTAGCGGTTTCAGATATTTTGCAAAAAGTATTTACATTGCGTCAGAAAGGCGAAACTGCCAAAGCATTTGAGATTTTTGAGCGTGTGATGCCACAAATATTCTTCTCGCTTCAAAACATGGAATTGTTCCATTATGCCGAAAAAGAATTATTAATTGCCAGAGGTGTGTTGAAAAACAGCATTGCCCGTAAAGGTGCTTATATTCCTGATGCTTCTACTGCAAACTACATCAAAGAATTGAATGAGCGTATTTTAAAATTAGTTGAAGATATTAAAAAATACTAAGCCATGAATTTTGAAAATCAAGTTGCTATAATTACAGGTGCTGCTTCTGGTTTGGGATTAGCGATAGCTAAAAAACTAATCAGTTTGGGTGCTAAAGTTGCCGTTTTCGACCTAAATGGTGCAGAGGCTTCAACTGCATTTGCAGAAATGAGTTCTAAAACTATTGTTTTTGGTATTGATATTACAAACCAAAAACTGGTGAACGATAGCATCAACGAAGTAGTTGCCAAATGGGGACGAGTAGATATTCTAGTTAATTGTGCTGGTATCACAGGCAAAACAAATATCAAAAGCCACGAAGTAGAAACCGAAAACTTGAAAAAAGTTTTTGAAGTAAATTATATGGCAAGCTATTACACCGCTCAAGGTGTGTTGCCACAAATGCTTAAACAAAACTATGGTAGAATATTGCATATCGCTTCGGTTGCAGGCAAGGAAGGTAATGCAGGCATGTTGGCTTATTCTTCGTCAAAAGCAGCAGTGATTGGAATGACAAAAGTGCAAGGCAAAGAATATGCCGAAACAGGAATTACGGTTAATGCACTTGCTCCTGCCGTTATTCGCACACCGTTGGTAGATGCCATGCCAGATACGCAAGTAAAATATATGACCGATAAAATCCCGATGAAACGCTGCGGAACGCTAGAAGAAGCTGCGGATTTGGCAAGTTTTATTGTGTCAAAAGAAAATAGTTTTACAACCGCTTTTACTTACGATTTAACAGGAGGAAGAGCTACATATTAAAATCATTGAGTGGCAAATTATTTCGTTTTAGAGTCAAAATAATTTGCCACTTTTGCTTATTATTAAATTAAAAACTTTATCATTATTCAATATGAAATTATTGTATTTCCAAGATCAAAACAAAATCACACTTGGCGTTTCTACACCCAAAGGAGTGATAAAACTTGGTTTTTTTTCGGATAAAAACCTTACAAATGCCGATTTGTTAGAAATAGAAAAAGGTGTTAAAAACTATACTGGTGAATATTTAGACGAAAGTAAATTACAGATTCTTTCTTGCAATTCTCGTCCATCAAAAATAATTTGTATCGGATTGAATTACCGAAAACATGCCATAGAAAGCGGAATGGCGATTCCAACTATTCCAGTTGTGTTTACAAAATACAGCAATACCTTAATTGATTTTGGTCAGGATGTGTCGCTAGGCAAAGTTGGTTCGCAGTTTGATTATGAAGTAGAACTTGGTTTTGTGATTGGCACAAAATGCAAAAACGCAACTAAAGAAAATGCACTTGATTATGTGTTGGGTTATTGTGTAGCCAATGATTTGTCTTGCAGAGATTTACAATTCAGAACTTCTCAATGGCTAATGGGCAAAAGTTTAGATCAGTTTTTGCCTTTAGGAAAATATTTGGTAACGAAAGATGAAGTTGGCGACCCACAAAAATTGCAACTAACATGTTCGCTCAATGGAGAAGAACGCCAAAATTCTA
This sequence comes from Cytophagales bacterium, assembly GCA_004294265.1. Lineage (GTDB taxonomy): Bacteria > Bacteroidota > Bacteroidia > Cytophagales > UBA9547 > REAG01. The sequence goes on along the minus strand of REAG01000160.1, from coordinate 2,126 downwards.
ATACTTCGGATATGATTTTTTCGATTGCAGAAATCATTGCAGATCTATCCGCTCACATGACTTTAGAACCTGGCGATTTAGTTGTTACAGGTACTCCAGCGGGTGTAATTATGGGCTTACCAGAAAAAAACTGGCTCAAACCTGGCGATATTGTAAAAGTTGAGATTGAAAAAATAGGTTTTACAGAAAATAAAATGATTGCTTAAATTAATAATAATAACAAAAACTTAATAACATGAAAACTACACTATTTTTAATATCCATTTCGATTAGCATAACTTTAGCACAAACTATCAAGACAAAACCGCTGCTTGATAGCATTTGTGGTACAAAAATAAATAGAGATGCAAATGGCAAACTATTACCTCGCTATTTTCCAAATAATGTTGGTAAAGCCTATCAAAAAGCAATAAAATTGACAAGTGATTTTGTGTTATACCATCAACCTGTCGATAAAAGAGCTGGCAAAACAATGCTTTACACAACCTGTTGTTTTGAAGGTCCGCACATGAAAAAAGGAAACGACATTGTGCAAGGAAAATCTATTGGTGGAAACAAAGCCGCAAACTTCGATGCGGTGGATTGGATGCATAATCCTGCTGTAGTTTTTTCGGGATTTACACAAAGTTTGGCTTTGGATTTATATCCATTTACAGGAAATAAAGACCTTTTGACTTTGGTAGGACAAATGCTCGATTATCAAATAAAATATGGTTCTACACCAGCCAATTTTGCTTGGGCAAATGTGCCTTATGCCAGTTCAGACCCCAAAGATACGGTTTATCAAGGTGCATTGATGCTCGAACACGAAGGCATGCGAGGCGATGGTTTGCACGGCATCGAACCAGACAAACTTGGCGATATGGGCTATGCTTACATTAAATATTTTCAAATTACAGGCGACAAAAAATATGTAACTGCCGCCTTAAATTGTGCCGATGCCTTGGCTAAGTTTGTTAAAAAAGATGCTGTACCTGCTTATGGAAATTTTGTGGCTACACAAACTAAATATTCGCCTTGGGCTTTTAGGCTCAATGCCCGTACAGGCAAAGTGTATGATACTTATTGCTCAAATGTAATCGAACCCATTAAATTATTTGATGAACTTTTGCGTATTCAAAAAAATATTGCACTCGATACAAGTCGCATCAGAAAATATAAAGAAACCCGTGATGTAGCTTGGAATTGGCTTTTTTCAAAATCGGGTCCTATGAAAACCTACGTTTGGAATGGTTATTTTGAAGATATTATTGGCGATGAATTTCAGTCGAATCGCATACAAACAACACCCATGGAAACGGCAAGATATTTATTAAAAAATCCACAAGGAGTTTCTAATTTAGATATTCATATACAAGCCTTGATTTATTATATTAAAAGTGCTTTTGGAGACGAAACCATTGATGCCATAAAAGAACAAACTTGGTGTTACGAACCAATGGCAAGTCATTCGGCACGTTATGCTTCGGTTTGTGCTATGTTTTATGAAAAAACAAAAAACGAATGGTTTAAAGAAGAGGCACTTCGCAATTTTAATTATGGCACCTATGCAGTAGAAGAATCGGGAGCCGCTTGGGTAGGACATACTTGGCCCGGCAGCTGGTGGAGCGATGGCTACTCCGATTTTATAAAACATTATTTTGATGGAATGGCAGCCATACCCGAATGGGCACCCGCAGGCGAAGACCATATTCTTAAATCTACCAGTACACTGACTGATATCAAATATTCTAGTTCTAGTATTTCAATCAAAACTTTTGACAAGGAAGGATCTATCATAGCTCGACTTAAAGCAAAACCCAGAAAGGTTACAGTTGGAGCTACCGCAGTTTCTAATTATACTTGGATAGCTTTAGATCAAGGAGGCGTACTGAAATTGAAGTATTCAGATGGGAATACTCTAGAAATTGGGTTTTAAGGCATTTTATTAACCTGAAAAAACAATATTATATCTTTTTTTAACTTTTTAAAACAAATTAATCATTTGATTATTTAGAAAAGCTAAGATAAATATTTTATCCCTAATTAATTATATAAAGTCCAATAAATAATTACAATTCCTTTTTAACTTTTCCCCATTGGGGAAATAAGAAAGGGGTTTTCTAAAAATTTAATTGTAAATATTT
>REAG01000020.1 GCA_004294265.1 Cytophagales bacterium | reverse complement strand
CCGTCCTAAGGTCTGTAATTGATACTTCTATCAAAAACGGAAAACCGATTTTGGAAAATCTTAATTTAATTGCTATATTTAGGGCTGAATAGTTACAAATTAAATTGAAATAAATTAATTTTAAAAAAAATATTAGTAAAAATAGGATGATTTTTGGTTGTTTTTAGCAAATAATTGAAGATTTTTAAAAAAAGTAGTTTAAATTTAAACATATTTTGAAAAAAAATGTTATAATATTAGATTATTAAATTTTATTCTATACTTTTGAAAATTATTAATAATTTATTAACTAAACTTTAACCTTTAAAACAATTTAATTATGGAACAAACATTATTTACCACCAACAACCTTTGGATGATGCTCTCGACTGGGCTAGTTTTTATTATGCACTTGGGTTTTGCTACACTTGAATCAGGTTTAACAAGATCTAAAAACACAGTTAATGTTCTGTATAAAAACACACTTACACCTGCAATAGGTTTATTAATGTATGCACTTTGCGGATTTAATTTAATGTATCCAGGTTTTGCTGCTGGGGTTTCAATGGATTTTTTCGGCTTTGCTGGATGGGGAATAGGAACTGATGCAGCTGGTGTTACTAGTGCATACAACCCTGGCTATACTTATTGGACTGACTTTTTATTTCAAGGAATGTTTGCTGCTACTTGCGCTACAATCGTTTCTGGAGCTGTTGCTGAACGTATTAAATTAGAAGCATATTTAATATTCTCAATCTTATTTGTGGGTGTTTGTTACCCAGTTTTAGGAAGTTGGAAATGGGGTTATGGCTGGTTAAATACTATGGGCTTTTATGACTTTGCAGGTTCAACTTTGGTTCACTCTGTGGGTGGATGGGGTGCTTTAGCAGGTGTATTATTGCTAGGTGCTAGAGTTGGAAAATATGAAAATGGAAAAGTAAATGCTATTCCAGGTCATAGCTTAACTTCATCAGTTATTGGAACATTTTTATTATGGTTAGGATGGTTTGGTTTCAATGGTGGTTCTGTACTTTCTGCTGATCCAGGTTTAACTTCTCTAGTTTTGGTAACTACTTCTCTTGCTGCTGCTGCTGGTGGAGTTGCTGCTGCCCTTACTGTTTTCTTTGTAACTAAAAAACATGATTTATCAATGGTTTTAAACGGAATTTTAGCTGGTTTAGTTGGAATAACAGCTGGTGCTGATCAAATGGGACCTGGAGATGCTATAATTATTGGCTTAATTGCAGGTATGATAGTTGTGTTTTCTGTATTTATGTTTGACAAAATTAAATTAGACGATCCAGTTGGAGCTCTTTCTGTGCATTTGGTTTGCGGTATTTTTGGAACTCTTGCTGTTGGTATTTTTGGTGCAAAAGCTAGCGGTGCTCAATTTATGACTCAACTTATTGGTGTTGCCGCTTACGGTGCTGCTGCTTTTATATTTGCTTTCATTGTATTTTTAGGTTTAAAATACACAACAGGTATTAGAGTTTCTAAAGAAGAAGAAGTTGAAGGACTTGATTCTTTTGAACACGGAATGAATGCTTACGAAATTAAATAAATAGTTTTGTTTAAATGCAAAAAAAGAGAGCTTTTGGCTCTCTTTTTTGTTTTTATTATATTGAGTCCACCAAATATTTACAATTAAATTTTTAGAAAACCCCTTTCTTATTTCCCCAATGAGGGAAAGTTAAAAAGGAATTGTAATTATTTATTGGACTTTATATAAAAAATAAAATTAATAAGCTGCACCTCTATATACGTGTGGTTGCGTAGATTTTACAACTGTTTCAGCAGCATTGCTCAAAATACTTGCACCTCTGTAACTTAAATTTTTAATTTTTGATTTTTGTTCTGATATGATATTAGAAATATAACGAACACCTCTGTAATACAAATATTTGATTGACCTTTCCATGATATATAAATTTTAAATGTTAAATTTTATTTTTTTAATTATATGCAAATATACGCCTTAGTTTTTAATTAGTTTTTTGTGGTTTTTTGTCAATAATGGTCGCTAAATGGAGTTATTTATTAAAATAAAGCTAAATTTTATAGAATATAATTGGTTTTTTTGAACTGATAACTAATCAAAAGAGGACTTCTTAAAAATTATGGCTTTAAAATGAACCTACAAAAGCGAAAATACACATAAGAATAATAATAAAAGTTCTTTAAATAATACAATTATTATTGATGCTAAATTTTGTGTTGTTTGGAATTTTTAATATGATTATTTATTAAAAGGATATATAATTAAAAGTAGTTATTTCATATTAATTGCTTTATTTAGTTATTATACTATAACTTATAGGCAATTGATTATAAAAACATAATTTTTATTAAAATGAAAAGTTCTTTAAAAAGTATAATTAAAATTTTCAATAATTTAATTTTTATTTAAAATATAGTAATAGGGAACCTCTAAAAACCCCAATATTATTTTTAAAAACCCCACCCAAACCCTCCACAAGTGGGATGGCTTCAACGGAATTGAGGTTTTTAGGAGTTCCCAATAGTAATTCTAGAATCTTCTCATATTAAACTGATTAAGTGTGATTGTACATTTTAAAGCCTTGTACTCTTACCAAAAGTATGATAATTAATAATTGAATACCAATTTATATAGTCGGTTTAATATAGTGGAATTTTTATAAACTTTTATTCTGATAAAAACCCATTTTGTATTGACGTTAAATTATGTAATTTTAAAACCCCAATCTTAATCTTTCCTCAAAATGGAAAGGTATAAAGTAACTTTCCTATATTTTCCTTGCAACTGGATGGGGAAAAGTGGCATTAAATCATAGATTTTCCAATTACGTTATTTGGGTTAAATTAATTTTATATCTAAAACTCGAATATATTTTATCATACATATTTTCAGATTTTGAAATATAAAAACATTCCATTACCTTTTTCTATCCGTTTCCTCTTTTAGTTTTTCTTCTTGATGTTTGTATTTTTCTTCTAATTCTTGGTCTATAGATTTTGGAGCTGCGTATTTTTTACCAAAATTGTAGGTCAAACTAAAGGTAACGAGCCTATTGTCCCATTTATATTGGTCGTTTATTTGGGTTTGCGAATTATTGGTTTCGCTTGTTCCACGCCAATAATACGTCCAAAAAACATCGTTTACAGCTAATTTTGCAATTAATTTATCTTCAAAAAGTTTTTTACGAACACCAAAAGACAGCTGCCAAAGTTCTTTATACCGCATCATACTCCAAGCCGTTGGCGATTCGTAATTGAACGAAAGTTCCAAATCCCATTTGCGTGGCAACAAAATGTTTTGAGTAGAATTGATTATAAATGCAAAACGACTATTAGAAATTTTTCCAACATTTACATCATTTCCTTGTATATTGTTTTGATAAAAATACACATAATTGGTAGTTGTAAACCACTTATTTACAGGATAATAAAGCGAAAGTGCTACTCCCATATTTTCAAAAGATGCGATGTTTGAAAAAGTATATTTTGTTTGAAGATTTACAGGATTTACTACATACACATCGCCAATAAATTGTTCTGTGTGGCTATAATTTAATGTACCCGTAAGAGCACCCTGAAAAAAGGAATTGATAAACTCAAAATTGTGTGTAAACTGGGGCAAAAGCAATGGATTTCCTTGATAGGAAGTAAAAATATCCATCAAATAAGCAAACGGGTTGAGCGATTTATAATCTGGTCTATCAATTCTGCGGCTATATTGCAATGTGAAATTTGTATTTTTTGAATATTTATAATTTACGCTTGCTGATGGAAAAGGCTGAGTATAATCTCTTGGTATAAGTTGTTCTAATGATTTATTTTCTGCTCTTGTTCTGGTATATTCTACTCTGCAACCTGCTTGCAATTTCCATTTTCCAATTTCTTTGGCAAGATTTATATATCCTGCCGAAATCAACTCTTTATAAATAAAATAATTACTTGATAATGAATCGGTTCCGTTATTTTTAGGAATTAAAAAACGAATGTCGTTGTCGCTCGAAATGCTTGTAAATTTAGCACCAGTTTCGAGTTTTAATTTCCAAAAAATATTTTTTTCAAAATCTATTTTTATTCCAAATTGATTTAAAACTGTCGGAATTCGGGTTCTAAATGCAGCTGCGTTTCCTAGTGGTTGTAAAAATCGATCTAGCGTTTGGGTAGAAAAATTTTGTATATTTTTAAGATTATACGTGCTGACATCTGCCATAATACTTAGTTTTGTACCACTTGTGTCGAAATTGTGCTTATAATTAAGCGAGGAACTGATATTATAGTTTTTTGTATCCGAATTTTCAGTAGAATTATACGTATTATTTGCTTGATTATCAGACTTTAAAAAAAGTTGTGATTTGCTTCCTCCTAGCCAATTTCCGTATTCATAATTTCCCATTCCGCTCCATTGAATACTATTTTTATCATCAAAATCGTAACTTACGCCACCATTTATATTGTGGTTTTGAACTGGATTTGGAAAATCGCTTAATGTAATAAATTTGGATTCAAGTAGCGTTGGATTTAAAAAATTACGATTAACCTCCATTCTTTCAAGATTTTTTTTATAGCCATACTGATAGCCAAAACTGGTCGAAAGTTTTGATTTTCTGTAGTTTAAATTTATTCCAATATTTGCTTTTGGATAAACACCCTGACTATAACTTGCAGTAGTTGAGCCATTTAAGCCTTCGTAAGCACCTTTTTTTAATTTTATATTGATAATCCCAGCATTGCCTTCGGCATCGTATTTGGCAGATGGGTTGGTCATGATTTCAATATTTTTTACCTGATCGGCAGGAATAGATTTTAGTAAAGCTCCCAATTGGGCTTCGTCCATATACAAAGGTTTGTCGTCTATCATCACCATTACCCCATCTTTTCCTTTAAGTTTTACACCGCCATTTTTATCAACTGTTACGCCAGGTGCACGCTTGAGTACTTCCGACACCGAAACTCCTGTACTTACTATGCTATTTTCGACATTAACCACAGTTTTATCCGCTTGTTGTTCGATAAAAGCTTTTTGAGCTAAAATTTCTACTTCGTCTATTCGTTTTGAATTGGCTAAAACACTCATATTCAATGTTTTATCTTCGTTTAATTCAAAAATATCAGATTTTGTTTTTTTATAACCTATTTGTAAGGCTTGAAAATAATAACTGCCTTTTTTTATGTTTTCAAAAGTATAAAAGCCTTTTTCGTTTGTAATTGTACCTGCAACTTGGAGAGAATCATCCGATTTGAAAAGTACAACTGAGGCATATTCCAATGGCTTATTTTCAGTATCTTTTATATTACCTGAAATGGTAAATTTGTTTTGTGAAAAACATTTGTAACTAAAAAACAGTAAACTAAATAAAATTATACAAATAAATTTTGGCTTCAAGGTTTGATAAGGTGAATTTAGACTTAAAGATATATCCAAAATACTACATAAAATTTGACTTTTGTCAAATAAAACTGAAATTTATTATTGAAAAGCTCATTTAGCTATTTTTTGAAATAACTAAGTGGACTTTTGTATTTACTTCGTTTATTATTTTCAAAACTTCAAACTCGAAATTTCTCAAAATGACTATCAAATAGATTTGATGGGTTAAGAAATTTATAAATTACTAAAAGTGTAAATTAAAAATTGTAGAGGATTTATAAAAAATAAAATTGGCACTCCAGTATTTAGAGTGAATGGAGCAAAAGTTTACCTTGAAAAAATAGGATAGAATTTCTATACCCATTAAAATTAGGATACCCCTTTGCTACTGATT
>REAG01000019.1 GCA_004294265.1 Cytophagales bacterium | reverse complement strand
TATTTGTTCGTGTGTAAATTCCATTGTTTTTTTATTTAAAGGTTGAATTTTAAATATAACATTTCTTTGGGATTACACACTTTTTTGTACACTATCTATTAAATCAATTTTGCATGTGTGCTTATCCATCGCAAAGGCAAATCCCCTTTTGAAGCAGTTTCATAATCTGTATAACTGCACGGCATGATTGAAACTCTTTGAAATTTTTCTTTTCCAGTAGGATAAGGAACTTCCATCCACCACATTTCACTTATTTTATGCTTATAAAAAGTGATTTTTGTAGGATTATTTTTTAATGCAATAGAATATTTTATAAAGCCATCGCCTCTAAAATTTGTATCAGTTTTTCGATTATAAAATCCTTCAAAAAAATACCAAATCATGGTGGCTATTAAGCCCGCAGTTTGACCTTTAAAATCTTCTTCGGGGTAATATTCATAAATTCCAAGAGAAGATAATTTATTGCTCATGCCTGCATACCAAGTAAGTTGACAAGCCTCTTCTCCCGAAAGTCCAAATGGTGTTGCATTGGGGTTTCCTGGGGCATCACTGATGCGAATTGAAGTAATATCTATCGTAACCATATCTGCTTGACGCACCACAGGTTCCATTTCTTCCATGTTTTTTCTTACTTGCCCAATGCGATAATTCTCGAAATTTAGTTTTTCCAAAACCTCTACATTTTCATAGTCGTTAGCAAAAGATTGATAGCCAATATTAGAAAAATTAAACAAAAAATTTGGTTCATGCATCAAAATTTGATGCGTATGATATTTATTGTGTCCGTGGTGAGTGGAGCTTTCTAAATCTAAAATGGCGTCAATGTTGGCAACTGAAATTAATTTATCAAATTTTTCATAAGCCAAAAACTGTCCTACATCCAAATCGTGCGTTGTGCCAATAATTACAGGAATTATATTATATTCTAATAAAATTTCGCAAACTTCTTTCAATCGTAAGTAAGTATCTTCTATTTTTATTCCATTTCTTAAATTACCTAAATCAACAATATTTACACTTTTATTGCTTTTTTTTAGTTTATATAGTTTCTTACGAATAGCATCAGCCCCTTTTTCAATTCCAGAAGTGTAAATATTACCTCTATCTTCTGTTAATCCTATTAAAGCTATATCTGAACTTTTCCATTCGGGAAATTTATCTGAATGTATTTTTAGTTGGTTAAAAATGGAATTAGGGTCAGTTATAATGTCATAAACTAACTCGTCTATTGAGTCAAAGAATATTTTTAAATCCATTTTTATTTTTAAAACACTAATTAAAATGTATATTTTTAATTTTTATCCACATTATCTAAATTCTGTTTTTATTTTCAATTTATTATTAAAATAATTATTTTTTAAATGATTATTAAGAATTTATATTTCATTGTATTACTATTTTTTTTAGATTTATTAAGAATTGCAATTTTATTTTAACTACTATTTGGAGTTTTTGATCATTTTATTTATTTTATCGGCTGATTTTAAAGATATATACTAAAAAAAATAAAAAAATATTATCTTTTTAAAAAAAACTACGTATAATTGAAACCAAAATGAAATTAAAACTTTTACTTGCTTTTTTTATTTTACTTTTTAATTCTAAAAATTCCTATTCAAACCGAGTTGTTCAAATCAACGACTCAATTGTACAATATGAAGTTGCTTTTGATAAACTTGATATTTTTGAAGATAAAACTTCTAGGCTTACAATTGAAGATGTTTCTTTAGAAATTAACGAACACAAATTCAAAGAAAATAATGTTCAATTGCCAAGAAACTTAAATACTAATTCGGCTTATTGGATTCGGTTTAAAATTAAAAATAATTCAGAACGAAATAAATCTTGGATTTTTGAATATTTTGATTCTTCTATTCAACAAATTTTGTTTTTTGCTCCTGATTCAAAAGGCGGATTTAATGAATACGCTGCCGGTAATCATTTACCGTTTTCGAGCAAATACGTTCTACACAAAAATTTTGTTTTCCCAATTTCGCCCATATTGGGCGTAGAGCAAACCTACTATGCACGAGTGAAATCTTCTCATTTAGTTTTTATGTTAGGCGTTGTTCGATCTTATGAAAGATTCACAGGCTATGCACTTTATGAATATTATTTTTTAGGCGTTTTTTATGGAATTATACTTGCAATGGCGATTTATAATTTTCTATTATTTCTAACAATAAAAGATAGAACTTACCTTTATTATGTACTTTATGTTTTAAGTAGTGGATTTTTGTGTTCAGTAATGGATGGTACTGGCTTTCATTTCGTTTGGCCTTTTTATCCTGAATTTAACCAAAATGCTTTTTCTTTAGCCTTATTTTTGATGTCGGTTTGGGCTTTAATGTACACCCAAGGTTTTGTAAGTCTAAAAACTACTACCCGATTTCATTTCAATATTCTTGAAATATTTATAATAGTAAGAATGTTGATTTTTATAGCAGGTCAAACTTTTTTTCCTGACCTACATGAGATTGTATTTATAGATTTGCTTGTTCTTTTAGTATGTTATATTTCTGGAATTGTTTCTTACAGTCATGGAAACACATCAACCAAATATTTTGTAGTAGGTTTTACACTTTTGTTTGTTGGTTTTATTGTATCAAATCTTACAGTAAATAGTATTTTTGGATTTAGTTTACCAAACAATATTTTTACAGTTTATAGTTTTAATTTAGGAATTGTATTAGAGATGATTTTGTTATCTTATGCACTTGCAGACCGAATTAAATTGTTAATGAACGAACATAATACATCCCAACTTAACTTAATTTCAGAATTAAAACAAAAAGATGAGTTTAGAGATGTAATGAATAAAGAACTTGAATTAAAAGTAATTTCTAGAACAACTGAACTCTCAAAAAAAACTAATTTATTAGAAGAAAAAAACCAAGAGCTCGTAAGATTATATGAAGAAGTAAAAGATAACATTAAAGTTGCTAAATGGATACAAGAATCTATTTTACCAACACAAGAAGAAATTAATGAGCATCTACCCGAAAATTTCGTTTTATATATGCCAAAAGATGTCGTGAGTGGCGATTTTTATTGGTTTGAAGCGAGAGGTGATAAAAAATATTTAGCAGCAGTAGATTGTACTGGGCATGGTGTTGCTGGCGCATTTATGTCAATCATAGGTTACGATATATTAAACGAAATTTTAAGAAATGAAGCAAATGAAAATTTGAATGCAGCTCAAATATTAGATAAATTAAATATAGGCGTAATTAATACACTCAAGCAAAAAAATAAAGATTCAAAATCCAGAGATGGTATGGATATTAATCTTTGTATTATTGATATTAAAAATAAAAAAGTTAATTTTGCAGGAGCTGTAAACTATTTATATATTATACGTAATAGAGAATTAATAAAATTAGTTGCAGATTCGTTTAGTATAGGAATACCTAAATCAGGAGATATTTTACCTTTTACTAATCATGAGTTTGAATTAGAGGCAGGAGATTTTATTGTTCAATATTCAGATGGATACGCAGATCAATTAGGAGGAAAAGATGGATACAAAAAGTTTTTATACCCAAAATTCAGAAACATATTAATTGAAATTTGTGATAAACCTATTGTAGAGCAGCATGATATACTTAAAAAAACAATATTAGAATGGATAAATGTTTGGGAACAAACCGATGACATTCTAGTAATTGGAACAAAAATATCATAATTTAAAAATATATTGTGAAAAATGTATAAGTTTTATTTACTTTTAGCACCAAATTTACAAAATGCTTAATTTCGTAGAAATAAAAGATCATATGAAATCAAATACGATTGCACTTACATTTAAAGGTAACGTAACTTTTGAATTGGTGGATTCTATTATTATTATTATTGCCGACAAGCTCGATTCTTTAGAAACGGATTTGAATGTGAGAAAAAAAATGTATGGAATTCTAACAGAGTGTTTGCAAAACTTATGCAATCATACAGATGAAACAAATTCAGATGATTCTGTAGATTTTGATATTAAATCTGTTGCTATTTCGGTTACTTCAACAGAAAATGGTTATTTGATTGAAACTGGCAATTTTATTGGCTCATCTAAAGTTGAGAAATTAAAAGCAAGAATTGATGAAGTTAATTCTAAAGATAAAGAAGGACTTAAATTACTTTACAATAGAATTCTAACAAACAAAGTGTTTTCAGAAAAAGGTGGTGGCGGATTAGGATTTATAGATATTGCAAGAAAATCTGGAGAGAAATTAAACTATCTCTTTCAAGAAGTAAGTTCAAGTTACTCTTTTTTCAGTTTTAAAATTATTATTAATAAAAATAAATAGTTATATATATAAATGGATAATTTATCAATAGAACCAAAAAATAAAACTCCTAAAATTAGTTTTGACGCTGCCAATGGCTTAATGGAAATTATGGGGATTTCCTGTGCAGAAAATTCCGTTGAGTTTTATAAACCAATTATAGAATGGATTGATGGTTATAAAAACGAAATTCAACCCATCACTATAGTTGATATTAACTATAAATATTTCAACACAAGTTCTGCAAAATGTATTTTAGATATGCTCGAAAGATTTGTAAACTTAAAAAATCATGGAACCAATATTTCTATAAATTGGTATTATGAAGAAGATGATGAGGAAATGTTTGATGCAGGAACAAATTTTAGTGAAATTTTAGAAATGCAGTTTAATTTAATCAAAGTAGAATAACTTTAGTTTTTTGAATTATATAGTACACCTTTTTTTGTCGGAATTTGATGATGGTTTAGTTGTAGGTAATTTTATTGGTGATGATATCAAAGGTAAAAATTATCTACAATATTCTGAATCAATTCAAAAAGGGATTTTATTACATCGCAATATTGATACTTTTACAGATAACCACCCAATAATTAGGAAAAGCAAAACCCTATTAGTATCTACCTATAATCACTGGTCTGGCGTTTTGATAGATATTTTTTTTGGTCATTTTTTGGTTTTAAATTGGAAAAAATACTCTAATGAAACCATAAAAGAATTTACTGAAAGAGTTCATCAAGTTTTGTTAAATAGTTACTTAGATTTAACACCTAACGCACAACAATTTTTAGATTATATAATTCAATATGACCGAATCATGAATTTTGATAAAATTAAAACCGTAGATGAGGTATTAAAAAGTATGGCGGGACGCACAAATCAAGTTTCTAATATAGAAAATGCATCTCAAGATTTATTATTCTTTTATGAAGAATTAAATCAAAACTTTAATTTATTTTTACAAGAACTTATTCAATTTACAAAAAATAAAATTTTAAATCATGATTTTTAAAACCATAATCTACTCATCAATTTCTACATTCTTATTATTAGGATGCCAAGGTATTAAAAAAGAAAGCAAAAACATTAAAGAGCAAGTTAATTATATTCCAAAATATAAAACCGAATGGGCAAATATTGATAAAAATATTAGAGGAAATTGGGATACACATCTTACTAAGTCTCCAGATTATAATAATATTTATATCAACTCATTTCTATATGCACCTTTTATGTTTTATTGGGATTCTTATTTTATAAATCATGGATTAATTATTCATGATTTAGACGTAGTTGCTAAATGGAACACAGAAAATATTTTATCTGTTGTTGAAAAATATGGATATATGGGAAATGCTGCTGTTACAGATTGGGGAATGAACCGTTCTCAACCTCCTTATTTATCAAGTATGGTAAAAGATATTTTTGATTATAGTCAAGATACTAATTTTTTAAGAAAAGCATATCCAATTTTAATAAAGGAATATAAATTT
>REAG01000018.1 GCA_004294265.1 Cytophagales bacterium | reverse complement strand
GTTATTTGTTCGTGTGTAAATTCCATTGTTTTTTTATTTAAAGGTTGAATTTTAAATATAACATTTCTTTGGGATTACACACTTTTTTGTACACTATCTCTATTGCTAAAATAAAGTCTTTTTGGATAGATAGCTGCAATGTGGGTTAAAAAATCAATAAAAAAAGCCTCTATAAACAAATATAGAGGCTTTTTTGCAATAATTGTTGAGACTATGCTTTTACAGGCAATTCAACTTCTTTTTTAGATTTGAACATATTTGCTAAATCTACTACAATTGGAGAAGCAATAAATATGGATGAATATGAACCAAAAACAACGCCACAAAGCATTACAAATGAGAATCCTTTTAATATCTCACCACCAAATAAGTATAATACAAACACTACTAAAAACACGGTCATTGCTGTAATAATGGTTCTACTAAATGTATTGTTAATGGCAACATTGATTGTACTTGCCATTTCAGCTTTAGGATTATCATTTAAAAACTCTCTTAATCTATCAAAAACTACCACTGTATCATTGATAGAATAACCAATTACAGTAAGAATAGCAGCAATATAAATTTGATCAATTTCTATGCTTAATCCAAATATTCCTACTATTCCTGTTAAAGCAATCGTAATCAATACGTCATGTGTTAAAGCTAAAATAGCACCCACACTATACCAAAACTTACGGAAACGAATGAAAATATATAAGAAAATACCAGCCAAAGCTAAAAGCATCGAAACTAAAGAAGTATATTTAATATCATCAGCAATGGTTGCACCTACTTTTGAAGTACTTAATATTTGAGGGTTTTTTGTGCTAAAACTTCCTAAACCCGCTTGCAAAGCATCAATTACTTGTTTGTCGCCTACTTCGGTTTCATCGTCTGCCAAATAGCTGGTTGTGATTTTTAATTTATCATCAGAGCCATACGTTTTAACTTCTGTTCCCATACCTTTAAACTGAGATATTACTTTTTCTCTAACTTCAGCCGCTGGAATGGCTTCATTAAATTGAACTACATAAGAGCGTCCGCCTTTGAAATCTACACCTAAGTTTAATCCGCCTTGAGCAAAAATACACACAAATCCTGCTACAATTACTGTCAAAGAGAAAATATAAGACATTCTGCGACTTCCAACTACATTATAGTTTGTGTTTTTGAAAAATCCACTCGACATTCTGGTCGAAAAGTTTAATGCTGAAGCATTTTTTCCTTTTGCCCACCATTCAATCACTAATCTAGAAATAAATACAGAAGTGAAAAATGAAGTTACAATACCAATCATTAAAGTAACTGCAAAACCTTGAACAGGACCCGAACCAAAAGCGGCAAGTATTATTCCCACCAAGAATGTGGTTACGTTTCCATCCACAATTGAGCTATTTGCTTTACTAAAACCATCGTTTATGGCTTGCATGAGCGATTTTCCTTTGGCAATTTCTTCACGAATACGTTCATAAATTAACACATTGGCATCCACTGCCATACCCATTGTTAAAACTATACCTGCAATACCTGGCAAAGTAAGAACGGCTTGCATTTGAGTAAGAATTCCTAAAATGAAGAATAAATTTATAAATAAAGCTATATCCGCAACAAATCCGCCAGTGCTGTAATAAAAAACCATAAATATAATTACCGCCACAAGTCCAATTAACGATGAATTGATACCAGAAGTAATGGCTTCTTTTCCTAAAGATGGTCCTATTACGGCTTCTTCAACAATTCTTGTTGGAGCTGGCAATTTACCAGCTTTCAATATGTTGGCTAAATCTTTGGCTTCATCAACCGAAAAATCTCCCGAAATATTACTACTTCCGTTAGGAATTTCGCCTTGAACAACAGGTGCAGAATATACAAATCCATCCAATACAATAGCAATTCTACGACCGATACTTGTGCGCGTAATTGCTCTCCATTTTTTGGCTCCATTAGGGTTCATTTGCATTCCTACCGACCATTTTCCAGAAGTTGGATCAACATCATGATACGCATTTGTGATTACATCGCCATCTAAAGCTGCTTTTTCGCCTCTTGATTTTTTAACAAAATAAATTGGTAAAAATTCGTTGCCATCCTCGGCTTTTATGCCTTTTACAGCCCAAAGAATACGCATATTGGATGGTAAAAGTGCTTTTATTTCTGGCATATTGAATAACTTATTCACTTTACCTGTATCAACCACATTGGCTCCTACACCACCATACATAGGTACAAACAACTTACTAATTGTCTTGCTTTGTGTTTTGGATGCACTATCCGCTTTTGCAACCTCTTTTGAAGATTTAGAACCTGCCAAACCAATAGAATCATTACCAATTTGTCCTGGTTTTGTGCCTGCAAAAAGTTCGTTTGAAGCAACGGCTTTTTTGGTTGTATCTACTGCTGGAACATCAGAAGCTAAATCTGTGGTATCTAAGCTTGATTTAAAAACATCGAAATTTTTGTCTTTTTTCTCTAATTTAACCAAAAACTTGTTCATAGTTTCAAAATATGGACCAAATTTATCGCCTTCATATACTTCTACAAACTCTAATTTTGCAGTTCCTGAAAGTAATTTTCTTACCCTTTCTGGGTTATCAACGCCTGGTAACTCTAATTGAATTCGTCCTGTACCTTTCAATCTTTGAATATTAGGTTGCGTTACACCAAATTTATCAATACGAGTTCTCAAAATATTGAACGAACGACCAATGGCATCTTCCACTTCAAGCTCAATGGCTTTCAAAACTTCTTCGTTTGAAGAATTTATTGTGATACGAGATTTGTTGATACTGGCACTAAAAACTTGAGCAAATTGAACATCAGGATTGATTTCTTTGTAAGCTGAAGCAAATAATCTTACAAAAGTTTCTTGGCTATTTTTAGTTTTTTCGGTTGCCGTTTCAATTGCTTTTACAAAATTTGGGTCTGTTGAACCACCCGCCATTGTACGAACAATTTCCACAGGCGAAACTTCAATAACCACGTGCATACCGCCCTGTAAATCGAGTCCTAAATGCAATTCTTGTTCTTTTATTTCTTTGTAAGTCCACGAACCACCCAAAAACTCAAAAGCTGGTTTTGTCCATAAACTATCTAAATACGCTTGTTTTTTATTATAATCAACCGTTCCTTTGGCATCAGTGGCAAATACTTCTGCATCCGACTTTACAGAGTTTGAAAGCAAAGTAAAAGAAAGGAAATACAAACACAAGGCTGCAACAATCGAACCTAATGTGATAATGGCAATTTTATTTTTCATTTTTTAATTTATTTTATTTGTTAGATTAATAGATAAATGTTCACGTAAAATTATTACTTGTAAATATTTTTTTGATGATTTTTATCAACTTAAATTAATACGATTTACGATATTAAATAATGATTTCAGAAACAGTTTTGACAGTTTATTTTAAAACTAATTTCTAAAATTAAATATTTAAGGTGCATTGGCAGGAGCAAACCTGTTGAAAAGAATGTCTAAAAGTGTATTTTTAAAAAATATTTGCTTGGTTTTTTTAACAGTATATATATAGTGTAAAAAAGAAATTTGAGGAATAGATTGAAAATAAACAGGAACTTGATTGCCAATAACTTGAATAGTGGCTTCAATACTTGTTTTGAAAGTTAAATTTGATGGCTTATTGGTTTTTTTAGCAACACTTTTTGTAGTTATATTACCAAAAGTTTGAACTTCTTTCGCTTTTATGTTTGCCGAAAACACCGAAAAGATGATTAAAAAAATTATACTCTGTAAAACTGTTTTTTTCATTTCAAGATTGCGAAATTAATGGCAATTTTTGTTATTACAAAAAAAATGATTAAAAAAACTGAAAATATACAATTTTTAAAACTTAAAACTGATAATTTTAAAAAATTAAATAATTATAATATTACTAAATTTTAAAATAATAAAGTAATTTAAAAGTATAAATATGATGAAATTTGGTCAGTAATATTACCAATCACCACCAGCACCTCCGCCACCAAAAGAACCGCCCCCGAAACCACCAAAAGAGCCGCCACCACTAGAAAAATCTCCCCAAGATGAGCCACCACGGCTTCTGCCACCGCCCGACATGGCACTTCCAACCATCGCTGCTGTCCACCAATCTGAACCGCTGCTGGAGTAAGTTCTACCACCACCGCCTTTATTGAATAACGAAAGTACAACAAAAATTATGATAAATATTAATATTAAAAACGCAGGATTAATCCCGTCTTTTTCAGCTTTTGCATCGGCTTTATATTCACCTTTGGTAATGGCAATAATTCGGTTTGCGGCTTGCTCAAAACCTGCAATATAATTTTTTTGCTTAAATGCAGGCTTAATTAATTCTTCAATAATCTTTTTTGACGCTGCATCTGTCAAAACGCCCTCTAGTCCATAGCCAACTTGAATTCTAATTTTTCTTTCAGCAATGGCAGCATAAATCAAAACACCGTTGTTTTTTCCTTTCTGTCCTATTCCCCATTTTTGAGCCAATCGGTAAGAATAATCAAAAACATCGTCATCTTCAATCGAATTTTCTGTAACAATTACAATTTGTGTTGAGCTTGAATCATTAAAAATACGAAGTTTTTGTTCTAATAATTGAGCATCCTGAACCGAAAGTATATTTGCAAAATCATTGACCAATCGTGGTGGATTGGGCATTTCTGGCAACTGTTTGGCAAACAATTGAAGGGAAAATATTAAAAATAATGCGTAATAAATATTTTTTTTCATTCTTAAAATAAATTTTAATGGTTAAGATTTAGCATTAAAATAAGTGCACAAATATACTTAAATTTATATTTATTTTTTTTAAATTTATATATAAAATGGTAATTTAAATATATAAACTAAAAATAATTTTTTATAAATTATAATTTATATTATTACTAAATATATAATTACATAATTTTATATTATATAAAATGTTATTTTGAAAGCAATCTACCAACTAATAAAACAGCAAATAAATGGCTCCAAACGGCTTCAATCACACTAATATCTTTAATTATTGGAATAGCATCAGGGTAAGAAGTGTCTAAAGCGCCAACTATATTTAAACTATAAGAAACGCACATCATATAACTATGAAAACGCATTTCGTGCAAAACACCCGTAGCATTCGGGTAAACCAAACACACAATATCATACACGCTAGCAAAACTTATGGTTATCATCAAAAAAATGCTGGCAGAACCCCACATTCGCTCTTCCATATTGCAATTTTCATTGAAAATTTCTATAATTGTATAATAAATCATAGTACAAAAACTATAATATAAGCTGCATTGAACACAAAAAAGTACCAATCTTTTAATATTTTCAGGTAATATTTCTACTCCAGGACTTGCCAGAGTTGCTCCAATCACAAAAGCAGTAACCAAAATAATGTAAACGATATTAACATATTTTGTATTGGATTCAAAACCTTTCACCATTCTGTATAGACTGTACATATACCAAATTGTGGTCGCTAAAAATAGCATTTCGCCAACACTTTTGGTGGCTTCATTCATTTCACCAAAAATCATCACAATAATATCATCCGTCAGCATGGCTTGCAAAACCATAATAAACTGACTAAAAATGGTCATTTTAAATTTATTTACTTTAGCATTAAGATTAGATTCCATATTTTTAATTGTTTTTAAATTTTAAAATAAAGTAATATTTCTTCATTTAATAAAAAATAATTCTTTTTTTTAAATTAAATATTTATCAAATATATTTAAAATTATAATACTTAGAAAGATTCATTTTTAAAATAAAATTATCTCATTCAATTTATAATTATATTTTTACTT
>REAG01000017.1 GCA_004294265.1 Cytophagales bacterium | reverse complement strand
ATCGGTTTCACATAAAGTCCTTGCAAAAATAGCAAATTGCTCTGTGGCTGTACGTACGTTAGCATGAGAAATTATTTCCGTTTCTAGAAAATGGGGAATAGCAGCCAACGGTTTTCGGCTTGGCGATGTGGCGGATTATTAGCACAAAAGCTCAATAGAATTACTGCTGTTGAATCTTGCACAAAAGTTTCATAGAAGCACTTCAGCCGCCATATTGCCAAACCGATGTTAGCGGTTCGGGCTTCTTTCTGGGTCGTCATTTGTCTATAAATTCCTTTTTGTTTTTTCTTATATAGTCCACTTGAATTTGTTGCAAGTTTTCCATTTTGTATAGGTCGTAAAACTCATCATCAAATTTGTTTAATGGATTGTCGTCATACGATTTGCTAAAACCTTCTAATGTCCCATCTTGATGTTGAGTTATTTTCAGGTTCTCTTTTTCAAATGTGTCGTTGGCTCGTTTGTTAAGGTCAGCAAACTTGGCTGCTCCTACAAGCTTTAAAGCGTCTGGTAAGTGTTTGTAAAACTGTCCACTTGAATTGAAGTAAAATTGGTTATAACCACCATTATTTACTTCTGCTTCTAATGACCAAATCATATAAATCGCTTGTCTTGACTTATTCCAAGACATTACCGTTTCAAATTCTTTTTCATAGTCAGTTGGTTGTTTCTCAGAAAGATTGTCAAAAACCACTTGTAATAAATTCTCGTCCGAAGTTGTGTCAATAATTTGTTCTGTCAATTCTTTATAAATTGGTCTGTTCTTAAATGCTTCGACCGAATTGGCAAGTTGTGCTTTCGTTTCTTTGGAAAGTCCGCTATCGTTTTTCTTTGTCTGTCCTGAACAGCCAAACAAGTTTAGAATTGTCGTTATTATTCCCATTATTATTAATGTTCTTGTCATTGTCGTGTCGTCTTTTAGCCTGACCGCTAACGTTTTGCGGCTTTGCGAAGTGGCGGATTTTCAGCGCTAAACTTCAATCGAAGCACCTCACTTTGTTTTAGCACTAAACTGTCTTAGAAGCACTTAACCCGCCATTTTGCAAAACCGCTGTTAGCCGATCGCCCTTCTTCTTCGTCAAGTTTAGTTCTGTTTTATATTCTTCTTTTGGTTCTTCAACTGAAAATAATTCAAGTTCTTTTTTGTCGTTGAAACCACCAATTTTTTGTCTGTAAGTAGCTGCTGTTTTTGGATTTTCAATTTCAAGTTTTCTGTTTTTGCTAATTGTCAAAAATTCTTCTTCTTGGTCAATTCCTAAAAATCGTCTGTTTGCCAAATTAGCTGCAATTCCTGTTGTCGAACTACCTGCAAATGGGTCTAAAATCCAAGCGTTTGGCTTTGTCGAAGCCAAGATAAGTCTTGTCAAAACTGAAAGTGGTTTTTGTGTCGGATGTTTGCCACACGATTTTTCCCAAGGTGCTATTGCTGGCAATTTCCAAACGTCTTTCATCTGTTTGTCGCCATTAAGTTGCTTCATTAATTCGTAATTAAAATAATGAGGAATTTTTTCGCTTTTTCTTGCCCAAATTATTTGTTCTGTCGAGTAAGTAAAATAACGGCAAGAAAAATTGGGTGGTGGATTTGTCTTTTCCCAAGTAACAACATTCAGGATTTTAAAACCTAATTCGTTAAGGATTTGTCCAACTGAAAAAATGTTGTGCATTGTTCCACTAATCCAAATTGTCGCATCGTCTTTCATTTTGTCACGAACTAATGAAAGCCATTTGCGATTGAAGTCATTTATAAATTCAAAGCCTTCTGATTTGTCCCAATTGCCTTTATTTACGCTTACGATTTGACCGTTTTGAATTGAAAGTCCGTTGTTGGATAAAAAATAAGGTGGATCGGCAAAAACCATATCGAACTTATGGTCAAATTCTGGCAAAAGCTTCATTGTATCTCCTTTCAAGAGATAGAAGTTTTTGTCATCAGATTTGAAAAATGGTTCTATCATTAAATTTCAATTACACCTTCGTTTTGAATTTTCGCAATAAACAAATGAAGAGTTGAGAGATTATATAAACTCGGAATAATACTAAATGCTTCTTCAAGTTTGTTTTTGGCAGAATGCCAACCTTGACCGTCTGTAATCCAAACAAACTCGTAATTTTTGTATTGATTTATTTTGGGAGCAACATCAGAATAAGACCTTGCTGTTTCGTTAAGTTTTGAACCTCCACCATTGTAATAATTGGTTTCAATTAAATAGGTTTTCTTTTTAGTCTTATTAACGAAATCAAACCTTTTAACATCAGCACCCAAACTAATAATTTCAGGGAAAACAGTATTACTAACTTCCTTTTTATAGTGTATTTCTGCTTTGTCAAAAAATAGCGAAACTGCTTTTGACATATTTTCGCCACCTCTGTTTTTTCTTGCATTTGTATCTAAACCAACTTCAATACCGAAAACATAATCTACAAGGTTTGTAATGTTCTTATTTCTAAAAACATCTCCCAACCCCGTTTTCTCTATGTATTCCAATATTGATTTTGAAGTGTGAAAATATGTGTCAAGCAAAACTATATCGCCATTGCTGTTAAAGGTTTTGGCTTTTTTGTTTTTTCTTACTGCAATTAGAATATCTAAAACTTCAAAAACCTTTGGGTTCTCGTCAAAAAGTTCTTGAACTGCTTCACCTAAATTTTCTTTTCCAATTAAGTAATTTAATTGATTAAGTTTGATTGAAATCTTATTTACGTTGCCTTTAATTTTCTTGAAATCTGTAAAATAGTCAAGAGTTGCGTTGGTTTCAGAAAGTTGAGATAAAAAGGTTTTAAATTGCTCTGACATATTCTTTACTGTTCGTTTGGTTTGTAATTAAAAGCTCCTTCAATGAACCTCTTTTTTCTGGATTAGCGTTTATGCTTCGTCTCGCATCAACTCTTTGAATAGTAAAGTCAGAATATAAATCGTCAAAAAAGTTGTCGTTTACATCTTTGCCTTTAACGTCTGAATTGCTCAAAATCCAAGTGTGGCTTAAAGTGTCAAGCTTATGGCAGAAGTCTCTTAATCTTATTTGTTCAGCATCGTTAAACTCATCTTTTGCATAAGAGTTAAAACTTGAAGTTTCACTCAAAGGTTTGTATGGAGGATCGAAGTAAAACAACGTGTTGTTGTCAGCGTAATTTAGAGTTTCTTCATAGTCGCCACATAAAATTTCCACTTTTTGCAATGCTTTGCTTACTGAAAGAATATTCTCCTTGTCGCAAATAGTCGGTTTTTTATAACCGCCCATAGGAACATTATATAGGTTTTTGCTATTCACTCTATACAAGCCATTAAAGCAAGTGCGATTAAGAAAAATAAACAATGCGGCTTGTCCGCTTTGTTCTTCTTTTCTTGTGTTATAGAGTTCTCTTTTTTGGTAGTAATAGAGTTTTTTATTGTCCTCGCTACCTTCTAAATCGTGAAAATCATTTTGTAATATTTCAAGAATTGAAATTAATTCTGTCGGTCGTGAAGCAATAGTTTTATAAGTGTTTATTAGGTCTTCGTTTATGTCGTTGATTACCGCTTTTTCAAGATTTGGAAAGTTGTTTAACATCCAAAACAAAACCGCACCACTTCCAACAAATGGTTCAATGTATGTGAATTTGTCGTTGAAAATGTCTTTTGGCAAAGCCTTTTCAATGTCATTAATGAGCTGTGTTTTACCACCTGCCCACTTCAAAAACGGTTTTGCTATTTTGTCTATCATTACTCTTTTTATATTAAAATTTTAAATCAAGCAAATTTACGGTTTTTAAATCTTTTTCTTTCCGTTTTGCTATCCAAATTGTCAACTGTCTTTGTTGCACGGTCGTTTTTAGGGTGTCGGCTAACGGACAGGGCTTGGCGAAGGTGGGGAAATCGAAGTACAAATGTTCAATTTAGCACAAATGTTGATTTGAATTCCAATGTTCAAATTTAGTACAAATGCCCCACTTTTGCAAAACCCTTGTTAGCGGTTCGTTGTTTTCTTCCGTCCATATACCTTTATTTTATTCAAGTCCTTTCTTGTTTGGATGCCAAAATGGTTTTGTGTAGAGGTTTTTAATAAAAATCTTTTTTTCGTTACGAAAGTAGGCAAAAAGTTCTTTGCAAAAATTTGCTTCCCCAGCAATATAAATAATTGTACTTTGTTTGTCAAGTTCCAAAATATCTAAATTAGCAATAACTAGTTTAGTTGAATTATCATTTTGAGAATTGAAGTTAAAATCTAATTCCGAAAATTTGTCTTTAAAAAAGTCATCTTGATTTCTTGAATAAATGTAACTCCAAATTTGCTTGTTTGGGTCTATTTGCTTTGCAATTTCATAGAATGGTGCTAATGCCGAAATGTCGCCAATAAAAACATACTGCTTTCCTTCTGGATTAAAAACAAACTTACCCTTTGGACCACTAAAATATATGGTATCTCCAACATTTATTTCTGATGCCCATTTTGCACCTTGTCCATTAGAAAAAGTACAAACTGCAATATCAACTTCCAATTTATTTGCGTCATAATGCCAAACTGAATAAGTTCTAATAAGGTCGTTAATTGCCAATACATTTTCAAGTCCTACAAATATTCTTAATTGTTGTCCTGCTGAATAATTCTCAAATGAATTGGTAAGTTTCAGTTTTAAATGAAATGTATTTTTGGCAATTTTTTCTTTACGAATGAGTAAGGCGTTTTGAAACGCCTTACTCATAATTGAATTTAAAATTTTCATTTAGTAGGGCTTTACGTCATACATTTCTGCATAAGCATTTTCAATTGTTGGTATGATGTCCAAGACATCAAAATACGTTCCCCAAAAAATGCTTTCTCTCAATTCTTCTACTATATGCTGGTAAGAACGAAGGTCGTCAGTTTCCCAAACAATAATGTCCGATGCTCTACCTGAAAATGCTTCACTGTCATAGAAACGCATTTTTACAGTTGGATGACTTTTTAAGATTGGCTGAATAGTTTTGTCAAGGAAATCAAATCTTCCTTTTGGGTCTAACTTCAACCAAGTGTTTGTTGTTTTCACCAACATAAACATTGTAAACGTTAGTGGTTTTTTTACTGATTTGTCCATTGTCAAATTTTAAATTGTTAATAATGATGCAAAGGTGTTACATCGATAAAACATAAACATTGACAAATGATAAAAAATTATTTTTTGCCTTTCAGTCGGCTTAAACTCTCTTGTGTTATACCTAAATAATTTGCGACTATCTTGTTTGAAAGTCGTTGAATTACTTTTGGATTTGTTTCAAATAAATAGTCATACCGTTGTTTTGCGTCCATTTTTATAAAACTTTCCAGACGCCACGTATTTGTTGTGTAAGCAATTTCAAGTTGTTTAATGTAAAGGTCTTTCCAAATTGGTAAAATGGAAAGTAATTGTCTAAAATCTTGATATGAAATTGCCATAACTTCTCCATTTTCTGTTGCTTGTAGAAATTCTGTTGAAGTCGTTTGGGTTATGAAACTATTTAACGTTGTGATAAAGTTATTTTCAAAGGCAATGTATCTGGTTGCTTCATTTCCTTCTTCGTCAATGAAATATGCTCTAACAGAACCACTATTGATAAAGTAAATGTGTCTGCAAGTTTCTGTATCATTCAATAAAATTTCATTTTTTGCAATTTGTCTAACTTTGAAACAACTCAAAATTTTACCCAAGTCGTCTTGTGTTGCTCTAATTGTTAAAGTCAAAAATTGTTCAAGTTGTTCTGTCATTTCAATGTTTGTACGGTGTTTTTTTACAATTCTGACTAACGTTTTTTCTATGTCCTCGTAATCAGCTAGTTATAAAACCAACTTCTTCTGGTTTGAGAGCAAATTT
>REAG01000120.1 GCA_004294265.1 Cytophagales bacterium | reverse complement strand
TTTTGACCTCTTTTGCCCTTGAGAAAAGATAATTAATGAAGTTTTGAAAGAAATATTTATGTTTTACTTTTGAAATGTAAGTACATGGGCTATTCCATATTTTTATTCTATAATTATTACAGAATTTATACTTTCTGAATAAGTCCCTCCCCTTGGATTTTCAATGTCGTTAAGTTAAGCCGCTCGAAAATCCCTCCTCCTTTTTTGGATTCTTCGTCTTCGTAGCAGAACTTGGTCTTAGGGTGTGGTTTAATAAAAAAATTTCCTTAACTTAAAGACATTGCTTGGATTTTGCGTAATCGGAGCAGAAATTGGATTTTGGTTGGGGCTTTATTAATCAATTGTTTTAAATGCGTTTGACCTGTTCTCAAGTTGGAAAGATTTTATTAATTTAAGCTACTTTATACTGAATGTATGCTTTTTTAATTAAAGAACACGCCTTTTGGCTTGTCCTTTAATTAAAAAGTAAGGAAACATCAAAAGTCGTGTTTCTGATTTTCGAACTTTAGAAATTGATAATTTTTAATTTCAGATTTGAAATTAAAATTTCAACAACCACACAAACCCAATCCAAAAAAGTTGCATTTAATGATTGAATCTTGAAAGGAATTTAAAGAACCTATTTTTTGAAAATTATAAAAAAATAAAAAATTATTTAAGAAAAATAAATAAAAACGTCAAAAAAATAAAAACCGAGCCAAAGACCCGGTTATTATTACATTATAAACCCAATTAATAATTTTACTTTATGTAAAAATACTTATACAAATATACTAATTAGATTTTAATAAAAAAAGAAATCTTTAAAATAAATTTATTTTAAGATGAATTAGCTGTTTTAATAGACCAATTATGGAAATTTAGGGAATTTACTCCAATCAGGTTTACGTTTTTCTACAAATGCTTTTTTGCCTTCTTTGCCTTCTTCTGTCAAATAATATAACAAAGTAGCATTTCCTGCCAATTCTTGAATACCCGCCTGTCCGTCTAATTCTGCATTGAAAGATGATTTCAACATTCGCAAAGCAATTGGGCTTTTTTCTAGCATTTTTTTGCACCATTCCATCGTAGTTGATTCTAAAATCTCTAACGGCACAACTTTATTAACTAAACCCATATCTAAAGCTTCTTGAGCATTGTATTGATCGCAGAGATACCAAATTTCTCTGGCTTTTTTCTGCCCAACAATTCTTGCTAAATATGAAGCACCAAAACCGCCATCAAAACTACCTACAATGGGTCCAGTTTGTCCAAATCGAGCATTTTCTGCGGCTATAGTTAAATCACAAACCACATGCAACACATGCCCTCCACCAATTGCCCAGCCAGCCACCATTGCCACAACAGGTTTTGGAATCGAGCGTATTTGACGTTGCAAATCCAATACATTTAAGCGTGGAACGCCATCACCACCTACATAACCACCCTCACCTCGAACTTTTTGATCACCTCCACTACAAAATGCTTTTCCGCCCTCGCCAGTTAATATAATAACGCCTAAATCAGTTCTATCTTTGCAAATATTCATGGCATCAATCATTTCACTCACCGTAAGAGGCGTAAATGCGTTATGAACTTGTGGACGATTTATGCTGATTTTTGCCACTCCTTCAAACTCTGAAAATATAATTTCATGGTAAGTTTTAATAGTTTTCCAAGGATAAGTTGTATTCATTATTTATTAATGTTGAATGATTATTTTTTTGTTAAAAACTTGATTTTCACTTTGTATGTTTAAAAAATAAATGCCATTTTGAAATTCGTTTGTATCTATTTCTTGCACATTTGAAGCAGTAAAGATTTTATTTCCTAAAATATCAAAAATTTGTACTTTTTCAATACTATCTGTAAAATATATTTTTTCGTTGGCAGGATTGGGAAATACAGAAATGTCAGCCTTTTTAAAATCAACTTTTTTGATACTCAAAGGCGGAACTGTATAGTTTCCGAACACAGGTCGCATCATCATCGAACCTTTGCTTTCTGGGTTTTCTTTTGAAAAATCTTTCCAAACGCCATTATCGGAATAAAATAAATTTGAAGTAGGATAAACACTGTTTTTATCAAAACCAACAATTACTTCCTCGTCTGTAATTTGTTGATATCCTATATAAAATTCGCCTTCAACAATCACCAATGGCGATTCACGGGTATCTAAATTAATAACCGAAAAGCCATCTACAAAATTTGAATATTTTAATAAATGAGTTGATTTATATAAAATATCTGGATCAAATGGATTTGCATTTCTAAGATTAGGTAATTTTTTCCAAACCATAATTGAAATAGGGCGATTAGTAAGTGCAGTTTTAGAACGGTTTAATTGGATAGCAATTTGTCGTAATGTATCTTTATTGAAAGTATTAAATTTCATTGCTACATACCCATTTTTTACATTTCTTGATAACACAGACTCTGCCGAACCGTCATCATAAGCGTAATAATTATCAAATCTAGTTTGGTATGAAATTGTATTATTCTGAGTATAATTAATACCTTTTCCGTCTGAATTATCCAAATCATTTCTTAAAGTTAAAGTTGAAGTTAAAAAATATGGATTGGTAGGAGCGGATGCGGGAAAAGTTATATTACTTTTCAAAAAAAACAATTTTAATGAATTTGGATATAAACCATTTACGATTTCAGTTAATGATGCAGTTGCTAAAGAAACATTGGTATTATTTTCAAAAATATCAAATCGCATAGAATTTGTGTTCCCTAATTCAGCAAAATTATTCAAAAAAGTATAGGCAATGGTATCTTTTAACTCTTTATCTGGGTTTTGAATAAAGTGTTCATAGGGCATGGAAGAATAATTTTTAAGCATTGAACCTAGTTCTTGTCCAAAAGTTTGATCGTTAAAAAAAGGAGTAGCTCTAGTTGAATTTCGACCTATATATACATAATCTATTCCCCAAATATCAAAAATACCCGTCATTCTTCCAGTAGTTTCAAACTTGAATTGAAAACCTTTGTGCAAAAAATTTTGACCTAAAGTTGATGATATTTTTATAGAAACATGTTCAAAAGTTGTTTTATTGATCGTTTTAAATTTATTCATTTCCCATTTTTTAACAAAATTATTATTAGAATCTTTTAAATATAATGCTAATCTATCGCCTTGAGTAGAATCTGGCTCTTCGCCCAGACCTTTCACTGTCCAATAAAAATGTAAATATAAACTATCGCTATTATTATAATTAGCTAAATTAATTGGTGCAGAAGTTAGTTTATCGGTCGTTCCTCGTGCAGTTACATTTATACTATCGTAAGAATTACCATTATATTTAAGTCCATCAAAATAAGCTACTCCATAACTTGGCGGATTGAAAGTATAATTATTTGCGATATAAACACCTTGATTTTTGAGCCATTTTTTTACATCTGGCTGACCTTTATATGTAGAAAAATCTTCAAAAAAAGGTAAATTAAAAATTGTATCTGTCCGAATATAAGACGGACTTGTAACTTCTTTTGTATCAATACAAGCAAGTGAAGACCGCACTTTTACTTTTACCTCATCCCCAATTCCGGGCAAAGAGGTTTGGTAAGTTTGGGTACTGGCATTAAAAACATCGCCTGCAATAGTTTTGATTAAATTATTATTCAAATACCAAGAATAGACTGGGTTAGTGCCACTTCGGGGAGAAATAACCGAAAAATTATATATTTTATTACTGCAATCTGGATTTGAAATAGAAGTTAAATTTATATCAACGGCATTATTTTCGGGTTGTTGTAGAGCCGTTTGAACTTTTCTTTGAAAAAAGTTAGTAACAGGCAATGAACTTTCTGAAATACAATCTCCAATGTTAGAAACTACCGTAACATTTATTTGCGATTTATTATCTAATTTATCAATATAAAAAGTACTTCCCACGACAGTTGTAAGAATCGTAGAATTAAAAGCCCAAATAAATTGAGGATTTTGTCCGCAATTTTCCGGAATTGCTTGTAATAAAATAGGTGAATTACCTGTGCAATCAGGGTTGTTTCCAGCCAAAACCGAAATAGTTACCTTAGACGTTATGGTATTTACAACCGAAATAGTAATAGATTTTGAATTAATATTTTTGGGTGAAGCACAATCCAAACTTGATTTTAATCGGCAATATACTTTGTCGTTATCAGCTAAATTTGAAATTTGAAAACTACTGCCCGTAGCGGAAAAGGTAGTATTTACATACCATTGAATTATGGGAGAATTTCCAAAATTATTACCTACGGCAGAAAATACTAAGGCTTGATTATCGGTGTTGCAACGAGGATTATTACCACTTATTAAAACAATAGAAACAGTTGGATTGATAGAATCTGCAACAGCTTCTGTTCTTAAATTTTGATTAGATGAATTAAAAAAGAGAGAATTTTCAATTAGATTTTTTTGCGTTATATTACTTTCTTTGAGTTGCGAAAATGCAATTCCTAAAGCAGAAAATAAGAATAAAAAAGTAATTTTGACTATTTTAAATATCATTTTGTGCCTGCCACCCATAAATCAATTATTTCTCCAGATTTAACTTTTATTGTGCTATCGTTTTGATTATTACTTGGTTTTTGCTTAAAAACTTGTCCGTCTGATTGTCCAGAATTTTCATCAAAAACTACGCTACCAACCTCTAAACCATTATTTTGAATCATTTTTTTTGCCTCCTCAAGCGTATATCCTGTAATGTTTGGCAAAATAATATCTTCATTTCCTAACCCGCTACTCACAAGCAAATTTATCTCAGATCCTTTCTTTAATGCAGTTCCTGGTAAAATATTTTGATTTTCAGAATTAAATTGTCCTAAAACGGCTCCAGGACTAGAACTAGCTTTGTATTTAACTTCTCCTAAAATTAAACCATAACTTTTCAAAGTCATTTCGGCCGATTTAAAAGAATTTCCTACCAAACTTGGCATTTTTATTTCAGGCGGATTGATGGTGCTGATAGTTAGGTAAATTGTTCGATTGGATTTTACTTTTTCGCCCGCTTTAGGAAATTGATTGATAACTGAAGCAACTGCAATACCAGGTGAATAAGTACTATCATAAACTTTATATTGCAACGAAACGGTTTCTAAAAATTCTATTGATTTTTCTAAAGTCTGTCCTTTTAAATCCGGAACCGAGATTGATTCATCGTGGTGAGTAACGGAAGGTAAATAAATATAAAAAAACAAATATCCTAAAAACAAAAAAATAAGAATAATGAGAGAAAAATGTATAAAAAAATCTCTGAATGTTTTGTTTGAAGGAAATATTCCCATTAGGATTGTTAATAATATTTGCAAATCTACATAATTTGGGTTATATATATAATTCAAAAATCAAAATATAATTTTAGTTTAATTTTTAATGAGTGAATTTAGAAAAAATAAATAATATTTAGTTGATAAAAATTATAATATCTAAAATTCATCTATTTTTACATATTATTTTAAATTAATAATTTTCAATCAATTTTTAAAAAGTATGTATAAAAGAATATTGCTTATAATTACTGTAATCAGCTCAATCATTTTAAGAGCTCAAACTATTTCATCTCCAAATAATCAGTTAAAGTTGAATTTTAAATTAACAAATACTGGCGAACCTACCTATGCACTAACATTCAAAAACATTGATGTTATTAAAACTTCAAAACTTGGTTTTGAAGTTAAAAATACAACTCCTTTGAAAAATGGCTTTGTACTAGCCGAAAGCAAAACAAATACATTTGATGAAACTTGGAAACCAGTTTGGGGAGAGTTAAAAACCATTCGTAATAATTACAACGAATTGACAATAACTTTAAATCAACCTAGTACTGAACGCACTTTTTTAATTCGCTTTAGATTATTCAACGATGGTTTGGGTTTTAGATATGAGTTTCCAGACCAAAAAAAATTAACACATTTTGTTGTTAAAGAAGAGTGCACTGAATTTGCGATGGTTGGCGATCAAAAAGCTTTTTGGTTAGCTGCCGATCACGACTCGCAGGAGGCAAAAACCACAACTTCAAAATTATCAGAAATTAGAGGTTTAATGAAAGAAGTAAGTCTTGAAAAAGCTGCCATTTACACGGCTGGCGGAGCGTATGTTCAAACACCGTTAATGCTTAAAAGTACCAATGGGCTTTATATCAATATTCACGAAGCCGCCTTGATAGATTATAGTTGCATGTCTTTAGAATTGGATGATAAAACTATGACTTTTAAATCTTGGCTTACCCCTGATGCAAATGGCGATAAAGGTCATTTGCAAACACCAACTCAAACGCCTTGGCGAACAATTGTTGTAAGTGATAAAGCTACAGATATTTTAGCTTCTAAATTAATTTTGAATTTGAATGAACCAACCAAGTACGAAGATGTATCATGGATTAAACCTATTAAATACATAGGTGTTTGGTGGGATATGATTAGTATGAGAAGTTCTTGGGAATATGCTGATGAAGTAAATGTAAAACTTGGTTTAACTGATTTTTCTAAATTAAAACCTAACGGAATTCATGCAGCAAACACTAAAAACGTAAAGCGTTATATTGATTTTGCTGCCAAACATGGCTTCGATGCTGTGTTGGTAGAAGGTTGGAATGTGGGATGGGAAGATTGGTTAGGCAAATCAAAAGACTATGTATTTGATTTTGTAACCCCATATCCTGATTTTAATTTAGTTGAAATTCGAAATTATGCAAAAGAAAAAGGTGTGAAAATGATAATGCATCATGAAACTTCAGGTTCGGTTAGAAACTACGAGCGTCTTTTGGATAAATCTTACCAGTTTATGGTTGATAATGGATATAACTCAGTAAAAAGTGGTTATGTGGGAGATATTATTCCTCGTGGTGAATACCATTTTGGACAATATATGGTAAACCATTATCAATATGCCATCGAAAAGGCAGCAGAATATAAAATTATGGTGAACGCACACGAAGCCGTACGCCCTACGGGTTTAAGTCGTACTTTCCCTAATTTAATAGGAAATGAATCGGCTCGTGGAATGGAATATGAATCTTTTGGAAATAACAATTTAGACCACAACACGATACTTCCTTTTACTCGATTGATGGGTGGACCGATGGATTTTACGCCTGGTATTTTTGAAACGAAACTTTCTGATTATGTTTCTTGGCACAAAGGCGTTGTTCATTCTACTTTGGTGCGACAATTAGCTTTGTACGTAACTATGTATAGTCCTTTGCAAATGGCAGCAGATTTTCCAGAGCATTATGAAAAATATTTAGATGCTTTTCAGTTTATTAAAGATGTAGCTGTAGATTGGGACGATTCAAAATATATAGAAGCCGAACCTGGCGATTATATAACTGTTGCTCGCAAAGCCAAAGGAAAAGATGATTGGTTTGTGGGTGCAATAACCGATGAGAATGTTCGTAATGCAATAATACCTTTCGACTATTTGGACGATAAAAATGATTATATTGCTACTATTTATGCCGATGCCCCTGATGCACATTGGGAAAGTAAGCCAAAAGCATATACCATTCGCAAAGTAATTGTTGGCAAAAAATCGGTATTAAATCAACGCTTAGCTTCAGGCGGTGGAGTTGCCATTAGCATAATCAAAGCTTCAAAAGATCAATTAAAAGGACTAAAAAAATTGTAAAAAAACTTAATCTTTCAAAAGCAAAATTGAATAAGTTTCTTTTAATAAGTAATAAAATTTAATTAATACTTATTTTATTTTTAATATAAATTGTCAGGAATTCGCATTTAAACGGTTCACATAATTATGTTGGGGAAAATGTTATATTTGCCATTATATTAATTAGCAGGATTCACCCCTTGGGTGAAACTATTTTTGGTTAAATTTATGTTAATAATTAGTAATATTTTAATTTAAAAACTTAATACTGTGATTTTTGTTTCGTTTCTAATTCATCAAATTAATAATTCGTAATAAATCAATAAAATTCATTTAATCAATGGAATATCATCAAATACATAAAGCAGCTTTAGAATCTGATTATGACTATGCTTTAAAACTAATTGAGTTAGAAACTGACTTGAATGAACTTGATTCTTCAGGACACTCTGCATTACATTGGGCTGTTTTTAGAGGAGATATCGAATTTGTTAAAATACTACTTAATGCTGGTGCAAATCCTAATACTTTTTCAGATGATGGTGTAACCCCAAAATGGAGAGCAAATGATTTTGGTTTGGTTGAAATAGAATATTTATTAGATTGTTTTGGTGGAAAAATTCAAACTAATGAAAAATTTAATAGTACTGCATTTTTAGTTTTTAATAACATTATTGAACAAAATCTTCCAAATGAGGACTTAAATAAAGGTTTAAGTAAAGATAATTTACAAACAACTAAAAAAAAATGGCGGAAATTTTGGAATGATAATGCATGTGAAAATAAAACTTTATTTAATTAATCAGCAGACTAATGAAAATTATCTTTTTTCCTTTGACAGGAGTATTTGCCTAATACAAACTAAGAGAGTCAAATGATGACACCAGTTACAGAGTAAAGTACGATAAAAATGTTAAATTTATACTAAGAAGTAAGATTCACATAATTAATTTTCATTTTTCAGAGCAGAACAAATACGATAAACAATAAAGTTGTAAGTTTAAAAAAAAGTAAATTCAAGTAAGTCGCTTTAAAAAGTTAAGTTTCATGTCAGTTATATTGAAGATTTTTATAAAATTAAAAAAGCAAATTCCTTATTTTAAATAAATTTTTAAAAATTCACAAAACTTTTACCTAAATTTATCTATTAATTCAAAATATTATAATAAGTTGAAAAATAAAACGCTTTTTTACTTTTTTATTTTTTTAATTTCTTTTCCTTTGTTTTCAAACAAACCTTCGGTTTTGCCGAGTTTATCGAGTTTTGAAATCAATAAAGGGCAATTTGAAGCTTCAATGATTGCTAAAACGGATGTTCCAAACGGTTATTTATATGTTTCAAAACAAAGTTTTGAAATTTTTCAAACTGATTATGAGAAAATACATGAGCTAAGACACGGACACATAGATGAAGACACATTTATAAGTAAACACCATTATAAAATATCTTTTCTTAATTCTAACAAAGACTCTAAAGTTCGTTTTGGCGAATTTCAAAACACTAATACCAACTATTTTGTAGGAGAAAAATCAAAACATTTTGCAAACGTAAAACACACCACAAACCTAATTATTGAGAATATTTATCCAAATATCAATCTTAATCTTACTAGAAATGATGCAACTTTTAAGTATGAATATGTTTTAAAAAAAGGCTCAAATATTTCGGAAATAATACAAAACTACGAAGGTGTTTCTGATTTAAAAATATCAGAAGGAAAATTAACTTACAAAACTACTTTTACCCAAATTACAGAATTAAAACCATTTTCATATCAAATCATAAATGGCAATAAAATTGAAATTGCATCCGAATATAAATTAAAAAATAATCAAGTTACTTTTCATTTAAAAGAAAATTACAACCCTGATTATGACTTAATCATTGACCCAGAAGTCGTTTTTTCGTCTTTTTCAGGCTCTTTTGCAGATAATTGGGGCTATACTGCCACTTACGATACTTTAGGAAATATGTATTTGGGTGGTATACAGTTCAACGACCAATTTAGTTTTCCAATCAATACTGTTTTAGGCGCCTATCAAACCAAGTTTGGAGGAAGTGTTTTTGATATGGTTTTCATGAAATTTTCAACTGACGGAAAAGAAAGGTTAGCAGCAACTTACTTTGGGGGTAATTTAGAAGATCACCCAATGAGTATGATTGTTAATAAAAAAAATGAGTTAGTGGTGCTTGGCGTTACTAATTCAACCAATTTTGCAACTACAAATGGAAGCATAAATAATGGAGATTCAGACTTAATTATTTCAAAATTTGATGCCACTTTAACAACCCTTGTTTCCAGCATCTATTTCGGTGGAACTGGTTACGATGGATTAAATTTATTTAAAAATAAAAACCCAAATAATTATTTTTATTACTTGTATGATTTTTATTTAAAAACCTATTATTTTCCACAAGCATCAAGTTTTTTCTTTGAACCCTCCGACCGTATGTTTTATAGTGACGAATTTAGAAGTGAAATTCAATTAGATTCCTTAGACAATATTTATGTGGCATCCAGCACCCAATCCACAGATTTACCAACCACTTTTGATGCTCTCAATACTTCACTTTCGGGACTTCAAGATGGTTTATTTGCTAAGTTCTCACCAAATTTAGATTTAGTTTACTCTACTTACATAGGCGGAACTGATCTTGATGCTTGCCATTCAGTAAAAATTGGAGCAAATAACGAAGTTTTCCTGTTGGGAAACAGCCGAAGTTCTACTTTATTGGGTAATAATTATAGTTCATTTATAAACGCTAAACCTGGGCTTTTAGATGGATTCTTACTTGAATTTCCGCCAACTTTAACCACAACTTCTAAGCAAATTTGGATAGGAACAGCGAGTGATGATAAGCTAGCTTTGCTAGAAATAGATAAAAATAAAAATGTTTATGTGGCTGGAAACACTTGGTCGAGCACTTTTTTAGTAACCAACACAGGTGGCGGAGCGATTTATTCTAATCCTAATAGCGGACAATTTATTCAAAAATATTCTCCAAATTTAGATAAATTATTACTAAGCACTCGTATTGGAGCAGGAAGAGGAATTCCTGATATTAGTTTTACAGCATTTCAAGTGGATGATTGCGATCAAGTTTTAATTGGCGGTTGGTATAATTCCGATTTATTCAATATCAACAACACAGTTCCAGGATTTATTACAACTTTAACAACTACCTCCGATGCTTTTCAAACCTTCAATAACAAGCAAGGCGGATTTTATTTTGCAGTCTATAATCCTGATCTTTCGGGTTTGAGATATGCTACGCAATTTGGTGGCGATGGCTATGAACATGTGGACGGAGGTACAAGCCGCTTCGATAAAAAAGGCGTAATTTACCAAGCCGTTTGTGGTGGTTGTAGAGGAAATTCAAACACAAAAACAACACCAAATGTGTGGTCGGTTACTAATAATAGCTCAAATTGCAATATGTTGGGTGTAAAAATAAATTTGAAATATTCGCCAATTAATGTTTCGATTGCCACGAATCCGCCCTTATCTAACAATTCGACCATTAGCGGAAGAGTTCCTATTTCTATAGAATTTATAAATACAACGAGCCTTTACACCACAAAAACAAGTTTTGACTGGAAATTTCCTGATGGGCTCATAATTTCATCAAATAGACCAATAAATTATAAATATGATTTTAATAAAATGGGAAAATTTGAAGTCGAGATGATTGCCAAAGACTCATCTTCTTGCAAATCTACAGACATAAAAAAAGCGACAATTTTTGTTAATCCTTACGTAGATTCATTGGCAATGTGCAAAGGTGATACTAAAAAATTCAAAATTACAGGCGGCTCGTTTTTTGAATGGACACCTGATAAGTTTCTTGATGATGCATTTTCTCAGTCGCCAACTACCTTTGCAGATACAACTCAAAGATACAATATTTTAGTTTCAAATGAAGATAATTCATATACTTTTCCGCTCAAAACTAAAGTAATTGTTCATCCAAAAACAAATTTTAAATATAGTTTAGAACTAGAAAGAGATATTGAAAAAACCAAAGTAGAACTCAAATCAATTACAAATGTAAATTCTGTTCTATGGAATTTTGGGAATCCCAGAATAAGTAATATTAAATTTTCCAGTTTTGAATTTACAGACGAAGGCTTTTACTTGCTCACAGTTAGCGGATTAGATTCTAATAATTGCAATTATATTAAACAAGCTAAAATTGAAGTAAAAAAGATTTTTATTCCAAATATTATTACTCCTAATGGCGATGGTTTTAACGATACTTTTACAATTAGAAATTTACAAGACAATAAAGCAGATATTACTATTTACAACCGCTGGGGAATAAAAGTTTTTGAGCAAAATGGATACGATAATTCGTGGGATGCCAAAGGAGTACCAGATGGAATATATTTTTATAATTTAAGTCTGTATCGTTTGGATGATTCTATAAAACCTTTCAAAGGTTGGATTCAGGTTTTGAGATAAAAAGAAGTTTTAAAAAAATATTATTAAAAAAATACCACAATCAAATTGTGGTATTTTTTTTGTAATCTAATTTTATTTCCAAAGATTTAAAGGATATTTTCCAGCATCAACCAAAGCTTTGATTTTATCGGCTGCCATTTGTTTGTCGGCAGCATAAGTAATTCCTATCCATTCTTCTTGAATTTCAATCACTTTTATTTTAGAAATTTTAGTTTTTACCAAATGATTAAGTAATAAAGGAATAAAAAACTCTTTTTTAGGATCTTGACCAATTTCTTTCAAAAAATTACGAAAATACGTTTCCATGTGCTCAAAAATTTTGGGAGTAAAGCCCATAAAATTCATCGAAACTGGTTCATCGCCTGTAAAATTAATTTTAGAACCCGAACTTTCCGTAAAAATTTCATTTCCTTTAGTAAAAATATCTGTTCGTTCTACAATGCCAACTAAATTACCTTCCTTATCGGTTTCACAAACTCCCCTATTTACAGAACCCTCTTCCGACATAGTATATTTCATTTGATAACCTGCAATAGAAAAAGTTTCTTCGTCTTTATTGGCAATTAAATGATCTGCCACTTTTTTAAAAGCTGAATAACCATAAAAATCATCTGCATTGATGATAGCAAAAGGTTCATGAATCACTTCTCTCGCACACCAAACAGCATGAGCAGTTCCCCAAGGCTTCAAGCGGTGTTCAACCGACATTTCCATTCCTTTTGGCAGCATATCCATTTCTTGAAACGCATAAACAACTTCAATTCCTTTGTATTTACTCGAAATAGCATCTTTAAAAGTTTGCTCAATGCTTCTTCTAATCACAAAAACAACTTTTCCAAATCCTGCTTTTATGGCATCGTGGATAGAATAATCAATAATAATTTCTCCTGTTGGACCGATAGGATCAATCTGTTTTAAACCACCGCCATAACGGCTACTCATACCTGCGGCTAATACCAATAATGTAGGTTTCATAATTTTTCTAATTTTAAATATAACTTTACGAATACAAATTTTATCTTTTTTTTGATTTATACAACCGAAATTTAAAATATTTTGAAAATACTTTTTTAAATAAATTATTAGAATTTTAAATTGTAATAATTTATAGATTTATTATTTTAAATAAATGTTATTTTTTATAAATAATTACAAAATCAAAGTCAATTTTCATATCGAAAAGCAATAATCATATCTTTGTAAAATAAAATTTTTAATTCATTTTATAATAATTATTACAAATTTTCTAAAAATGTTATTAAACTGTTTCTATCAGCTTTACTTAAATTTTTATACTTATTTTTAGAGTTTATAGCTTCTCCACCGTG
Organism: Cytophagales bacterium; assembly: GCA_004294265.1. GTDB lineage: Bacteria > Bacteroidota > Bacteroidia > Cytophagales > UBA9547 > REAG01. Next base: position 24,115 of record REAG01000120.1, on the reverse strand, counting down.
CCAAAGAATGGCTTCTTCAATGTTTCTAGCTCTGCCATCATGCATAAAAAAAGTATGCTTATTTACTACTTTTATTAAACCAATTCCCCATAATGGAGGCGTTCTCCATTCGTTGCCATTTGCCAAAAAATCGGGTCTATTGTCAGCCAAATCATTTCCCATATCATGCAAAAGTAAATCTGTGTAAGGATAAATTGTTTGGTTTGAAAGTTGGGGAATAGATGAAAAACCTGTTGTAAAACTTTCTTTATGGCAGTTTGTGCATCCAATTTCTGACATAATTTTCTTACCTTTTATTACCGATTCGTTTTTTACATTTCTTCTGGCTGGCACTGCCAATGAGCGTTGATAAAAAACAACATCTGCCAAAGTTTTGTCCGATATTTCTGGATTTCCACCATTCAATAAAGCACCATAGTTTGTTTTTTGGGTTTTTCCACTTAAATTTTCTTCTGGATTTAAAGCTGAAGTAATTCCCATATCGCCCACAAAAGCATCTGCCGTTTGTTGGTGCAAATTTGGTTGGTTTGCTTTCCATCCAAAACGCCCAATTTGAGTAGAATTTGTTGTTTTGTCCCACACATAATTGGCTTTTCCTGAAATTTGATCGTTATTTACATCATTTTCATCAGCATTTAAAATTATAGCATTTTCGGGAATAATTTCTAATAAACCAAGCCCATAAACCTGCGGTCCTACACGAGGCGAAAACATGCTCGAAAGTTCCAATGCTCCATAATTAAGATTAGAAATAGTGTATGTTGGCTTACGCAAAGAATAAGTTTCACCATCAGGAAATGTACCTGAAATTTCAGTGTAATTAATTGAAACATCGCCTTCTTTTAAAACATTTTGAATGGCTGAAACGCTTAATTGACCGCCATAAATTGAATCAGGTTTTGGTCCTCCGTGCGTAGAAGTTCCATCTACACTGAGCCTTAATAAAAGTCCTGCATCTATAGTTGGCTTTCCCCTACCATCCAATAGATGACAAGCCGAACAGGAATTAGCGTTCATTAAGGGTCCCAAACCATCTCTTGCTGTTGTGGAAGCTCCTGCTGTAACCCAATTCATTCTGAAAAAAGAATTGCCGTTTTCAAATTTGTCAAGGTCTTCATAACTGGCTTTATCAACTTGATTTCCAAAAGCATTTTCTGTTGCATCTATTGAAGTTGCTGCTCCGCCCGAAAGCCTAGATTTATCTTCAGGAATGATTTCAATAGGTTTTACTTCTGCTGGTTTATCTTGTTTTTGGCAAGCCATAAACAAGCAATTTATTACTATTACATAAATCAAAAACTTCATTATTCTTCCGTATTTAAACCATTAAATTCATTTAAAACGTCTAACTTTAAAGGCATATCTGCGTAGGAATCAGCTTGCTGACGCAAGTTTTTAATTAAATCTGAAATTTTAAGAAAATCAGGATTTGCTGGCTTTATAGCTTGATCAAAAGTAGTGGTAATAGTAGCCAAAACGGCATCTGTTGCAGCAAATTTTGAGGAGATTTTAACATCGGTTTCAGGACTTTCCTTTTTAAGAAAATCCGAAAGACTATAACCTTTAAGCATAGAACCGTTTATTTGCGTATAAGTTCCGTAATAAATACCTTTTAATCCTGATTGCCAGTTTCTAATATCAGTCATTGTATAATCACTAAAGCAATCGTGTTCGTCCTCTTCACTATTGTTAAAATAAGCAGTATAAATTCTTTGCCCCGACATTTCTCCTTTATTGTATTTTCCTAAACCTATCAAAATATTTGCTAAACTAACTTTTAATTGAGTTGGATTTGTAAAACTTGCTCTATAATTATTGGGTTTAGATTTATCCCATTGGTCTGCCACACTTTGCAAATCATCGATTAATAATTGAGAAACAGCCACTAAAAAACTACGTCTTCGTCCTTGATTTTGAGCAGTTCCACCATCCACAAAATCAGTAAACGGTCTTGCTCCCGGACCAGTTAAATCCAAATCTTGACCCCATAACATAAATTCAATGGCATGATAACCAGTGCATAAATTTGTTTCACCGTTTAATTGGTTTAAGTCCGAAAGTGCCGATGCAGTGATGGATGGATAAGCTATTGCATCGTTTATAATGCCACTTACGGAGTTTAAACTTACATAATCCATGTAAGATTCATCCAAAGGCCAAGCATTAATAAAAGTTTCTCGACCTGTGTTGGCTGCATCAATAGGTCCGCCATAAAATCTGAATGGTTCGGTGTGTGCATACGGAACCCTGGCGTTTTGCCAAGCAATTTTACAATTCTCTAACCCACTTTGTGAAGGTGTTTGCACGAAAGCGTCTATGGCATTTTTTAAATCTTTTGCCTTGGTTACTGCGTCTGAATACATCGTAAAACCCATAATTGCGTAAGTTTCTACAATTTTTTGTTTCAAACCCAGATTCACATCTTGCAAAACTGGTTTTGGTAAATTTTCTGGTTTGCAACCCATCAATCCTATCCCTATTCCTATTGTTATAATAATTTTACTCATCTTATTTTTATTTAGATTAATTATAAATAATTCGCAAATATAATATTATTTATAATCAATACAAATAATTTTAAAAAAATATTTGTAAAAAACCGCTAAATAAAAAATCCACTTTCTGAATTTCAGAAAATGGATTTTGTAAATAAATTATAAAAAAAATTATTTTTCTCCCAAAATCAAAGTCGCTTGCCCAAGACCTTTCATGGTTAATTTACTTGAAATTTTAAGCGGTTCGGCAGCCAAATATTTTTGAAGTTTACGAACATATCCTCTAGCATCAGAAGCTGAACCCTTTTCATCATATACAGGAATTCTTACTTGCTCGAAGAACATCATATTTTCAGTAGCATCCGAAGTTGTAAATCTTGCTTTTACTGAATTTTTACGCATCCATTCTTCAATAACTTCAGAAATTGTCATATCGCCTTTTATTTCCTCATCTAAATCTTTATCCCAAGAGTCAAATTTGCGTATTCTAATCGTAATTTCACGTCCGTTGGCAAACATATCATCAAAATGTTTTTGTAATTGTACGTTAAATCTATCTAATTGAGAAAGAACGGCTTCTTCTAATAAAACTGGAATTTCAGTAGCAAAAGATGGTTTTCCCGAACCTTGTGCTCCCGCAATTTGCTTATCAGTGTAAGAATCCAATCCTTGTAAGTTAAAAGTTACAGTTTTTTTTGGACCAGTAGTTGAAATACTGTAAGTTAATTGCACAATAATATCAGCTTTGGCTGATCTTTTGAGTTTATCAAACGGACTTTCAGTAATACTCGACCCAGATTTACCAGTTTTGATGCTTGCTTCTGCATTATCTTGATCCAAACTCTTAATACCGGCTTGCAAGTCTTTCATCGGAAATCCTCTGTCAGCCATTAAAGTATTAATTTTGGCAATTACCATTTGCAATTCATCATTCAATAAAGCACGCCTGTAATCAGGAATTTTCATTTTCATTCCTTGGTTTTCAACTTCTGCCATAAATCCGTTTTTGTTGCACCAAGCATCACTAGGAACAACCATCAAAGTTGGCTTTTTTGCCTGACCAAATGTTAAAAATGTTACTAATGATAAAGCAATTACAATTTTATTTTTCATTTATTTTATTTTATGTTGTGTGTATATATATGTTTAACAATTATTCAATAATGCCTTTTGATTTCATTTCTTTTCTCAGTTCAGAAACCAAAACAGTCAATCTCATTCCAAAAACCTTTTCTCGACCCTCACCTTTTAATCTATTTTTGGTTTGCCTTGGCGTATCTTCTTTGGTTACAAAAGCTTTATAAGCTCCTCCATCTTTAAAAAACTCATTGAAAAAATCTCTTTTTTCGTCATAAGTATTAATATTAAAAACAACAGGACGAACGTCACATCCTGTTCTGCCAAGTCTTGTACCTTTGAAAAGCACATTATAAACGGCACTTTTTTTGGCTTGCTCTCTGGCATCTTCCCTGTTTGCCCCAGCTCCGTAAGAACGTAATTGTTGAGAACCATCCAAATCAGTTCCTAAACATTCTGCTTCGTACTCATAAAATCCAGCTGTAATGTTTTTTGAAGTTCCAACATATGTTCTTCTTCCACATGAAATTATCAAGCAACTTACAACCGCAATTAAAACAATTTTATTTTTTTTCATTATTATAAATAAAGTATGATTATGTTAAATATTAAAAACCTGAATCGAGCTTTCTAATAACTCCCGCTTGCTCTAACTCTTGTCGCAATAAATCTTTTTGAACCGAAATAGTAATACCAATTTTAAATTGATTTCCTACTTTTAATCTATCTTCTGGTGCTATTGAACCATCATTACTATTGGTTGCAAATTTTAAATATTTTCCTCCATCTGCAAAAAAAGCTCTAAAATAATCCTTGTATTGCTCTTCAATGCCTGGACTTGAAGCCAAAGGACTTTGCTGATAACAGTTTGCATTTGAAGCAAATCCACGGAAAATAACGGAATGAACTGCATTGCGTTTGGCTTCGTTGATGGCTAACTTTTGATTTTTATTGTAACTAAATATTTTCAATAAATAATTACCTTCGGTGGCGGTATTTACACATTCAACTTCGTAAGTCCAAGTGTTTAAATTTTTATCAACCGTAGGTGATTTTTTGCACGAAACCATTATCAAACATCCGATTAATATCGAACCATAAATTGTATTTTTCATTTTTAAGTTTTATAGAATATGTATAACGTAAAATTTTAAAAATCGTTGAGATTATAAAAATTATTTTTTCAAAAAACATTAATTTTGATAGTAAAAGCTATTTTTTTTGTAAAAACTTTTAATTATTTTCTTTAAACTTAATTCCAGAAAATAAATAAATCATCAAAATTCGTGAATATCTAAAATTTAAAGGCATAGCTAAAAACGAAATACCAATAACTAATGCTGTCAAAGTTAAAACATCAGGATTAAATAAAATATTAAATCCCAAACCGAAAATAACTAGAATTGCCACATTAAAAGCATAACTAAAATACATGGCTCCTGTGTAAAATCCGGGTTCAACCACAAAATCTTGACCGCAATTTGGGCATTTGTTGTGCATTTTACTAAACTTTGATACATTATAAGTAGCAAATTCAAACATTTTACCTTTTCTGCAATGCGGACATTTTTGATGCATCATTCCTTGAAATAATGATATTCTAGTTTTATTTTCCATCATTTTGATTTTCAATTAGAACAAATTTATGCAAATTAAAATTCCAATCAAATTTTAATTATTCTTTTAATAATCTAAATGATGCTCTATGCCAGGGTGTAATTCCAAATTCTTTAATGGCTTTTCGATGAGCTAAAGTTGGATAACCCATATTTTTTTGCCAAGCATATTTAGGGTAAGAATAAGATAAATTAGTCATTAAATTATCTCTGTAACATTTTGCTAAAACGGATGCGGCTGCAATAGAAAAAAACTTTGAATCCCCTTTCACAATACATTGATGATTTATAAATTTATAAGGCACAAATCTGTTGCCATCCACCAAAATTAATTCTGGAGTTAGTGTTAATTTATCTAAGGCTTGGTGCATAGCCAAAAAACTGGCTTGTAATATATTTATTTCATCTATTTTGGGTGCTGAAACCTCCGAAATGGCAAATTGTAAAGCATTATTTTCAATATCAATTTTTATTTTTTCTCTTTCTTTAGCCGAAAGTTGTTTACTATCGGTAAGTTTAGAATGAAAAAAATCTTTTGGAAGAATAACAGCAGCCGCTACAACTGGTCCTGCCAAACAGCCTCTGCCCACTTCATCAACGCCCACTTCAATTAAGTTATTTGTAAAAGATTTTTGTAACATTATTAACTATTTAAGTATAAATATTAATCAGTATTTTAAAAAAAATCTAACAATAGCCCATCAAAAAATAGGTAATATATCCAATAATTTCATGCAATAAATTTTCTAACATTTGTATAGATTCAGTTTTTGGAGCAAAATAAAAATCAATTTCTCTGTACGCAGGGTCATAAAGTTGATCAATGCTGAAAGGGGTAATTAAAAAACCTTGTTTTTTAAAAATAGCAACACTTCTGGGCATGTGCAAAGAACTAGTAATTAACAAATAAGGTAAATTTGGAGTGAAATTATTTGATAAAATATTTTTTGTAAAAACTGCATTTTCATACGTATTTCTTGATTTATCTTCAAAAATTAAATCTTTTTCTGGTATTCCGATTTGCAAAAAATATTTTCTTACCATCACAGACTCTGGAATTTTTTCACCAGTAAGGTTTCCCGCACCACCTGAAAATAATATTTTTTTTATCTTTCCTAATTTATATAATTGTATAGCTTGCACTATTCTATCGCCTGATGGACCTAAAAAAAGTCGGTTAGTGTCGCTTTCAACAATTCTTGATGCACCTCCCAAAATAATGCCAATTTCGTGTGTTTGCACCTGATTAATTGGAGTTAAAGGAGTTTCATACCAAGATATTATTTTTGTGATAATAAACCCATTACTTACTAAAAAGAACATTATAAATGTAATAATAGTGATTTTTTTCTTAATTTTAGGATTTGATAAAATTAACTGAAAAAACAACAATATAAAAATCCAAGTAGTTGGATAAAGTAACGATCTTAAGATTTTAGAAAGTATGAAAAACATGGTTTTTATTTTAAGTTGATTTATTTTAAAATAAAATTAAGATTTTTTTTCTAAAAATAAACAAGTTAAACTAAAATAGATTCTATTCCACTTTTCCAAACCAAAAATTGATGCCCAAAGTTGGACCGTTTGTAGAAAGATTAATCACATCAAACTGACCTGATTTAGTTTCTAGATTATACAATAGACTTAAAAAGTTACCTAAACCAAAATTTATGCCTACTCTTTTGTGCGGAAAATATAAAAAGCCAGGTGTTATTCCTATTGAAATATTTTTTTCAAGAAACATTTCATTTTGGTAATAATCATTGTAAGTCATTGGATCAAATCGTATATAATCAAAATATCTGGTATCTCTTTCAAAGTTATTTAAAATCACAGAAAAATAAGGTGAAGCATAAAAATAAAATTTCTCTGAAAGGGGAATAAAAATCGGAACTGATAAACCCAAAATATAGTTTTTATTGGAAACTTTGCCATATAAACTTCTTTCATTTTGATAAAATGGAACATTTGAAGTTTCAAGATTTAGCTGAATTCCAACTCTTTTTGTTATCATAACGCCAATATAAGGGTTAATTTTATAATGAAATTTGGGTTGATTAGCTAAGTAATCACCACCAACTGAAATTTTACCAATACCAAAATTACCACCAGCGAAAATTCTACCCGCTTTTAACTGTGCACTTGAACTTAATGCAATCAATATTAAAATAGATCCAAAAAACTTTTTCATTTTATACTTATTCAACTTTTCCAAACCAAATACTAACTCCTAATGTGGGCATGCTCGAAGATAAATTCAATATTTCTATCAAACCATACGTATATCTAAAACTATAATCAAAAGACATGATACCACCTAAAGCAAAATTTACACTTACTTTGGGGTGAGGAAAATAAACCAATCCAGGTGTGATTCTTGATGCAAAAACTGTATTATAGTCTCTAAAAGAATTTCCATTGTTATAAAAATTTCGGCTATATTCATTTGAATTTATAAGTCCAATGCTTGGAGCAAAATAAAAATAGAATTTATCGGAAAATGGAAAAAAGATAGGTATGGATAAACTTCCTGAAAATGTTCTATAAAAATTATTTGAATAGCTCGAGTAATATCTTTCAGAATTATAATCGGCATTAGAATAACTTAAATTTAATTGAATTCCTACTCTGTTTGATAGCATAAATCCAATAGAAGGTATTAAATTGAGGTAAATTTTTGATTCTCTTACATTGAATTTATTTTGAATTTGAAACTGACCACCTACAAAAATTCTTTCTTTTTTTATTTGAGCGTGGGAAAAAACCACAAAAATTAAAACTAAAAAAGTTACTAATTTCTTTAACATACTTCCTATTTTGCAGCCAAAGCTTCAGCTCCGCCCACAATTTCCAAAATCTCTTTGGTAATAGAGGCTTGACGAGAACGGTTGTAAGTAACTTTAAGGTCTTTCAACATTTCTCCAGCGTTTTCGGTGGCTTTATCCATAGCACTCATCCTTGCTCCATGTTCGGAAGCATTAGATTCTAAAAGTGATTTATAAAACTTTATTTTCAACGATTTAGGCACTAAGTCATTTACAATAAAATCAACGGAAGGTTCAAAAATATAATCTGTACTTACTTTTTTTTCAGTACTTACTTGTGGCACAACAGGTAAAAATTGTTCGGTACGAACGATTTGTGTTGCCACATTTTTAAATTCATTGAATATAATTTCAACCACATCGTATTTGCCACTTACAAACTGAGCCATAACAGTTTCTGCCGCAACTTTTACGGTATCGAAAGTCATTTTTTGTAATAAAGTTGCAAAATCTGAATTTATGTTTGCATTTCTTTTGGCATAATATTCATTACTTTTTCTTCCTACGCAAAGTAAATCTAAATTTCCTGATTTATTGATATCATCATATTTTTCAGTAATTAAAGCATTAGTAGCTTTCATTATGTTTGTATTGAAAGGTCCGCAAAGTCCTCTATCTGAGGTTAGGACCACCAATAATACATTTTTAACTTCTCTTACTTTTGTATAAGGATTTTCAGCCAAAATTTCTTCATTAGTTGTCAAATTAGACAAAACTTCATTCAATTTGCTCGAATAAGGACGCAACTGAATAGTTGCTTCTTGAGCTTTACGCAACTTAGCTGCTGCCACCATTTTCATGGCTTTAGTAATTTGTTGTGTGCTTTGTACTGAACGTATTCTACTTCTGACTTCTTTTAAACTTGGCATCTTTTTTTAATTATTAATGGTCAATTGTGAATGATTAATTTCTATTAATCATTCACAATTAAAAATTATATCATTGATTTTACTAAATCCTTGGCAGTTTGTTTTAATACATCTGTAACTGTGTCATCTAATTTTCCAGATTTCAATGCATCTAAAGTGGCTCTGTGTGAAGCATTCATTACTTTGTAAAATTCAGCTTCAAACGCTTTTACCTTATTTACAGGTAATTTATCCATAAAACCATTCGTAGAAATATATATCATTGCCACTTGATTTTCAACCGAAACAGGCGAAAATTGTGGTTGTTTCAACATTTCTAAGTTTCTTTTTCCTCTTTCAATAATTAATTTGGTTGCAGCATCTAAATCTGAACCAAATTTAGCAAAAGCTTCAAGTTCTCTAAATTGTGCTTGATCCAATTTTAAAGTACCAGCCACTTTTTTCATTGATTTTATTTGAGCATTTCCACCCACACGAGATACCGAAATACCTACGTTAATAGCTGGACGAATACCAGAAAGGAACAAGTTAGTTTCCAAAAATATTTGACCATCCGTAATCGAAATTACATTGGTTGGAATATATGCCGAAACGTCACCCGCTTGTGTTTCAATAATTGGAAGTGCTGTTAAAGAACCACCACCTTTTACCAAATGATTGATAGATGGAGGTAAATCGTTCATTTTTTGAGCAATAGCATCCTGAGAATTGATTTTTGCAGCTCGTTCTAGTAAGCGTGAATGTAAATAAAACACGTCTCCAGGATAAGCCTCACGTCCTGGTGGTCTTCTTAAAAGCAAAGAAACTTCACGATAAGCAACCGCTTGTTTTGATAAATCGTCATATACACACAAAGCAGGACGACCAGTATCTCTAAAAAACTCGCCCACAGCTGCACCTGTAAATGGAGCATAAAACTGCATAGGTGCAGGATCTGAAGCACTTGCAGCTACAATTACTGTATATTTCATAGCACCTGCTTTTTCTAAAGCTGCAACAATTCCAGCAACAGTAGATGCTTTTTGACCTATGGCTACATAGATACAATAAACAGGTTTTCCTTTATCATAAAATTCTTTTTGGTTGATAATCGTATCGATAACAACGGCAGTTTTGCCCGTTTGACGATCTCCAATTACAAGCTCACGCTGACCACGACCGATAGGAATCATAGCATCAATCGCTTTTATACCTGTTTGTAATGGTTCTGTAACTGGCTGACGGAAAATTACACCAGGTGCACGTCTTTCGATAGGCATTTCAAATAATTCGCCTTGAACAGGACCTTTTCCATCAATCGGATTTCCTAAAGTATCTATAACTCTACCTAACAAACCCTCTCCTACTTGCACAGAAGCAATTTGTTTGGTTCTTTTTACAGAATCACCTTCTTTAATACCAGCAGAATTTCCTAAAAGAACGGCTCCCACATTATCCTCCTCCAAGTTTAATGTAATTCCTCTTGTTCCATTTTGAAACTCAATTAACTCTCCAGACTGTACTTGTGTAAGTCCATACACACGAGCAACACCATCACCGATGCTCAACACTGTACCTACTTCTTCTAACTCGGCTTCTGTTTTTGCTCCAGAAAGTTGTTGTCTTAAAATTGCCGAAATTTCATCGGGTCTTATTTCTGATACCATGATTTATATTTTTGATATATATGGATTACTTGTAAATTGATTCTTGAATTTGCTTAATTTTGATTTCACAGACGCATCGTATTGCAAACCTCCTGTGCTAACTATAAATCCTCCAATAATAGAAGTATTTACTTTTGAAGTAATTTCTAACTTTTTATCAGATATTTTTGAAAGGAAACTACTAATTTGTTGCTCTAAAATGCTATCAATAGCAACTGCCGTAGTTACGGTTGCAGGTTGAATTCCATTCATACTTTTGTATTTTAATACAAATTCTTTCGCAATTCCAAAAAGAGCGGATTCTCTGCCTTTAATTGAAATTATAGTTATAAAATTTGTTGTTAAAATATTTATTTTATTTTGAAATATTTGTTTGAATATTTCAGCTTTTTTTAAACTACCTATAATCGGACTTTCAGATACTTTTCTTAGTTCAAAACTATTTTGAAAGGTATTTGAAATCAAAACCATATCATTATAAACATCGCCCAAAACATTTTTTTCTTGAGCTAATTCCAACAATGATTTTGCGTAAGCAGATGAAACTCTATAATTAATCATTTTTAAAAATTTTATAATTAATTAAATTTTGATTCTTTTAAATAAGTATCAATTAATTCTTTTTGAGAAGAATCAGATGATAAATTTTTCTTCACTATTTGCTCAGCAATTTGAACAGAAGTAGTAGCTACTAAATTTTTAAGTTCAGTAATGGCATTATTTTTCTCGTTTGTAATTTGCATACGAGCATTCGCCACCATTTTATCTGCTTCAATTTGAGCTTTATCTTTTGCCTCAGCAATCGTTGCAGCCGCAACCGTTTGAGCATCTTTTAATATCTTATCTCTTTCCTGGCGAGCTTGCATAAGCAAAGCTTCGTTTTCAGATTTTAATTTAGACATTTCTTCTTTTGCTTTATTGGCTTGATCCAAAGCATCAGAAATAAATTTTTCACGCTCTTCTAGTGCACCAACAATGGGCTTCCAAGCAAATTTTGTTAATATGAATAAAAGAATCACAAATATAATAAGTGACCAAAAAAGTAATCCTATACTAGGGGTTATTAATTCCATCGGTTGATGTATTTAAAAGATGTTAAAACAAAATTAAAGATATACGAAAATGAGCGTTTGCCCTTGAAATATCAAAGACAAACGCTAATAATCAATTCGTTAATTATCCTGCGATAAGAAAACAAACGGCAATAGCAAATAGCGTTGCACCTTCAATAAGGGCAGAAGCAATAAGCATACCTGTTTGAACTTTTCCAGATACTTCTGGTTGGCGAGCCATTGCTTCCATTGCTGAACCACCAATACGACCGATACCCATACCTGCTCCTACTACGGCTAAACCTGCACCGATACCTGCTCCTAATGTACCAAAGTTACCCGAAACTTCTAATAATACGTTAAATAATGACATTTGATTGAATTGAATTTAGTTATACAAATTGTTAAATAATAGAATTAATGATTGTCGTCATGATGTTCATGTTCGGCAACCGCTTGACCGATAAATAAAGCAGATAACAAAGTAAATATATAGGCTTGAAGTGCCGCTACAAATACTTCCATCAACATCATAACTACTGCAAAAGGAATGGAAACTCCAGCCACTGCAAAACTTTTAAATATAAAAATAAAACTTAAAATACTTAATATAATAATATGTCCTGCTGTAATATTTGCAAACAAACGAATCATTAAAGCAAAAGGCTTAGTAACTATACCAATTAATTCAACTGGTAACATGATTATTCTTAAAGGCAACGGAACTCCAGGTGTCCAAAATATATGTGCCCAATATTCTTTATTTCCTGAAAAAACGGTAACTAAAAGTGTGATAACTGCTAAAGTCATTGTAAAAGCTATATTACCTGAAGTATTTGCTCCAGAAGGCATTAAGCCCAATAAATTATTTACCCAAATAAAGAAGAAGGCTGTTAATAAAAACGGAAGATACTTTGCATATCTTGGACCAATATTTGGTTCAGCAATTTCGTCTCTTACAAAGGTTATCAAAGGTTCAAAAACCGATTGCATTCCTTTAGGTGCTTTTCCAATATTTTTTTTGTAAGATGAAGAAATTGATAGGAATATAAATAGAATTATAAAAGATGCAATCATCATGGATGCTACATTTTTAGTAATTGAAATATCGTAAATTTTTTCATTTTTGTCTTCGGACAATATATGATTATGTTCTAATTTATATCCATTATAAGATTCTGTTCCGTGATGAAAATTGGCAGAAGAAAATAATTGTAAACCTTTGGTTGAAGAATATAATATTACAGGTAAAGGAATTGAAACGGATTGATGACCTTCACCAAAGAAATGCCAGTCATAAGCATCAGAAATATGGTGTTTAATCATTTCGGCAGCATTAAATTTTTTCTCCTCACCCAAATTTTCTGCTTCCTCTGTAGCAAAGGCTTGAAATCCAACCAAAAAGGCCAAACTCAAGAATTTAATAAGTAAATTTTTAACTGTTTTTTTCATTCTCGATAGTCTCGACTTTAGAATTTGGATGCAAACTTAGTAATAAGGTTTTAATTTCAAAAAAAGAGTAGATAAAATATAAAATAAAAAATATCAATAGATAAGATTTGGTATTAATTTTAATAAAATAAAAGTAAGAAAATAAAACTATTGCCGAAATAACAATTTTCATACTACTCGATAACATAAAATAGTTTTGTGCGTCTAAAGGTGTTTTTGAGAACCCTTTCATCACTAATTTATGTGTAAAATAGGATAACACAGTAAAAAAAGCAACTAGATAATAAGAAAAACTATTAATTATTGACGTTCCAAAAAATCCTTCGAGCAATGCAATAATAAAAATTATGCTGATTGATAAAAAGATTAATTTTTTTTGATAGGTATCAAATATTTTATTTAAAAATTGCATTTTGATTTTTTAATTCCTTTTATTTTTTGCAATTTTAACTCTTTTAATTAAAACAACAACAAAATTATTTATAATAAGACCTACAATTTTATATTTTTTTCAAATTTCATTTAATGATATTTTTTTTAGACATTATAATTTTATAGACATTATATATGTGTTCAATTAAAACTTTTTTTATTATTTTGGGTAAAACAAATATAATAAAAACTTTAAAAATGGCAAATGTACCGTTAGTTTCTGATTTGGTTGCTCAAGGCAAGCATCCTGACATTTTATTTTGGGTTGGCTGTGCAGGTTCTTTTGATGAAAGATATAAGAAAGTTACACTTTCAATTATTAAAATTCTCAACCATTTACATATAAATTATGCGGTTTTAGGAACTGAAGAATCTTGCACAGGCGACCCAGCCAGAAGGTCGGGCAACGAATTTCTTTTTCAAATGCAGGCAGTTCAAAATATTCAAGTTTTGAATAGCTATCAAATCAAAAAAATTGTTACAGCTTGTCCGCATTGTTTCAATACAATCAAAAACGAATATCCCGCTTTGGGTGGAAATTACGATGTTATCCATCATTCTGAACTAATCAATCTATTAATCAATGAAGGAAAGATAAAACTTACTGATTCGCACGAATTTATTGGCAAGAAAATCACCTATCATGATTCATGCTATTTAGGAAGGTCGAACGATATTTATGAAGCACCACGTTCGGTTTTGGCTCAACTTGATGCCGATTTAGTAGAGATGAAACGCAGTAAACGCACTGGTTTGTGTTGCGGAGCTGGTGGCGGTCAAATGTTTAAAGAACCCGAAAAAGGAACTAAAGATATAAATATCGAACGCATTGAAGAAGCTATTGGAACTGGTGCCAATTATGTAGCAACAGCATGTCCATTTTGTATGGTTATGATGAGCGATGGCATTAAAAATAAAGCCAAAGAACAAGATATTAAGGTTTTGGATATTGCTGAGTATATTGCAAAATCTTTATGATTTATGATTTATGATTTATGATTTATGAATAAATAAGTTTTAAGTTATTTATTCACAAGTTAATAGTTATAAATTATTACTTTTACTATAATTATAATAGTAATAAAAATTATATTATAATTTAATTTATTTCAAGATATTATTTTTTCAATAAGAAATATTTTACACTTTTTTTCAAAGTAATGATAGTAAAATAAATCCTTTTCTATATTTTGCTTGAAATTAATAATTTTATGAATAAATATGATGTTTGTGTGATTGGCGGTGGACCTTCGGGATATGCAGCTGCCATGCGTGCACTTGACTTTGGAAAAAGCACAATTTTAATAGAAAAATATAAATTGGGCGGTGCAGGCGTTTTTAACGGAGCACTAGCATCCAAAACAATGTGGGAAATTTCACATGATATTTTATCCGAAAAAAATCAATCCGAAAAGTTTGGAACAAGCTTTGAAGTGCCTAGCTATAAAGCCATAATAAAAGAAGTCAGAGAAGCCGAAATGGAACGAAGCAACCAAATGCTTAATCACGTTTTGCAATTAGAAAAGCATATTAATTACAGTAAATTAAAATTTGTTGAGGGTTCTGCGAGTTTAAAAAATCAAAATGAAGTTTTGATTTCAATGGCAAATGGAATAAATGAAGTAATACTTTCGAATAATATTATTTTGGCAACAGGTAGCCGTCCTCGCTATTTGAATAACATTGCGATTGATGAAAAAATAATTGTTACAAGCGATGGAATCAATAATTTTGAAGAATTTCCTGAAAGTTTAGTTATCCTTGGAGCTGGTGTGATTGGTTGCGAATATGCAGCTATGTTTAGTAATTTTGGCAAAACTAGGGTTCATTTAATTTCAAAAGATGATAGAATATTACCTTTTGAAGACACCGATATTTCGGCTGTTTTGGAAGAAAATTTCAAAAAAAATGGCATTACAATTCATAAAAATGCTGAATTAAAAAGCATGAAAGTGGTTGGAGGAAAAGTGCATTATGAACTTTGTTTTCCTGATAATCATTGTGAAATATTTGAAGTTGAAAAAGCTCTAATTTCAGTAGGAAGAGTACCAAATATTGAAACTTTAGGATTAGAAAATGTGGGTATAGTTCTTAATAAACGTGGTTTTATAGAAGATGACAATACAAAAACGAGTATTTCAAATATTTATGCCGTTGGCGATTTAACAGCCGATATTGCCCTTGTAAACGTAGGTGAGTTAGAGGGAAGGCATGCAGTGGAAATTATGTATAATAATGAAATCAAAAAACTGAGGTATGATAATATTTCAACCATTATGTTTTTGAATCCTGAAACGGCATCGGTTGGATTAAATGAAACGCAAGCAATGGCAAAAGGATTAAATTTTAGGGTTGCTACCGTTCAATATGATGCCATTTCGAGGGCAATAGCGATGCGAAATACTCAAGGTTTTTTCAAAATATTAGTTACAGATGATGCCGAAATGCGGGTTTTAGGTATGCGAGCCTTAGGCGAACACGCCTCAAGTGCCATTCAAGCTGTTGCTTTATTGATGGAGTTTGATAAAGGGATTGAAACTTTGGCTGAAATGATTCATCCGCACCCTTCAATTATTGAAGGTGTGCAAGAATGTTTGAGAGTACTTTTAAAAAAATCAATTTATAAACCAATTGTTTTTGCTAAGCACATTCAAATTAAAGAATATAGAAATGGAAAATACATTTTATAATTATTAATTAAGTTATGAATTCTTTTTTATAAATTATTTTGTTAAATAAAATATTAAATAAAAATTTCTTTTTAGTAATAATTTAAATTATAAATTTTAAATTAATCTTTTTAAAAAATTTATATTAATACATGAAAAGCATTTGTTTAGAAGGAAAAATAATAGATTTATCTAAGCCCATTGTCATGGGAATTTTGAACTGTACGCCAAATAGTTTTTATGATGGTGGAAAATTTACAGATGAAAAATCTATTATCAATCAAGTTGAAAAAATGTTGGAAGAAGAGGCTTCGATTATTGATGTTGGTGGAGCAAGTTCAAAACCTAATATCGAAGAAACTCCCTTAGAATTAGAAATTTCAAGAATAAGTTTTGCTATAAAAGTAATAAAAAAATATTTTCCTGCATCTTATATTTCTATAGATACTTACCGAAGTGAAGTTGCACAAATTGCACTTTCCCAAGGTGCATGTATGATAAATGACATAAGCGCTGGCGAACTAGACTCAAAAATGTTGCCTTTAGTTGCTCAATCAAAAGTGCCATACATAGGAATGCACATGAAAGGAAATCCTCAAAATATGCAAAAAAATACACATTATGAGGATATTTTGATAGAAATGTATCATTATTTTAGTCATAAAATTTCCTATGCCCATGATTTAGGAATTAATGACTATATTTTGGATGTAGGTTTTGGATTTGCAAAAAAAAGTGAACAAAATTTTCATATTCTCAAAAATTTAGCGTACTTTAAAAACTTAAATAAAATTCTCTTAGTGGGAATATCTCGTAAGTCTATGATTTACAACACTTTAGGGATTTCTGCAAACGAAAGTTTGAACGGTACAACGGCTTTAAATATGGTTGCTTTGCAAAATGGAGCTGATATTTTGAGGGTTCACGATGTAAAAGAAGCCGTTGAAACCGTTAAATTATTTAATGAATTAAATAAAAGTAAATAAAATTTGGAATCGTTATTTAAAATAGGATTTTTAGATGTTAAGTGGATAGATATTTTAGATATATGTATTGTTGCATTTTTAATTTATAGACTCTATAAACTTTTAAAAGGAAGTGTTGCCCTGAAAATTTTTGTCGGATTTTTAGGAATTTACTTTTTTTATTTAATTGTGAAAGCGGCTAAAATGGAGCTTATTTCCACCATTTTAGGCAATGTAATGGGTATTGCATTTATTGCAATCATTATTATTTTTCAGCAAGAAATTCGTAAATTTTTACTTATTTCGGTTAAGACTGCTTCTGTAAAAAATAAGAATTTATTACAAAAATTTGTTTTTTCAAAATCCAACGACACCGAAAATTTAGATATTTCGCCTTTGATAGAAGCGGCAAAAATTTTGGGTGGAACTAATACTGGAGCTTTAATTGTGATTGCAAAAGAATCGCAAATGAGGCTTTATACTGATACTGGAGATGACATTGAAGCCTATATTTCTAAAAGATTATTTCTATCTATTTTTAATAAATTCAGCCCTTTGCACGATGGAGCTGTAATAATTGTAAATAATAGAATAAAAGCGGCAAGATGTATTTTGCCCATAAGTGATAATCCGGATTTGCCTGCTTTTTTGGGATTAAGACACCGAGCTGCCATAGGTATTACTGAAATGACAGAATCTATTGTTTTGGTTGTTTCGGAAGAAACAGGCGAAATTTCTATTGCTAGAGATGGAAAATTATACTATAATTTAAGTGCCATTGAAGTAAGAAATAAGTTGAATTTATACCTATTTGGCAAAGAAGAAGATATATTGAAAGAAGTTGAACAAAGTTTAGATGTGATAAGTGTGTCTAATTCTGAGTCTATTTCGCCAACTTTAAGCAAATAATTATACATTATTTGTGCCTTTTTTTAAAACTACAATAAATAAGATATTTTAATGAATATTATTCTTTTTGACGAGAAATTAGTTTCAATTTCTTTACAGCCTTTTACTTTTACTAGACCCGTTTCAGAAATTAGATGTGGTATTTTTACAATTTCTGAAAAATGGAAAAATTATTTTAAACAATCGCAAGTTTCTTACTTAACTTTTGAAAAATATCTTTCAAAAATTTTTAAAACAGTGTATGAAAACAATAATTTTTATATCAACGGAAGTGTTTTGCCAAACTTAGATTTGATACATATTATTTCGCAATTAAAAGAAAATGAATGTTTGGTTTTTCAAAATGTAATAATTGCAGTTAAATCTTCAGAAAAATTAGAAATAGAACAATTACAAGAATCTAATTTTAAGAATAAAATAGAAATTTCGTTTACTTTTAATAAAATATCTAAAAAATGGCATATTTTTCAATTGAATAGCTCTGAAATACAATCAGATTTTGAATATATTAGAAAAAACTTTAAAAATTATGGTGTAAACGATTCATTTACAAAATGCTATAACAGTGAAAATATTTTTGTAGAAGAAAGTGCAAAGATTTATGCCTCGGTTTTAAATGCCAATACTGGTCCGATTTATATTGGTAAAAACACCGAAGTTCAAGAAGGTTCTTTAATTAGAGGCTCTTTTGCACTTTGCGAAGGAAGCACAACCAATATGGGGAGCAAAATGAGAGGCGATGTAACGATTGGACCTTATTCAAAAGTAGGCGGAGAAGTGAGTAATTCAGTCATTTTTGGGTATTCTAACAAAGCTCATGATGGATTTTTAGGAAACTCAGTGATTGGCGAATGGTGCAATTTGGGTGCAGATACAAATACTTCAAATTTAAAAAATAATTACTCAAATGTGTCGTTATTCGATTATAAAACAAGGATTTTTGAAGATACAAGATTAACTTTTTGCGGATTAATGATGGGGGATCACTCCAAATGTGGCATCAATACTATGTTCAACACAGGCACTGTTGTTGGCGTTTCTGCCAATATTTTTGGAAGTCATTTTCCACCCAAACATATTCCTTCATTTTCTTGGGGCGGCTCAGAAGGAATGGAAATTTATACATTTGAAAAAGCTATTGAAGTGGCTAAAAAAGTATATGAAAGGCGTAATTTAATCCTTTCTGAAAATGATATTTTGGTTTTAAAACAAGTTTTTGAGTTAGAAAAATAAGTGAAAAGTATTAACCTAAGTGCTTGGATTTAAAACTATTAATTAAATAAATAAACCCCACACTAAATCCAATTTATGCTCTGATTATGCAGAATCCAAGGGAAGGAACTTATTCAGAAAGTATAAATTAAATAATATTTATAGAATAAAATAAAAATAATACTTCTTTTATTTTTAAATGCGTTTGCCTTTACAAAAACCGTACATATCATATATTCAAAAATAAAAAAAAAGCGTTTTTGAGCAAGATTTCAAAGATAATTCAGTATTTTAGTTTTTCAGGAGACCCTAATTAATCAGTCTTTTTTTGAGGAATTAAATATATTTTATTTTCGTTTCCATCAATTAATCTTTTAATATTTTTTCGATGCGTATAAATTACTAAAGCAAAAGCAAAAAACCCAAATCCAATCAATAAGGGGTCGTCTGGTTTAAATTCTTGCGTAAACATGAGCAAAGGAAATGCCAAAGTTGAAATAATCGAACCTAAAGAAACATAATGAGAAATTGCTAAAATAACAAAAAATAATACTAAACAAACCAATGCAACCGCTGGAAACATACACAAACCCAAACCTAAGGAAGTAGCTACACCTTTTCCGCCTTTAAAATTTCCAAAAACAGGATATATATGCCCAATAACTGCTAAAGTTCCAAAAATAATTTTAAATTCCGCTACATGATACGACCAAATTACATCATCTAAGTATAAAATATTGGCTAAAGTAGTGGCAGTCCAACCTTTAAAAACATCAATTAAAAACACAAAAGAACCAGCTTTTGGTCCCAAAACTCTAAAAGTATTGGTTGCTCCTGCATTCATGCTGCCCATTGTGCGAACATCTACATCATGAAAAGCTTTGCCATACCAAACCGCAGTAGGGATTGAGCCTATTAAATAAGCCAAAACTCCTAAACTTGTGTAAAGTAAAACTCTTAATACAATAAATTGTGTTTCCATGAAGTTACTACGTCAAAAATTTATTTCAGGATACAAGAATACTACTTTTTACTAAAAAATAGATAGCTTTTATGATAAATAATTACTAAAAAGCACAAAATATTTGAAATCTAAAATATTTCAACTAATTTTTCCATTGTCATGCCTCTTGAACCTTTTATTAAAATGGTATGATTTTCTAATTTTAAAGATGAAATTTCAGTTCTATTTTCAAAAAAATGATAAGCAGGAAACCTAAGTTTATGTTTATAAAATTCTGAACCAAAAAAGTAAACTTTTTCAATTCTTAAAATTTCTAAAAATTGAATAAGGCTTAAATGCTCCTTTTCTGCATATTCGCCAAGCTCATACATATCGCCCAAAAAAACTATTTTATTTTTTGTATTTATCTTTGAAAAACTTTCAAGCGAAACCATCATAGAACTCGGATTGGCGTTATAACAATCCAAAATTATTTCATTAGAGCCTTTTTTTATTACTTGCGAACGATTATTAGATGGTTGATAACAAGAAATAGCTTCTAAACTTTCGGTTAAAGAAACTCCAAAATAAAATCCAACGGAAGTTGCTACATTAATATTATCTAAATTATAATCTCCTGTTAGATTTGTTTTGGTAATAATATCGTTAGTTTTTATTTCTAAAAAAAGACCGTTTGTATTCTTTATTGAAGTAATTTTATTATAAATTGAATTATATAAAATTGGTTTATCAAACCGATTAGCCATTCGCATCAACCATTCGTCTTTTGCATTTACAAACACAATTCCATTATTTTTAAGCAACCAATAATATAATTCGCTATTGCCTTGAGCTACACCTTCAATACTACCATAACCTTCCAAATGATCAAGACCAATATTTGTAATCATACCGTGTGTTGGTTCGCAAATCCTACATAAATCCGCTAATTCGCCAACATGATTTGCACCCATTTCAATAATTGCTATTTCAATTATATTTGAAATAGATAAAATAGAAAGCGGAACGCCAATATGATTATTTAGATTTCCTTTTGTAGCAAATGTTTTGTACTTTTTTGATAAAACAGAAAATAAAAGCTCTTTGGTGGTTGTTTTTCCATTAGAACCAGTAATGGCAAAAAATGGTATTTTTAATTGTTTTCTATGATAATTTGCTAAAAGTTGCAAAGTTTCTAAACCATTATTCACTAAAATATATTTATCTGAAATATTGT
Organism: Cytophagales bacterium; assembly: GCA_004294265.1. Classification (GTDB taxonomy): domain Bacteria; phylum Bacteroidota; class Bacteroidia; order Cytophagales; family UBA9547; genus REAG01. The sequence goes on along the minus strand of REAG01000120.1, from coordinate 2,716 downwards.
ATTTTTCTTCGTCAATAACAACATAAGAAGCACCACTTTCAAGGGCTTTTTCAGCATATAAATTACCATTAAAATTAGGTCCTTTTAAAGCAAAAAATAAATTTCCCGCCTTAACTGTGCGTGTGTCGGTCGAAATTCCTGTGGATTTTAAAAATATTTGATATAATTTTTCTATTGACATGTAATTTAACAATTATTCTTTAAAATTGAGGTTTTAAATCAAAAAGTAATCAACAAAACCGAATTTATGAAACAATTCATTAAATTTGAACTATTTAGTTTTATAAATTTGATTTTACTACAAAAAAAAATACCTTTGAAAATGACTTTGAAAAAAAAGTAAAAAATGAAAAAAATTAAATTCCTATTTGTAGTTTTTTTAATTGTAAAAATAGTTCAAGCCCAACCAAAAGACATTTATTTTGAAAATTTTGAGTTGAAAATTGACACCTCGGTCTTTACTTTAGCTAAAAATACGCATCTTTATCAATTAGAAAAATATTTATTTTTTAAAAGCACTCAAAATCAAGGAGTAGCAGAAATTATTTTTCGTCCAAATTCAGAGTCTTTAATAGAAAAAATTGAAATTATTTCAACAACTGATTATGTTTTAATTGACTCAGTCCGTGCTTTTGAAGGCAATGTTTTTAGTGGAAAAATAAAATTTTCTGATCTTGAGAATGGAAAAAACATAGGTTTGATTTTATCATTAAAATTAACAAATGGAAAAAATATAAACTATCAAATTAAATTATATTCTTACCAAGAAACCTATATTTCTCAAGTTGAAGAAAATATAGATGTATTCGTAGATGAAGAAAAAACCATAGAAATTCCTTGTTCAGACCCATATAATATTCGTTATAATTCAGATTTTTCGGATTCTAAGGAAGATGATATTTCTATAAGTCCTTCTTTAAATACCTTAAAAATAAAATTAAAATCTAAATCAATAGGAAATAAAAAATTTACCATTCGGCTCAAAACTATTAAACCATTTATCAATCAAAATAACGAAATTTCGTATGATTTACCTTCTTTTAAAATTGGATTTCAAGCAAAACCCAACCGAATTGATTACCTAAATCCAGTAGAGGGTTTTGTGTTTTTTAATCCTGATTTCAAGGCAAGTTCCGAAATTCAATTTGAATATAATAAAAATCTTTTATTACGAAAAACTTATCGAATTGAAGATCAAGCCGAAAACGGAGGAAATTTAATTGCCGAGATTTTTACGCAATCACAAATTGGAAATAACAATAAAATATTGTGTAGAATACGTACATTTTCGGTTCATAGCATCAACGATAGCTATTTATATATCAAAGATGGCGACAAAACAAGGTTTATGAGCAACTTTAATATAACAGAAAAACCACGATTAGATGAAATGAATATTATGCACGAAGGCGAAGATTGGACTAATAATTTGGCAGTTTCACCAGGCGAAACCATTGAAGTTAGGCTGAAAGGAAAGGGTTTGCAATCATCTCATTTTAAATTTGATGGTGCCGAAAAAATCATTTTAGATTCTAGCCGACTTACAGATGAGGTTGCTTTTTTTACTATGAAAATTCCTCAAAATATTCCAAAAAAGAAAATTAATGTATTTATGAATAAGGAAGGTTCTGCGTATTCTTTAATGATTAAAGAGTTTCAAAAAACTACTAATTTCGATTTTGTAATGGTTAATTATGGTGATAAAACATTGCCATTAACGCATGCAATTTTCGATAAACCCATATTTTATGATAAATCTATCAAAGACATAAACCTTAATTTTGACTTATCAAAAATTGATGAAAATGGAAAAATTCATGGAAAACAATACTTAAATATTGAAGTAAAATTACTAAATAGCCGCAATGATTTAATTGAAATTCAAAATATAAATCATGTGGTGGTTTGCCCAAACGAAACTTCGCCAAGAGGTTCGTTTTATGATTTTAAAGATTGCAATAATCAAACAATTAGCCTTAATGATGTTTTAGTACATAAAACATACAGTCTTGAGCCATTCACACAAGTATATATAACTATCACTCATGACGCTCAAAAATATGGAAATGCAACTGGTTTTGCACGCAAAATAAAATTAATTTTGAAAAGAAAAGTAAGTTTTGATTTACAAGTGTCGTTTCCTGCTGGGCTTTTGCTTAAAAAATTTAACGAACCTGGATATGGAAATCTTTCTGGAATAAGCATCGCTTTTATTGCACAAATGAGCTTTTATGATGGCGAAAGGGTAAATAAATTCAAACCTTATAATTTTGGTGCAGGTTTTATTGCTTTAGATGCCTTTAATTATTCTGAAAATTCTAAAAGTAGAGATTTAGGAATTGTAGTTTTAGCAACTCTTATTCCGATTCAAAGTGCTAAATTGAGTTTTCCGCTGTATTTAGGTGGGGGTTATTTGCTTAGAAACGCAACGCCATTTATTCTTTTTGGACCTGGTTTACGTTTTAATTTTTAAAGAATTCACTAAATTGAAATTTTTAATTAGGTATAATAAAACCCTTAAATATAGCTTTTTTAAAATCTAATGAAAGTCAATAGTAATATTACTTAACCCAAGTTGCAGCTGTCCCTTATAAAAATTGCATTTTTTAAATAAATCACATAAATTTTCAAAGATAATAATTTTTATTTTTTTTACAAAGTTGATTTAGATGAAAATTAGGCATTTTAAAAATTTAAAAGTGATTTGTAGTACACA
>REAG01000016.1 GCA_004294265.1 Cytophagales bacterium | reverse complement strand
TAATCAATATTTTAAATGTTTTTGGAATTTAATAAAATAAAATCAATTATTAGTTTACTTTTTGTGTTTTTAGCTTTTGCTTGTTCAAAAAAAGCAATAAAAAGTAATTATTCAGAAAAAAATAATACAAAAATTCAACAATCAATTATTTATTTACCATTAAAAATAAATAATAAATTAATTGAAACTAAAATTAATGAATACTTACCAAAAATACTTTATAGAGATTCAACTATGGAGGATGATAATTATGAATATACAATTACTAAACTATCAAAACCAGAAATTTCTTCTGCGGATAGTGGATTTCAAGTATCTATAATGGTTCACCTTGATGCTAAAGGAAAATTTGACATTTCTGGCTTTGGAGGAACATTTCCAGTAACAGCCGACTTAAAACCTACCCTATTATTTATTCCAAAAATAAGCAAAAATTGGGATTTGAATTTTGATGTTCAATGGTTAGATCACGAATGGATAACAAAACCAACAGTTCAGTTGGGTTTTTTTTCAATGGACGTTTCAGGAATGGCAGACAAAATACTAATTGGTCATTCTAATAAAATTAATACTATTTTAAGTAATTTTTTAAATAATAAAATCAATATAAAACCAAAAATTAATGACTTTTGGGAAAAGAGTAAAAATCCCATTTTAATATCAGAAGAAAATAAACTTTGGTATCATTTAATGCCAGATAGTTTAGTTAGCTCTCAAATATTTAATAAACAAGGATATATGCAAATCTTACTAAAACTTACCGCTTTACCTGAAATAAATACGATTGTAATAGACCCAAATAATCTAAAAAGTTTAAACGATTACAAAGAAATAAAAGAACAACAATCAGATTTTAAATTGTTTGTAGATGCAAAAATAAAACATAATTTATTTGATGATTTAGCTAAAAAACAATTATTAAATCAAACATACACTATTTCAGAAAACAAAAAAGTAACTATTTCTGATTTAAAGTTTAAAAATATTAAAGAAAAATTAGCTATTGATTTTACAGTTTCGGGCGATTACAACGGTAAATTAACAATATTAGGTAATCCTATTTTTGATGAAAATACAACAGAAATAATTTTAGATAATCCAAATTTTGAAGTAAATACTAAAAATAAACTTCACAAAGCTGCTGCTTGGCTTGGAAAAGGTAAAATTTTGAAAAGTATGTTACCATTTTTGAAATTTTCAGTAAAACAACATTTAACTGATGTTAAACAAAATCTTACTAGTTTAATTTCAAATAATAAAATTGAAAATAATCTAAAATTTAATGGGAAAATAAAAAATATAATGCTTAATAAAGATATAAATGTTACTGATTCAACTTATATTTTCAATTACATAATTAAAGGAGAATTAAGCGCAGAATTTATTAAAATAGATTTTTAAAATAAATATTTAAGTAAAAATATTTGAAAAATAAAATAAATTTATATATTGCAAATAACAATTTATAAATTCAATTCTATTATGAAAAATTCATTTAAAATACCATGTAATGTTTTAGTAATTGATGACGATTTCGTTAGCAATTTTGTAAGCAAAACAACAATAAATAAATTTAGTAAAGAAATAAATTGCATAACATACGAAAATCCAATAATAGGATTAGAATATTTAGAAAAAAACTCAAAAAAAATAGATTTATTACTTTTAGATATAAATATGCCAGGAATTGATGGATGGCATATTTTAGATATTATGAAAAAGAACAATATAAAAACACCTGTTTTTATGTTATCATCTTCAATAAATCCTAAAGAAATTGAAAGAGCTTTGGGATATGGTATAGTAAATGCTTTTTGGCAAAAACCATTAAAAATAGAAACTATTCAAAATTGTTTCTCTGATAACTAAAGTATTACCAAACATAATCGCCAGAATTCTTTTTACATTCTTCAACTTTCTGTCGCAATCTTTTTTTCCAGCCAAAACCGTTTCTAGTAGTAATTGTAAGATTTGTTCCAAAATTATAGAAAAAAGTTTTGATTTTATCTTTAAATTTAACTTTAGGACTACACATTACTAAATATTCAAAACCCATAACTCTGGTTTGCTCCAAAACACAAAGATTACCAGCATACACATCTTTTGTATTGTATTTGAGTAGAGTCATATAAACTGGCTTTTGACTCATTGGAACAGGAAAAGCAGGTGTTGCATTTGATACCAAACCGCCTTCAAAAAAGTCATCATTATATTTACTTTGTTTGGCTTGAGCTAAACAATTATTACAGTAAATAAAAAAAAGTAAAAAATAATAAAAATTATATTTCAAAATGAAAATTTTATTTTACAAAATTACTAATAAAATTTAATATAAAAAAGTATAATTTATATCACATAATTTGAAATAATAGTCAATTATAATTATTTTTGTTAAAAAAGTACCCAAAAATGCAATCATTAGAAGATAAAAATTTAATAGCTTTGGTTTCTTTGCTTTCAGACGATGATTTTGAAGTATTAAATCATGTTGAAAATCAAATTTTAACGCTTGGCGGAACTTTAATTCCTTACCTTGAAAACGAATGGCAAAATAATTTAACACCTCCACATGTTCAAAAAAGAATTGAAGACTTAATTCATACGCTTCAATTTGAACAAGTTAAAATAAAAATTTTAGATTGGAAAAATTCACCCAATAGAGATATTTTAGAAGGATTTTGGATTTTAAGTACTTATCAATATCCAGATTTGGATTTTGAAAAAATAAAAGCTGAACTTGAACAAATATTTTACGAAGTATGGGTTGAAATAAAAATTACAGAAGACTTACCTTTTGATAAAATTAAAGCATTCAACAATGCGTTTTTTAATAAAATGAAATTTACAGCCAATACCAAAAATTTTCATTCTATCAACAACTCTATGTTGAATTTGGTTTTAGAAACCCGCAAAGGAAATCCAATTTCTTTGTGTATTATTTATATGTTAATAGCTCAAAAACTTAAAATGCCAGTTTATGGTGTAAATCTTCCAAATTTATTTATTCTTACTTATAAAACTCCTGATTTACAATTTTATATCAACGCATTTAATAAAGGATTAATTTTTACAAAAGAAGACATATCCAATTATGTGTCACATTTGAATATAAAAGATAATGATATTTTTTACGAACCATGTAATAATTTAGATATTATAAGAAGAGTGTTAAGAAATATGATGGTTTCTTATGATAAAGTAGGAAATAATGAAAAATTAGATGAAGTTAAGCAAATAATAGAATTTTTAAAAGACGAAACCGATGCAGGTTTTTAAACTTTTAAATAACTATATTTTTAAGCCAAAAATTACGACTAAAAAATCTTTTGTAGGTCCAATTTTTATTCTTTAAATACAATGGATTATAACCAAAATAATCTTTTGATGAAATTGATTTAAAATATAAATCATCATCTGTTAAAATTAAAGTTTTATCTATTATTGCATCTGCAAACCTATCATTAAACTGTAATATTTTACTATTTAAAATATTTAACTTTGATGATAAATATTTTGAATTATTTAAAGGTTCTATTTGAATATTTTTATATAACATATTACTTAAATTAAAAGCAAATTCTAGATATTTCTTCAATAATTTAGGTCCTAAGTTTACAGAATTTTCAACCTCTAATTGGTTAGGAAATATACTTGTAACAATATAAATTCGTTCTTTAGCACGTGTTAAAGCAACATTCAATCTGTTTTCTCCATTAATTAAATTCAAACTTCCAAATTGCATCATCATTTTACCAATTCTACTCGGAGCATATCCAATAGAAAATATAATTATATCTCTTTCATCACCTTGCACATTTTCTAAATTTTTTACAAATAAATCGTTGGGAACTGAAATTTCTAATTCTATCAACTTTTGATACAAAATTTCCTCAATTAACAACTTTTGTTTGATATTAAAAGTAATAATTCCAATAGATTTATTTAATTTATTTTTTAAGTAATTAATTACTAATTCTACAACCTCAAGTGCTTCAATATTGTTGGTATTATTTTCCCAAAAACCTTTAACATTGATATATTTAATTGGTAAGTTCTGAGTATTATAGTCTATAAAATCAGGAATAAAACTTAATTTATTTTTATAGAAATTTTCATTAGAAAATTTTATTAAATCATACTGTTTACTTCTAAAATGAGAAGAAAGCATGGTTTGTGGAAAAAATTTTTCAGTAAAATTTAACAAAGAATCAATTTCAATATCTAAATTTTCATTTTCTTCTTCAAATCTAGGTTTATATAAATCATTGGGGGCCAACTGTTTGTCATCTCCAACTACACAAATTTGTTTAGCTCTTATTGAGGCAGCAAAACCTTTTTCTGCAAAACATTGTGAAGCTTCATCAAATATTACTAAATCAAAAAGTTCATTTTGCGGAAAAATAGCACTAACCGTTTCGGGAGATGCCAACCAACATGGTAGCAACTTCAAAATATCTTGTTCAAAAATTTCAAATAATTTTCTTAGCGACCAAAGATTCCTTTTTTTGGAAGTTTGATGTTGTAAATCTTTAAAAGTAATTCTATTATTTAATCTATTATATAATATATTTTTGTAAGTATTCTCTTTAAGTTTTAATAAAACAATTTGCGTAGTTAATTTTTGTTTATTTTTTATTAAATTTTGTAATTCAATTTCATTTGATTCTAAAGATAAATTACTACATGAAGTAAGAATTTGATACTTAAATTCTATTTTTTCTATCCAAGAATTATAAACTTCATTGATAAAATTAATTAAAACTGAGTCTATATTATTTGTTTTTATAAAATATGAAAAAACATTTTTTTCAATTTGAGAAAGTTCGCTTAATAACTGATCATAACTTACCAAATGTTCAAAATATAAATCTATTTCTTTTAAAAATTCTAGTTTAAACTCTTGATTAGTAGCTATTAAAGTTATATTATGTTTTGTAAATTTATAAAGATATTTTTCGATATTTTTTTTATATTTCTTATAAAAAATAGTAAAATCTACAATAGTTTTTTTTAAAATAACTAATTCAAAAGATTTTATTTTTAAATTAAAATCATTTTTCAAATCAATTAAAATAGCTACACAATCAAAACATTTAATTACAAGATTTTTAAAAACTAAAAAATCTTGAATATTTAAAATTTCAGAATTATTTTTAATATTTAAAACTAAACATATCTTACTATATTTATTTTTTAAGATAAGTCTATTTTTAAGTTTAAATATCATTTCTGATACATTTTTAGGATTAATTTTTAATCCATATTTATCTAAAAGATTTGAAATTATATATCTGTGTTTATGAAAATATTTCCATTTTAAATTACCTACCAAAGTTTTAATTTCTAACAGACAATTTTCAAATATTTCAATTGTAAAAGCAAGTTCATTATTTAGATTTGATGAATCAAAATCAGATTTTGAAAGTAATTTTTCGTATGAAATAATATCTTTAAGAATATTTTTTTGATCATAATTATTACAAAATAAATGATTTGAAATATTAAAAATAGTTTCATTTTCTAAGAATATTTCTAATTCATTAAGTTTTGAATCAATAAAATCTGATTTTAAAAGCGAGTTAAAAGTAATTTTATCTAAAAAATAATCATTTTCAAAATTAGTTGGATCTTCAAAATATTGAATATTTTTATCAATCGCGTAGTCATTTAATATTTTTTTTGTTTGATTAAAAAAAGGTCGAAAAATTTCTTTATTCCAAATAGAAAACGCAGCTAAACCGGATAGACCCGTCCCACGCATCAATTTAAGTAATCGTGTTTCTAAAACATCATCTTGATGATGAGCTGTTAAATAACAAGTTGAATTGTACTTTTTTTTTATTTTATTAAAAAATT
>REAG01000006.1 GCA_004294265.1 Cytophagales bacterium | reverse complement strand
TTAGGTTCGGAGTTAGAGATAAAATAAATTTTTAAATTTCCAGCATTATATTTATTAGTGCTGGTATTTATTCTTACATTAGTTATAAAATTAAAATTTTAAACATAATATTACCATGAAAACTTTAAAAACCATAGTCATTTCAGTTTCCATAACTGCCATGTTATCTTGCTCCAAAACGGAAGAAACAGCAGCTCCAAAAGCAGCAGGTTATTTTGCACTTTCGCAAGCCGCCATCAACAACCGAGTAGAAGCTAACGAAAACGGCACAATCGATTTTGATTTAGGAGATGTACGAGCTAGCAAAAGTTATTTATTTATCCTTAATAATGGCGGAGATTACGATATTTCTTCGGTTCAATTTCATACCGACAATCCTAATTTTATTCTCAGCCCCAAGTCAATATCTGTTTTAAAAGCCAAAGGAATGGGATTAACGCAAATTGTAAGCCTAGATGTGGTGCACGGAAAAGCCATCAATGGTTCTTTCATTGCAAGTTTGCTTTCCAAAAATGACAACTTTTCTTACGCCACCATTTCTGGCACAACCCAAAATACAAAAGGTGAAAATATTACAATTTCAACAATCGTAAAATTTAAAGTTTCAGCCAAAATTATGGATATGAAAATACTTGAATATGGCAACGAAATCCGTTTAGATACTAATTTTGGTACTGTCGGTTCAAGTTTGGGCGGTTTAGGCAATTTAAGAAACCATTGGGTTAAAGACTCAAAATTTAAAATTGTTAATTCCGGAAACGTACCATTTACTTTGAAATATGGAACCGAAAATAACGGAAATTTCAGCAATTCAATAGAACTTGCCATAAATGGAGAAGTGGAAATATCTTTGCCAAATGTTCTAAATTCCTTATTTTTTGAATTTGACGGTGCAAATACAACCACTAACGACAAAAGAATACAATTAGGAAATAATGGAAAAGGCTACTTAAATGTATTGAGAATTCCAGATGTAACTTGGTAACAATTTTTATAAAAT
>REAG01000159.1 GCA_004294265.1 Cytophagales bacterium | reverse complement strand
AAGTATTTATCAAATTTGTAGTACACAGCATTTTCATAAAAGCAAGTCTATTGCTCAAAATAAAGTCTTTTTGGATAGATAGCTGCAATGTGGGTTAAATCATTATCAAAAAACCGTAAGAATGTTTGAATTTAAATAATTTATGATGCCATAAATATAATTAAAGTACATGATATTAAAAATTTATTTTAAAATAAATTACTTTAGGTTTTTGAGATTACTATATATATTGTTAAAACAACCAATTTAAAGGATCTCGATAAACTACATTTTGAGGTTGATTTTTACCGTAAGCAACACCTACGGCTCTGTATGCTTCAATTCTACGTTTCTCTAAATCTACATTCATATCAAACTGGCGTAATTTAAAATCCCATTCACGTTTATCAAGTTTCAACATTCTTGCACCAATAGTTTTGGTAAGTTGTTCGGCTTCTTTATAACAACTTGCTTCAGGGTCAATTGCACCTAAAAACTCAGCAGCTTTGTTTGCTCCCACTTGATTAGGACTTGCATTCCAAGCATTTCTGGCGTTCATTAAATTTATTTTGCATTGTCTGTCAATTAATTTTTTAAATATTGGACCAATGGCAGCTAAAGATTGTGTAAAACAATCTTTGCATACATCAGGAACAGAAATTAATTGAGCAATGGCTTGTTCAAATTTGCGTTGTTCACTTAATGCATTTGCACCTTGAATAATAAAATCGCATCGTGTGTTATAAAACTCCAATACCTTATTTTTGCTATCCTCAATAAATAATTTAAGCTCTGGATTTTTTGGATTTATATTTCTTATGGCATTTATATATGCTTTTATTTCAGTTTGACCAACCCCTTTTGCTGGCATATTAAATGTGCCAAGATTGGTTTTAGTTTGATAATCAGCAACATAAAAAGTAACATCCAAATCAATAGTGGACATGGCTGGAGCAGTAGCAACCACGTTTTTGTCGTTTTCCAAAACATTGGCAGTAATTATAAAGCGAGGGTCATTCGTAGAACCTCCCAAACCATTTTGAGTTGTTAATTGACTTAATTTATTTTTTAAAATATTTCCACATCCCTCTGGCAAATTAGTACTTACTCGGTCTGGCAAAACTGTTGTCAAAACAATTCTACCAGCATCGTCAAGCTTGCCGGATTTGTTTTGTGCTATTAAACCAAACGAAAAAATAGTCATTGCAGAACCCAATATTACGAAAACACCTTTTTTTTTATTCATTATATTAATTTATTATATTTGAGAAATTTTCAATATTTAATGTTTATGAAAAATTTAAAATCTTATTATTATACGATAATTTCAATTTTAGTTACAATTAATATATCATTTTCTCAAAATATAAAATCAGGTCCGATGCTTGGTTATTCGGAAATGAAAGAAGTTTTAATTTGGATTCAAACGACTTCGGAAACAAAAGTTAAAATAAAATATTGGGTAAAATCAAATCCAGACAAAAGTTTTTTTACAGATGAAATCATCACTCAAAAGCAAAATGCTTTTGTTGCCAAACTAATTGCAGATAAAGTTCTACCTTCACAAAAGTATGATTATCAAGTTTTTATCAACGGAAAATTAGAAAAATTTGATTATCCTTTGAATTTTCAATCCAAAGTTTTGTGGGAACATCGCATGGATGCACCCGATTTAAAATTTGCATTAGGGAGCTGTGCTTTTATAAATGAAACCGAAGTGGATAGACCAGGAGAACCTTATGGTGGCGAATATGACATATATACTAGTATTTTTCAAAAAAAGCCCGATTTTATGATTTGGGGAGGCGATAATGTATATTTAAGAGAAGTAGATTGGGACACACAAACGGGCATTTATCATAGATATACACACTCACGTTCACTCAAAGAATTACAACCTTTATTAGCCTCCACGCATAACTACGCAATTTGGGACGACCATGATTTTGGACCAAACGACTCAGATAAAAGCTTTTATAACAAACAAAAAACTACCGATGCTTTCAAACTTTTTTGGGGAAATAATACTTACGGAGTGGCAGGACTTGAAGGTACAACAAGCCAATTCAAATGGAATGATTGCGAGTTTTTTATGCTTGATGATAGATTTTATAGAACTTCAGCTCGTAGAAAAGGCATAAAATCAACTATATTGGGTGAAAAACAAATTGATTGGCTTATAGATGCACTTCTTTATAGCAATGCAGCTTTTAAATTTGTGGTGGTTGGTAGTCAGTTTTTAAGTTCATCGGCTTCTAAAGAAAATTTCAATAATTATTCCGACCGAGAAGTAATATTAAAGCAATTAGCAGACGAAAGAATTCCTGGTGTTATTTTTATTTCTGGCGATAGACACTTTACAGAAGTTTCAAAAATGGAACGCCAAGGTTCTTACCCATTATATGATTTTACGATTTCACCTTTGGGAAGTAAGCCCTTTAAAAATGCTGATAAAGAAGTTAATTTTTATAGGATTCCAGAATCTTTACTAACAGAAAGAAATTTTGGTACAATTGAAGTTTCAGGCTCAAAGCAAGAAAGACAATTAAAATTAACAACATTTAATGTAAAAGGTGAAGAAAAATTTATTATAGTTATTAAATCAAAAGATTTAAAATATTGATATGATATACTATATTATTACTTTAATTAAAGATTAAATAGATGATAATTTTGTAATATTTCTTCATTCATTTATATTAAAAAGTAAAGAGTATTATAATAAAAAAACATTTAATTTTAGATTTTTAAAAATCCATTTCTATAACGTCCCAAGTATGATCAGCTAAAAGGGTAACTTTTGAAATACAACGTGTAAATTTTTTACTTCTTCCCCACTCATTTGGAGCAATCATAGAAATAAAATCAGAATCATTTTCACGTTCATATAAGTAATAGGAATGATTTACTAAAGGCTCAAATTTCATTTCTGTTTGGTAAATACGTTCAGAAATTTCAACTCTATTTTTTATTTGATTAGCTTGATTTACAAGTAATTCCATTTGTTTGTAAAGTTGCCCCATTTGCATTTCAGTTTGCTGACGCATGGAAGTCAAAGATTTGCTTTTGATTTTTCCAGCATCTTCTGGTCTAATAATTGCTCCGCCAACTGTATGAGCAAAAGGAATTAATCCAGGATTTTGAACCGTTTTTTTGGGGTCAATATTACCAGTAAATAGCTTTCCTATTTCTTTTTCTTGATTTTCTATCATATCAAAAGTTCTAACATTTATCTTTTAAAAATGTTTTAAAATTTATTTCAATAATTGAAATTTAGACTAATATTTAACGAATTTAATAATATTAAAATCAATAATATTACAAATTAAAAAATAATAAAAAAACTATTAAATTAATATTTTTGAAATAAAATGAATTGAATTTGTGTTTTTTAATTAAAAACCACTTTTTCAAATAATTTGTATTGTGTTTGTATAATATTAAATTAAATTTGTAAACTATCTTAAATCATTCATGCTTCAAAAACTTTCAATTCAAAATTACGCATTAATAGATAAGTTGGAATTTTCTCCATCAGCCCAATTTACAGCCATTACAGGCGAAACAGGAGCGGGAAAATCTATTATTTTGGGAGCTTTGCAGTTACTCACAGGTGCGAGAGCTGATGTAAAAACATTGTTGGATGAAACAAAAAAATGTATAATTGAAGCTAATTTTAACATACAAAAGCTAGCTTTAAAGCCATTTTTTGAAGAAAACGAGCTTGATTATGACCAAAACACCATTATAAGAAGAGAAATTTCATCTCAAGGAAAATCAAGGGCTTTTATCAATGATTCGCCTGTAAATCTCGAAACTTTATCACAACTCACAGATTCGTTGATAGATATTCATTCGCAACATGATAATTTATTGATTTCAACTTCGGGTTTTCAATTAAATTGCATTGATGCTTATGCTGAAAATGAAACTTTAAAAAATAACTATTTCGAATCATATATTACATTCAAAAAATCGGTTAAAGAACTAGAAAAATTAAAACTTGATGAATCAATAAGTAAGAAAGAATATGATTATGATAAATTTATATTTGATGAGTTGGTGCAATTTAATTTTCAAGATGGCGAACAAGAATTGTTAGAATCAGAAATTTCAATTCTAGAAAATGCAGATGAAATAAAACAAAAATTACTAAGTTCTATTTCTATTATTGAACATTCCGAAACTTCTATTCTTTTTGGCTTACAAACAGTTTATTCCCAAATTAATCAATTAGGAAAACTATCAAGTAAATTTGAAGAATTTAAACATAGAATTCAGACAATAATTACTGAAACAAAAGATATAAACCAAGAATTAATAAAATTAGAAGAAAAAACTGAAGTAGATCCAGAGCGAATGTCGAAAGTGAGAGAAAGGCTTGATGGAATGTATAAAATTTTCAAAAAACATGCCGTTATTTCAATTTCCGAATTATTATTAATTCAAAATAATTTAAAAGAAAAAACTACCTATTTTGGTTCACTTTCCGAACAAATAGCACAAGCAGAATCTGATTTAAAAATAAAGGAATCTGACTTGAAAAATAAAGGTATTTTACTATCAGAAAGTCGAAAAAAATATTTTACTGAAATTAAAAATCAAATCACAAGTTTTATTCAAGTTTTAGGAATGCCAAACGGAACATTAGAAATTGAATGTTTACCCCTACCCTACTCTGATACTGGAATTGATAAAATTTCGATGCTATTTTCTGCCAACAAAGGCTTAGCACCATCGCCAATTAAAAATGCTTCAGGTGGAGAACTTTCAAGATTAATGTTTGCACTTAAATATATGTTGGCTCAAAAAACGGCTTTACCAACCATGGTTTTTGACGAAATTGATACAGGTATTTCAGGCGACATTGCCATTAAAATGGCTGAAATGATGCGAAATATTGCCCAAAAACAACAAATAATTACTATAACGCACCTTCACCAAATTGCAGCAAAAGGACATGCTCATTTTTTTGTTTATAAAAATGACGATAATAAAACTACGCAATCCAATATTAAACTTTTGGATAATAACGAAAGACTTACTAAAATTGCAGAAATGATTGGCGGAAATAATCCATCGGCTTCAGCATTAGAAAGTGCAAAAGAATTTTTAAACTAAATATATTTAACTAATAAAATTACTCATTTATGGAATTGATTAAAGGATTTCTTGACATTTTTTTACACTTAGATAAACACATGAGCGATATCATATTAACCTATGGTACAACTACTTATATGATTTTATTTGCTATTATTTTTATTGAAACTGGTCTTATTATAATGCCATTTTTACCAGGCGATTCTTTACTATTTGTTGCTGGATATTTTGCCTCACGAGGCGACTTAAATATTACTTATTTGTGTGTTCTTTTGTTTATAGCTGCCTTTCTAGGCGATTTAGTAAATTACACCATTGGGAAATTTACGGGAGATAAAATTATGAACATGAATTTACCATTTGTAAAAAAAGAATATTTTGATAAAACCCACGAATTTTATGAAAAACATGGACCAAAAACCATCATATTTGCTCGTTTTATTCCAATAATTAGAACTTTTGCCCCTTTTATTGCTGGTGTAGGAAAAATGAATTACAAAACTTTTATTACTTATAATGTAGTGGGCGGAGCAATTTGGGTAGTACTTTTATTATTTGCAGGTTATTATTTTGGAGGTGTAGAAATTGTAAAAAAGAATTTTGAATTAGTAATTTTTGGAATAATATTTATTTCAATTTTACCGCCTATAATTGAACTTTTAAAAGCCAAATTCAAAAAATAATTTTTATTAATTTAATTCTTGAAATCACAAGAAAATAAAATTTTCTTGTGATTTTTTTATTTAAACTTTATTAAAATGAAATATTTGCCCATAAACAATCAATTATTTATTGATAATCGCAAAAAGTTTAAAAGTCATTTAAAACCCAAAAGTTTGGCTATTTTTAATAGCAATGATTGCATGCCAACCAATGCTGATGGCGTTTTGCAATTCAGACAAAACAACGATTTATTTTATCTTTCAGGTATTGATCAAGAAGAAACTATTTTAATCATTTTTCCTGATGCTCCTAAAGAAGAATTGAAAGAAATACTTTTTATTACTGAAACAAGCGAACTTATTGCTATTTGGGAAGGTCATAAACTTACTAAAGAACAAGCAACTGAAATTTCTGGCATTAGTAAGATTTATTGGGTAAGCCAGTTTGAAAATATTTTGCAGCAGATTATTTTTGAATGCGAAAATTTATATTTGAATACCAACGAACATATTCGTTCAAATTCAAAAGTTATTACTAGAGATGCTAGAATGATAGAAAAATTGAAAATTGATTTTCCATTGCATCAATATCAACGATTGGCTCCAATTATGAATCAATTAAGAGCTATTAAGCATTCTTTGGAGTTGGAATTGATGAAAAAATCGATTGAAATTACTGAAAAAGCATTTAAAAGAGTACTTAAATTTATAAAACCAGAAATTTATGAATTTGAAATTGAAGCCGAAATAACGCATGAGTTTATTAAAAACCGAGGCACACGTCATGCTTATTCTCCTATTGTTGCAAGTGGAAAAAATAGTAATATTTTACATTATATAGAAAATAATAAAATTTGCAAAGATGGCGATTTAATTTTGATGGATTTTGGTGCGGAATATGCCAATTATGCAGCAGATTTAACTCGAACTATTCCTGTAAATGGTCGATTTTCTGATAGACAAAAGCAAGTGTATGAGTCAGTTTTAAGAATTATGGATTTTGCTCAAAAATTACTCATTAAAGATAATTATTTATATCAAATAAATGAAAATTTGATTGTAAATGTGGTGCAAGACGAGTTAATTCATTTAGGTTTAATTTCTCAAGAAGACATTGAAAATCAAACAAAAGAAAAGCCAGCTTATAAAAAATATTTTATGCATGGTGTTTCACATTTTCTTGGTCTGGACGTTCACGATGTGGGTAGTAAGTATGTAAAGTTAGAACCTGGCATGGTTTTAACTTGCGAACCTGGAATCTACATAAAAGAAGAAGGCTTTGGAATTAGGCTTGAAAATAACATTCTTATTACTGAAACAGGCAATATTAATTTAATGGAAAATATTCCTTTAAGCTGGCAAGAAATTGAAAAATGGATGAATAATGAATTTTAAACTATTCGTAATATTTTAAATTAATAATATAAAAAAAATTACCAACCTTCTTTTCCTAATAATTTTACAAAAGCAAAATCTCCATGTTCTTCTCGTTCAAAATCATTTTCCGAAACACGATTAATTTTAAGCATTTTTTGAACACCTTCATTACCAACTGGAATTACAATACTGCCATTTATAGCCAATTGGTTCAATAAACTTTTAGGAATAGATGGACCGCCTGCCGTAACAATTATTTTATCAAAAGGGGCAAAAGCCTCTAATCCTTTCGTACCATCACCTAAAAAAAACTTAGGAAAATATCCAATCGAAGGCAAGAATTTCTTTGTTCTTTCAAATAGAATTTTATTAAATTCAATTGTGTAAACGGTTGCTCCAATTTCTAATAAAATCATAGTCTGATAACCCGAACCAGTGCCTATTTCCAACACTTTTTCTCCTGGTTTTATTTTTAATAATTGCGTTTGAAAAGCCACCGTATAAGGTTGCGATATTGTTTGTCCTTCTCCTATCGGAAAAGCAATATCTTGATACGCTTTTTCGGTAAAAGCAGACTCGAAAAAATAATGACGTGGCACTTTTTCGATAGCAGCAAGAACTTTTCTATCAATAATTCCTTTACTTTGCAAAAGAATTACCAAACTTTTGCGCATACCTTTGTGTTTGTAAGTATCTTCGAGCTCTTTATGGTTCATTGTATTTGCAAAATTATTATACAAAATTTAATATCATAATTATTTTAAAATGTTTAGTGGAATTATTGAAAAAATAGGTAAAATTGAAGACATTATCATTGACAAAACTAATAAAACTTTTGTAATATCTTCAGAAATTTCTTCAGAATTAAAAATAGATCAAAGTTTAGCTCACAATGGCGTTTGTCTTACAGTAATAAAACAAATTGAAAATAAACATTGGGTAACAGCTATTGATGAAACACTTCAAAAAAGCAATATCGGATATTTAAAAATTGGTGATTATGTGAATCTTGAGCGTTGTATGCGACTTTCTGATAGATTAGACGGTCACATCGTTCAAGGACATGTAGATCAAACTGGAGTTTGTACGGAAGTTTTAGACCAAAATGGTAGCTGGATCTATTCTTTTAATTATGATGATAAAAAAGAAAATATTACAGTAGAAAAAGGTTCAATTTGCGTCAATGGTGTTAGTTTAACGGTTGTTAATTCTTCACTAAACACGTTTTCGGTTGCAATAATTCCATATACACATGAAAATACAATTTTTAAATATTTACAAAAAAATGATATTGTAAATTTAGAATTTGATATTTTTGGGAAATACGTCTCAAAATTATTTTTAAAAAATAATTAGAAATAATTTTGTATTATAAATAAATGTTCTAATTTTGCAATCCCAAAAGAATAAGCCTCTGTAGCTCAGCTGGTAGAGCAACTGACTTGTAATCAGTAGGTCGTTGGTTCGATTCCGATCGGGGGCTCTTTTAGTGAGAAAGTTAATTTATTTTAGCTTTCTCATTTTTTTTTAAAAGCAATTTCGCTTTACCATTTTTTTGTGAATACTTTTAGAGTTTTTAAATTACAATTTAAAAAATTTAGATTAGCTTTGATTTAGGATTTAGAAAATCATAAATTTAGATTAAATTAAATATTTTAATTTAAAATTTTATTGGAATTAAAATATAATTGTATTTTCGTAAAATATTTAATCCATAAAGATAAGTGTCTATTCATAAAGAAGTAAAAGTTGCCATTTTTGTAATAATTGCAGGCACAATGTTATATATGGGTTTCAATTTTTTGAAAGGAGTAGATTTTCTTTCTTCTACCAAAAGATATTACGCAACCTATCCTGATGTACAAGGGCTAACAGTTTCAAATCCTGTGATAGTGAACGGATTAACAGTAGGAAGAGTAAGTAATATAGAATTTTTAGATGATTCAGCACATGCTCTAAAAGTTTCGATTGACGTAAGAAAAGAAGTTTCTCTAGGCGATTCTTCAATTTCTGTGATTGCTAATCAAGGAATTTTGGGTGGAAAAGCAATCATTATTAAAGTTAAAAATCCTTCAAAACCGCTTCCTAAAGAATCCTTTTTGATTTCTGAAATTGAAGCAAGTATGATGGATAAATTAAGTGTAAAAACTGACCCAATACTTAATAATTTTAACACATCTCTCATGAAAGTAAATAATTTAATGAGCAAAAATAATACTAAAACTATTTCTAGTATTCTAGTAAATCTTGAACAATCAACCAAAGCATTGCAATTAATGATTTCCAATAATGATAAAAAAATAGGTTTGGTGATGCAAAATGTTCAAAATTTATCGGCATCGTTAGTTGAAACTGAAAAAATGATAAAACCAATTTTAACAAAAACAAGTTCATTTGCAGATTCTTTAAACAAAATGCAACTAGCATCTGCCGTAAATCAAACAAATTTAGCCATTTCTGAATTAAATAAATCTTTAAAAAATATTAATAACGGAAAGGGAACTGCTGGAAAACTTATTTATGATGATTCATTATATGTTCACTTAGATAATTCGGCTAGAGATTTGGATAAACTAATGATTGATATGAAAGCAAATCCAAAAAGATATGTTCATTTTTCGATTTTTGGAAGAAAAGATAAAAGCGAAAGTAAATAATGTCAAAAAAAATAGTAATTATAACTTTTTCAATATTGCTTTTTCAGCTCTTTTTTTGCTCAAAAAAAACTGAAGTACAAGTAGATACTGCCACTTACGGTGAAATTAATATGGCTGCCGATGAATCTTTTCAATCAATAATTCAAGCACAACTCGGAGTTTTTAATTCGGAATATATTCACGCAAAAATCAATACTTTTTATACATCGGAAGGTAATGCGTTCAAACAATTAATCAACGATAGTGTTCGGTTTATTGCAGCGTCAAGATTACCTAATGAAAATGAATTAAATTACTTTAAAAACAAAAATGTAATTCCTAAAATTCATAAAATCGCAACAGATGCTATTGCTATTATTGTAAGTAAAAAAAATCAAGATTCTTTACTAACTATGGAACAGCTAGAAAATATAATAACAGGTAAATGTAAAAACTGGAAAGAAATAAATTCTAAATCAAAACTAGAAAATATTACAGTAGTTTTTGACAATAATAATTCAAGTAACTTACAATTATTAAAATCAAAATTTAATATAACTACCTTCACGTCAAATGTAGCATCTGCAGGAAATAACGAAAAGGTAATAGATTTTTTGCAACTTAATCCGAATGCAATTGGAATTATTGGAGCTAATTGTGTAAGTGATATAGACGACCCAAAAGTAAAAGAATATTTATCAAAAGTAAGAATAGTTGGATTATCAAAAAGTAGTTCGATAGATTCCTTAAAATATATTTCGCCCTATCAAGGTGAAATATCATTACAAAATTATCCATTAACAAGAAATATTTATTTAATAAGTCGAGAAGCAAAAACAGGACTTGGAACAGGTTTTATATCTTTTGTTATGGGAGAAAGAGGGCAAAGAATTATTTTAAAAGCTGGTTTGGTGCCTGTTATTATGCCTAATCGTGAAATTATAATTAAAAAAGGAATGCCTTAAAAATTCTCAAAAAAGTAATTTAACGCATTTTTTGTTTCCAATTATGATATATTTCTTTATAAGTTTTCATTGATTTTAAATTGGGTTCAATAGTTTTTAAAGATTTGAGACCAATAAATGCTTCTTCTGAATTTTTGAAAAAACCAATCCCGATCCCTGCACCTCTTGCAGCACCTACTGAACCATCTGTGTTATAAAGTTCTACAACAGTTTCGGTTGTATTAGCAAATGTTTCAGCAAAAACAGGACTTAAAAACATATTTGCAAAACCAGCTTTTACTTTTAAAGGAGAAATTTCCATTTCTCGCATGATTTCAAAACCAAAGTTTAAACCAAAAACAATTCCTTCTTGAATAGCCCTAGCTAAATGGGCCTTAGTATGACGATTAAAATTTATTCCTTCAATGCTAGCTCCGCTTGAAATATTTCCTAAAACCCTTTCTGAACCATTTCCAAAAGGATAAACCA
Organism: Cytophagales bacterium; assembly: GCA_004294265.1. Classification (GTDB taxonomy): domain Bacteria; phylum Bacteroidota; class Bacteroidia; order Cytophagales; family UBA9547; genus REAG01. Next base: position 7,341 of record REAG01000159.1, on the reverse strand, counting down.
ATAACTCATTTGAACCTTCTGGTATTATTTTTGCCAATTCATTTAATTCTGAATAAGAAAGGTGAGACCCTAAAAGAGTATTTTTGAGCCAAGAGTTTTGAATACCAGTGCCATTTATACACAATAAAACTACATTTTTTGTACTTTTGATACTATTATTTACATGTAAAAATGTATTTACCCTTGATGCTCGATCAAATGTTTTTTTATCAGAAACGGAATAAATTACGCCAGAAGTTCCTGCCGTAGCTGCAACCTCACCAGCTTTTAAAACATTTAAAGAGAAGGCGTTGTTCGGTTGATCCCCTGATCTAAAGCAAATTTTTATCCCGATTGGCAATCCTAATTTTAAAGCAATAGTATTACATAAAGTTCCTTGGTCTGTAAAAGTTTCAACTACATTTGGAATCATAGTTTCAGAAATACCGTAATAATTTAGCAGTTTATTAGAAATACAATTATTTTTAAAATCCCAAAATATACCTTCTGAAAGCCCTGAAGCAGTTGTAGTAATATTTCCAGTAAGCTTCATTGCAATAAAATCACCTGGAAGCATTATTTTATCAATTTTATCGAAAATATGAGGTTCGTTTTCTTTAACCCATTTCAATTTTGAAGCAGTAAAATTTCCTGGAGAATTCAAAAAATGTTCTAAACAATAATTTTCACCAATATCTTTAAATGCTTTATTACCTATCTCAACCGCTCGGCTATCGCACCAAATAATTGATTCTCTTAAAATATTTTGATATTTATCTACACAAACTAAACCATGCATTTGGTAAGAAATCCCAATAGCTTTAATATTACTTTTCTGAATGTTTACTTTTTGTAAACATTCAGAAAACGCCATTTTTAGATTCTTCCACCAGTCATTAGGACTTTGTTCGGACCAACCAAATTGGAGTGCGTTTATCTTCATTTCGATTTTAGAAAAGGATGCGTCTGCTATAGAAATATTCTTTTTTGCATCAAAAAGACAGACTTTTACAGACGAGCTTCCAATATCAAAACCTAATAAATACATAATTAAGATATATTTTTCTTTAATAAAACTTCTATTGTTGTTCCAATTCCAACTGTTGAATCTACAAAAATCTTACCATCCATGCCATCTACTAATTGTTTTGTAATGTACAAACCTAATCCAGTAGAGTTTTCATTTGCGGTAGGAATGTTATTAAGTTTTGTAAATTTATTAAACATTTTAAGTTGATCGGCTTCCGAAATTCCAAGACCCTCGTCTTTTATTCCTATTTTAAACTTTTGACCAAAATCCTCTACTGTAACATGAATATTTTTACCTGAATTTGAAAACTTGATGGCATTAGAAATTAAATTACTTGCTATTCGTTCCAATTCAGATTTATTTCCAAAAAATCGAATATGAGGGCTTATGCTTTTAAAAATTTTTATACTTTTCTTGCCAGCTTCAATTTCAAAAGCTGAAATTAACATATTTACAGTTTCTGAAACATCAAAATCTTGATTTTCATGTTTATTATTATTACTATTTTCAGCAGTTTGTAAAATATTTGAAATCAGTTCTTTTGCTCCATAAATTTCTTTTACGGCAACATTCATAAGTTCTTTACTTTGTAAATTTGTGGTTGGTTCTTGTCTGATAATTCCAATTAAGGCTTCTATTCTATTAAGAGGCGATTTTAAATCATGGGTTACCGCATTAGTTATATTTTGAATTTCCGAATTTAGTAATAATAATTTTTCATTTTGACTTTCTAATAAAATACCTTTTTCATTCGTTGCTTCAGCTTGTATTTTTAGTTTAGATAAGTTGTTTTTGTTTTGAAAGAATAAATATAGTATTGCAGACCCAAAAATAATTAATACCGAAAAAATTAAAATAAAAAAATTAATTTTTATGTCTTTTTCGATTAATTGCTTTTCTTTATCTTGTTTTTCGATAAGTAAACTTTTATTAAATTCGTCTTTAGAATCTATATAATATTTATTTACTAATTTATATATATAATCAATTTTGTTTGTTTTCGAAGAGGTATCGTTATTTTTTTTTAAGCTTGATAAATATTCAAAAGCTATTTCTTTTTGATTTAAATCTTCATGTATCAAATAAAGTAATTCTAAACTTTTCTGAATGTCAATTTCAAATTTATTTTCTTTGGAAATCTCATAATATTTAAGTGCATACTGTTTAGCTAATTTTAAATTATTAATTGCTTTGTAATTAAGAGCCAAATCTCTATTGATTATTGCTTTCCATTTTAAAAACTCAGAACTACCATTTGTCAATTCCATTTGATTTTCTAAAGAAATAATTGCTTCTTTAAATTTAAAATCTTGTGTTAAAAAGCACGAATAGGTATTAATTACAAAAAGTATAAAAGGAGTTTTATAAAATAAAGTATCTTGAATAAGTAATAATGCTGTATTTATTTCATTATCTCTTTGTTTATTATTTTTTAATCCATTATAGGCGTTTGCAGAATAAACATTTAAAAAAATAAACTTTTCTGAAATATTTTCTTGATATTTATTAGAAATTTTGACTTTATTTATTAAAGATAATGACTTGTTGAATTCTTTAAAATCAATATATAAAAATATCAAATCTAAATAATTTTCAATATCTTCTTCAGAAGTTAATTCATTTTTATTTAAAATATCAAAACAAAAGTCTGCGTATTCTTTTGATAGTTCAACTAAATTATAGCTTTTAAATAATTGAGATAACTTTAAAAAAGTTATAATTCTATATTCATTCGGAAGATTGTATCGATTGCATTTTTCTAAAGCCTCCATTTGGTATCTAATGTTATCTGAAAGTCTTCCGTTTTCTAATGACATTCCAGCTAATAATTGCAGTACTTTTACTTCATATTCATAAAAATTATTGTTTTTTGCATATCTTAATATTTCTTCTATGAAACTAAATGATTCAAATTTATTTTGGTTGTAAGTTAAAGACACATGATTTAATAAAGCCTCTTTTAATACAGAATTTGATTGATTTACATGTGATTTACATATACTGTCTAAAACTCGTTTAGAGTCGGTAGAAAAAACACTAAATGAGAAAAATAAATAAAGTAATAATAATGTAAATTGGGCTTTTTTCAAAATATTTTATATTACTAAACTAAATTAGAAATTGTAACAAATATAATTGAAAATAAATAAAAAAAAAAGAATCATGTTTTTTAAGAATTTTATTTCAGAAATTAAGAAATTAATTCAAAAAGCAATTTAATTTAAAAATAAATTACTAACTTTTATACAAATTTAATTCAACTTTAATCTCTAATGTTGTGAAAATCGTCAATAAGATTCGTATTATTTGCTAATATTGATATAATTAATTATAAAAAAATAGATAAATAAAAGATAATAGAAAAACCAATATTACGTATTTCAAATAAAACGCCCTACTCAAACAAATTCTGCTCCGATTATGCTGAACCCCAAGTGGAGGGGAAGTTCCGAAAATGAAAAATCTTACGAATGTAGAGTTTATTCTTATATTAATATCAAATTGGTCTTTTTAAAAAATAAAATATAATAAAATTTTTATAAAATTATTTACAGAAAATTGCGAATCAAAGCATTTATATTCTGATTATAAATCAAATTTGATTTATAATTTTATTTTAAAAAACCAAATATGACTTTATGATTTAATGATATTTTTTTAATTAACTTTGCAAATAAAACCAAAAAATATATTTAGAGCGTTTTCTTTAAAATATATTTCAATGTTTAGAAAATTTAAAAATATGAAAATCTTTTACTTTTTAACATTTATTCTTTCAATAAATTGTCAATTATATTCGCAAACAAGTGAAGATGTGCTCCAAAATAGTCCTAACTATGATTATTCAACTCTTCAAAAAGGCGATAAAACAGTTTTCATAAAAGAACAAATTACAAATTCTACGGTTATGGGTTTGCCATTGCCTGCTTATAATAATTCTTTAAGGGTAAATTCTTTACTCGATTCTATCTATAATTCCAATAAAAACATAAAATATATGGAAGGGTATAGAATTCAAGTGTATATAGGAGAAAACAAAGATGAAGCCAATGCAGCCAAGGAATATTTATATAAAATATATCCGCAAGCCGATATTTATACGGTTTATAAACAACCAACTTATAGAGTTAAATTAGGTGATTTTATCAATAGACACGAAGTAAAAAGAATTTTAGAAAAAAAAATATTACGTTCATTTCCAAAAGCAATATTAATTCCTGATAATGTGTTTATAAAACCAAAAGTATATTACGAATAAAAATGATTTAGAAATTATGCGATTTTTGAGTTCTTAAAACAATAAATACATTCCAAATTAATAAAATTACAAAAATCCATTCCATAAAATATTCTACCATTTTTAATAAACTATTTACGCTTGAAATATTAGAATATAAAGGCATTTCTAATCTAAACCACAAACTAGGTTGAATTACAGCAACAAAATTTAAAGCTAATAAAAATATAATATTTGATTTTTTTTCTAAATCAATATAAAAAATGAATGGTAATAAATATATTAAAATATAATTCCCCAAAGACTTTTTGCTAAATAAAACAAGTAATATATAGCAAATTGTCCAATAAAAAACATAGTCTAATATTGGTTTTCTTTTACTCTCAGAATAGGAATATAAAAATAACGCCCCAAAAACAGCAACAAGAATAGCAAAATATGAAATATAACTTGAATAAATTGGTAAATTTCCATTAAAAACAGGATAAAATACAGTCCATAAATTGGGTGCGTAAATTGAATTAGACTCTTTTAATGGTACTAAAATATCGGCTCCATTTAGTAATAAAAACCCATATATAGGAATCGTTATAATGGCAAAACCTAAAGCGAGTTCGAATCTCTTTTTTTCTTTAATAAAAAGAATAATTACAAATAATATCAAAAGTAATTTAGTAAATAAAAATGCAACACCAAGTGAAATACCTAATAAAAATTTATTTTCCATTTTGAAAAAAATTATAAAAACACATAAAAAAGACCACATCCAACAGTCTTCTTGTCCGCCAATAACAACAAATATTAGAGGGGCGGGCAACAAAGAGTAAATCAAAATTTTATTGTTAATATTACAATCATTATCTTTAAATAACTTTTCGGTAAAGATTAAACCTATAAATTCGACTAAAATCATAAAAAAAACTATGCTTATCGGATTTTTAAAACAAAAAATTACTATTCCTAATAAGTAAGAAAATAGAGGATTATAAAAAGAATCGTAATCTCTATAAACAATCTTCAATTTGATGGCATCATTTGCTTGCAAAAGAAAGAAACCTTTAACATCCGACTGAACTTCGTAACCTAGATATATGTAAATAGTATAAAAAAGAATTAAACGAGAAAATAAAAAAGTATAATATCCTAAATTTTTAAATTTCGAAAATTTTTCTGACCATTTTTTATCATAAGTAAAAAAAAGAAGAATTATCGAAAATAGAATACATATTGCAACTTTACATAGAATTATATACATTATATTTTTTTGTATTAAAATAATAATGCTAAAATAATAAAATTATAATTTTAAACAAAATATTGTCATTTTCTTTACATTTGCATTATAATAAAAAATATGATTTTATCTGACCAACAAATATTAGAAGAAATAGAAAAAGGTACTATAGTTTTGAATCCTTACAACGCTTCATGCTTAGGAACAAATTCTTATGATGTTCACTTAGGAAAATATTTAGCCGTTTATATTGATAGAGTTTTGGATGCAAAAAAACACAATAAAATTGAAGTTTTTGAAATACCTGAAGAAGGGTTTTTATTAGAGCCTGGTACATTATATTTGGGAGTTACAGATGAATATACCGAAACCCATGCTCACGTTCCATTTTTAGAAGGAAAATCTAGTGTAGGAAGATTAGGAATAGATATTCATGCAACTGCAGGAAAAGGTGATGTAGGATTTTGCAACCAATGGACTTTAGAAATTTCTGTAAAAATGCCTGTGAGAGTGTATTATAAAATGCCTGTTGGACAACTAATTTACTTTAAAGTAGCTGGTGATATTGAGAATTTTTATAATAAAAAACCAAACGCTAAATATAATGAAAGAACTAAATTTCCAGTTGAAAGTATGATGTGGAAAAATAAATTTTAATTTTTTAATTAATAATAATATCTACTGATTTGAAATTACCAATTTCTGTTATTATTCTTACTTTTAATGAGGAAAAAAATATAGAATTTACTTTGGAGGCAGCATTAAAATTATCTAATAGTATTTTAATTATTGATTCTTTTTCAAATGATAAAACTTTAGAAATCGCAAAAAATAAAGGTTGTATCGTGCTTCAAAATAAATTTGAAACTTTTACAAAACAATGGAATTTTGGACTAAAAAATAATCCTTTTAATAGTGATTGGACTCTTGGATTAGATGCAGATCAAGTTTTAACTAATGAACTTATAAAAGAAATAAATAATATTGTTAAAACCAATCATGAATTTCAAGGTTTTTATATAAAAAGAAGAATGTATTTTCTAGATAAATGGATAAAAAATGGTGGTTATTATCCGATATACTTACTTAAACTTTTTAAAAGTGAAAGTGTTTATTTAGATGAGGGAGAATTAATGGAACACCATTTTTATGTTAGTGGAAAGACTTCAAAATTACAAAATGACATTATTGAAAACAATAAAAATGAAACTTTAGAATTTTGGCTTTCAAAACATATAAAATATGCTAAAATGCAAGCATTAGAAGAGTTTTCAATATCAAAATCAAAATTTAACGGAAAATTATTTGGAAATATAAATGAAAGAAAAATGTTTTTACGAAAAAATATTTGGGAAAAAATGCCCTTATTTTTAAGACCATTTTTTTATTTTTTTTATAGATATTTTCTACTTTTAGGTTTTTTAGATGGGAAAACTGGATTAATTTTTCATTTCTTACAAGCATTTTGGTATAGATTTACTGTTGATGCAAAAATTTATGAATTAAGAAAAAATGCAAAATCTAAAAATTTATAACAACGATTGGTATAATACAGGAGCTGGTGCTATAAAACGAACTTTATGGTATTTTGAACTTTATGGTATTTTGTAAATGTTTTAGTTTTTAATCATGGTTTTTTGCCAATAAATAAATTAAAAACAGTTACTTTAAGACTTTTTGGGGCGAAAATAGGCAAAGGTGTTGTTATAAAACCATCCGTTAATATCAAATATCCTTGGTTTTTGACCATTGGAAACTACACTTGGATTGGAGAAAATGTTTGGATTGATAACTTAACTCACATCTCTATTGGTAATAATTGTTGTATTTCACAAAGCGCGATGCTTCTTACAGGAAACC
>REAG01000005.1 GCA_004294265.1 Cytophagales bacterium | reverse complement strand
AGGTGTTGTTTTTTTATAATTCACACCTATATTTTTAAAAATTGTACTTTTCTAAGAATAGTACTTTTTGTAATAATGAGTTGTCGGACGACAGTAAATAAAAACAAAAAAACACGTCTTTGGCGTGTTTTTTTTGTTATCTTACCTACGGTTTTAACCCAAGTTGCAGCTGACTCTTGTAAAAATTGCATTTTTTTAATAAACCACATAAATTTTCAAAAATAATAATTTTTTTTTTTGAAACACGCCTCTTAGTGTGTTCCAAAACCGTGGCTGGTGTCCTCACCAGCCACAAAAGTACCTCTCAAAACCGTTCTAAATAGTGCGTCAAAAAACCAAAACTATCTATCCAATTTTCATAAAAATTTGCACTCGACCATTTATATAAAGCAGGACTTAATGCAAGATTCTATTTTCACTTATTGGATTATTATGAATGTAATTTATCTTTTGGATTAATATTTCTTTGTCAAAAATTTTAATTGCCAATGGATCTCTCTTCCAAAATTCATAAAATATATCAGATCTAAAAACCTCAAGTACTTTTGGATGATTTATTGATAAATCTTTTTTAAATAAATGAGCAGTAAATTTCGTGAAACTACTATCAGGCTTTTCTTTACCATTAGTAGAAAGCATTTCCCATATTAGGTGAATATGATTTGGCATTATCACAAATGAATAAACACGAATGAGTCCTCTTGATGTTAAATATTGAAGGCTTTCTATTAAAAATTGCCTATACTTGTCTTGTTTTAATAAATGTTTCCAAGATATAATTGTAGAAGTCCAAAAATAAACCTCGTTTAAATCCATATTTGAGTTTATATTTTGAAAAAGGAGTCATTGATTATATTTTAAAAATTCATCAAATATAAAAAAATAATTAAAATTTGTGTCTGAAGTGAGCAGGGCAAACGCATTTAAGATAAATAATTATTTTTAAATTAAAATATTACTTAAATTAAGCCCATTAGTTTTTCTCTTTCCATTCCATTAAGCAAAG
>REAG01000004.1 GCA_004294265.1 Cytophagales bacterium | reverse complement strand
CTACACAATAAAGGAGATAAAGATTATTTATTGAGGGTTTGGCGCAATGATGTTTCTTTTTTCGCTACCGAAGCCCTCGCTTAAAGCGAAAGCTTCAATAAACTAGATTTTCTCAATCTCTTCTTTGGTTAAACCTGTATATAATATTATTTTTTCAATTGGCTCTTTTGCATCTTTCATTAGCCTTGCCATTTCTACTTTCCCTTCTACCTTTCCTTCTACTTTCCCTTCATCAAAAGCGGTATCAATTACTCCTTTTAGGTCTCTGTATGCTTTTAAACTTTCTTCATAGTTTATTTTTTCATCTTCGCTATAATTTGCTATTTCGGCTTTTTCAAATGCTTGTTTAAAAACTTCGTCTTTAAAAATTGCTGGAATATGCTGAAAATTCTCGAGATGTTTTATAAAGAATAACCATTGGTCTAACCTTGTTTCTAGTTGATTTTCTTGTTTTAAAAAATGAGGCATTTCTAAATAAACAAACTTTAATTTATCGTAAAATACTTGGTTGTTTTGGTCTTTTAGTTGTGCAATGTGAATTACCTCTCCTTTATCTGTATTAATTTTATCATCAAATGTAAAATCTAAAATTCCTACACAAAAAACCGAGTTTAATTTATAATTCCAGTCTCCTTTTTCTGCTTGCTCTTGAATGGGAAATGTTGCATAATAAACTGTTCTGTCTTTAAAATAGTTTTGTTTTGCTTTTTGTAACTCTACAATAATACTTTCGCCCTTATCATTTTGGCAATAAATATCATAAATGGCTTTTCGGTCTTGATTTGATTTACCAAGTTTTTCTTTGTCTTTAAAAGTCAAATTTACTATGGTTGTTTGGGGCAACAAACAGTTTAAAAAATCAATGAGCATTGGCTTGCTGGCTTCTTCTCCAAAGATTTTTTTAAATCCAAAATCGGTAAATGGGTTTACATATTTTGCTTTCATTTTTTGATTGCCTAAATTAACGTAACAAATTTAAACTTTTTAGGCAAAGTGTTATGTTTTCTTTA
>REAG01000158.1 GCA_004294265.1 Cytophagales bacterium | reverse complement strand
AAATGCACCAATTTGGCACTATCTAAGTCAAATTTGGTGCATTTTATTTATCAACAACCTGATAATCAGACGTTTATGGAGGAAAAGGGAAGCCTAATTCTTAATAACTTATATGTATGGTTATAAAAATGGTTTAAATTTAAAAAGCCCAACTGAGTAGAGCTTGGGCTTTAAAAATTGGATTAGTTTAGAAACTCGGTTTTAGCACTAATTATTATTCTTAAAATAGGTATTTAATTCCTCAACCCCTTGAAGATCATCAATATCTTTAATGTCACTCAAAAGTACGCGCATTTTATCTCCGTACTCAACATGCTGTTGAGTACGCTTAAATTCAATATTATTAAAAGTAGCTACTCTGTCTCGTATGTCTGCCTTCCATCTCTGAATACCTGATGGACTAATTTGCAAAACATCGATATTCTTGCTTCCATTCGTGTAAATAATGTACCCAAAGCTGTTTTCTGATTGAAAATCTAGTAAGCAACTAGGATATACACAAAAAATAGAGTCAACTATATAACACTTTAAATTTTTATCAATATTTTCAAATAACTTTATTAAAGACAGTTTTTTGTCAGAAAAATCATCGTTTGTTTCAATAATCTTAACCCCTTTTTTTATAAGATTTGTGAAAAAGTCCTGAGCTACTGCTATACGTGGAAGTAAGTAAGTAAAAGAAGTGTCGCCTTTGATTAGTTTAAAAATGGTATCTGTAACGTATTTTGAGGCATTTTCATTGTCAGAATCGTATGTTTCCATAGGCCTTGCTGTACATACATAAACCTCTCTTGCTTCTTTATATTTATCATTTGCAGTTGATACAAACTTCAAATAATCATTATAATCTTGCTTTTGGATGAGATACTTATCATCCTTTGCGATTAAACTATCGATTATTTCTATATTTTTATCTAATCCATTATCTATATAAGTAGTTATGTTAGAACTAGTTATTGCAGCAGCCAATACTAGTCTATCTACCTTACTAAATTTACGTTCATTGAAGTACTTAGAGAGATACGTTCGGTAATTATCTGAGATTTGTTTTTTAAGTTTTAACTCTTGATTGTTTAATTTTTGACTTGATTTAATCTGAACTATAGCTTCAGAAAGGCTAATTTTATCAATTTTAACTTTTTCCTTTTCTTCACTTTTATAGACTTCAGTAGAGAGCAAATCAGATATGACATTAATTAATTCAGAACGTGTTTTAAAAACACCTAGATTTGATTGATCACCCAACAAAAAATACTCTAACTGACTAATTTTATTATCCATTTTTTTAAAAATTATATATACTTGTTGTAAAAGACCGCAAAAGTAATTAATTATTATTGTAACTAAAATTTTTATTGTTAAAATTTTAAATTTAATTAAATTTGTTAAAAATTATAACAATTATTTTTTTTTAAAATAATTTATGTTATATTTGCATACACATTTAAATTAATTTAGTTAAAATCATGTTAAAATGTATTAAAAAAGTAGTATTGTTATTCGGAGCAATAACAATATCAGTGGAGGTTCAAGGTCAAACAAGCTATACATATAGCTCTGATCCGAGTTTAGGTTCCTATGTAGAAAGAACTTCTAATGTTGTCAATTGGATAGGCGGGGTAATCCAACAAAAAGTCGTTTCTATTTCTGCTACAGAAGTTACGTTTGGAATCTCCAAAAGAGATGGAAGTTCGTTTGGGAATGGAACCTTTGCAATCAACATAAATGAGAACGTAAATTACAACGAACCGGCATTTGGTTTTTCGAAATCTATTTTGAGTAGTCAGAATTTAAAATATTTCGAAATTACTGTATCTCAGTACTTCAATTTAAGCCAAAATAAAAGTCATTGGGTGGGTGCATTTAATAGTTCGAATGGTTTAACTTATTACTCAGGATCGAGTGCTATTAACAGAACTTCTGTAGTTCAAAATGCGTTTTATATTAGACCCTCACGTAGCTCTTTTAATTTTGACGAGTTTGGAAGTATTACCACCATATCTATTTCAACAAATATTAATCCAAATTATTTGAGCATATCCACTTCTGACGGCTGGTTAATGTATCAATATACCGAAGTTGGCTTGACATTAACGGCTTCTCAAAACACAGGTGTTGCTCGTTCAGCTACTGTTACCATTTCTGGTGGCGGAATCTCAACAATTGTAACGATAACACAAAATGCAGCAACTGTTATTACACCTACACCAGTTCAATGCAATGATAACGCTATTTCGTTTGTCGATAACAACAGAAATCGAATTCTTAACAATGGCATCGATCTTCGTCTAACTATTACAGAAGCCGAAAAAATTGTTGTTGAAATTTGTGGTGGTAAAAATACTAATTATTACCAAAAATGGCATAAGTTATTATTAAACTCCTTGATTAAAAGCGAAGGCTGGTGTTTTGGGCTTTGCCAAGTCAACAAGATGTTATTTAACAACAATAGTTTGATTAACGATTTTGGAGTAAATTTTACATATGCAAGTGAGTTGAATAGTAACAATTACGCTTTTTCGCAATTTGTTGCACGTAATCAATTAATGGGATTCTTTATTAAAGATAAAATTCTTACTAATATTGAAGTTTTGAATTTTTACAATGATGCGATTAATGCTCGTAAAGCAAGTACAATTGGCTTTTGGTGGATAGATCCACAATCTGATTCTGTAGTTGGTCATGCTTTGAATGTTGTAGGGTTAAATACATGTTCTGGTGGCGGTAAATTAATAGTTGCTGATCCTAATACTTTGAACGAAATCGACACTTTAAAATTAATTGGAAATAACAGTTATTCTTACATAAATAAAAACATACGCGGTTTTAAAGTAGGAGATGGCTATTTTAAACCTTCTTATTTAAGTTGCTATAACACAGACAACATTGCTGAAACGATACAAGAGTCGTTTGATTTTGATAATAAAAATTCAAAATTGGAAACAACAAATCAAATTTTAGTTTCAGGTGCTATGGTAAGAAATGAAGACATAATTTCGACATATCAAACCTATCAAATGCCATCTATAATGAATGTTAAAGCTGGGGCAATGATCACTATTGCAGGCTTAGATAGTGCAATCGTTAGTAATGATTTTATTAACACTTCATTTGTAATAAAAAACAAATCTGTTTTAATGAAAACTGTTATTTTAAACGAAACAGGTTATGTTGACTCTGAATTCGTGATTTCAAATTTGAATGAAAAAATGGAAGATAAAGCATCTGTTTCGATTTATCCGAACCCATCTAAGGGCAATTTTACAGTAAGTAATGCAAAATCGGTAACGGTTTTTGATATTTTTGGAAAAATAGTTTTAACTACTTCTGAAACCGCATTTGAAATTCCTATTAAAGGGTTGTATGTTGCGAGATTTGAAACTGATAATGGCGATTTTAAATTTGTAAAATTGGTGGTTGAGTAAGAATTTTAAAAATTAAATTTTGTTTAATTTAAAGACTATTCCTTTTGGGAATAGTTTTTTTATTTTAACCAAATTTTAGTACCAATTGATTTAAAATATTTAATTTCTTTCCTTTCCACTCAAAAAATTCTATTAAATTTGGAAATATTTATGCAAAAAAAACAATTCCTGTTTTTATTTTTAATTATCTTTAAAATAATTCAAGCTCAAAATGAGCCAGAATTTAGCCTTGAAAATAAAGTAAGTACCTTTCAAGCCGAAGATTCTATTTTTACAGATATTTTAAATGATAAAGTAAGTTTTACAATTCCAATTTCTTTAGATGAAAGTCAGCTCAGCCGTGGAAATAAATGGAGCTGGATTAAATTTAATATTGAAAATAATAGTAATATAAAACAAAAAAAGTATTTAGTTATTCAAAATGGATTAATTGAAAATATTTCTTTTTACCAAAAAAATAGTGTTTCAAAAGTCTTAGAATCAAGCTTTCATACTGGCATTAAATTTCCGTTTTACCAACGTCCGATTCCAAATCGGCAGTTTACTTTTCCAATTATTTTAGATCCTAATTCAACTTATACCATTTATTTGCGTGGGCATATCAATACAGGAACTTTGCTTATGCCTTTGCGAGTTTTCAACGAATTTCAATATGATCATTATAAAATTATTCATAACGGATTAAGTATTCTTACGCTTGTTATTTGGATTTTTGCTATGCTGATTGGCTTGGTTCTTTTTGTGATTTTCAAAGAAAGATTGTATTATTTTTATACTGTTTATGTTTTTTTATTAATGGTTTTTTGGGCTTGCTACGAAGCCATTAGCTATGAATTTGTGTGGCCCGATAGTCCATTTTTAGCCAATAATTCAAGAAATACTTACTTATTGGCAGGTTCTTTTTTTGCTGCTTTTATGATTTCTATTTTGGGGCAATCAGGCAATAGAATGATTAAAATTAAAAAATATTTAAAAATAATTAGTTGGATATTTTTACCATTAACCGTTGCAATTTCGGCTTGTGCACCTTACTATTATGATTGGTGTACTAGATTAGTAATAGTAGGAGATATTTTATTGGTAATCATAATTTTAATGGTTTTATACACAATCATACTAAAGTTAATAGAGAAAAATGAATATAGCGTTTTGGCAGGCATTTCCGCAACACCCATGATTTTGTATGTGGTTGTTCAATTTTTATCTTATTACAAAATAATTACTATCTCTAGAACAGGTTTTTTTATGCAATATGGTTTTGGATTATGTTCTATTTTTGAAATTATATTTTTATTTTTATTACTTATTTATCGTTTTAGAAGATTAATTTTAACCAATATTCAATCCGAACAAAAATTAGTATCTCAAAATATAATTCAAGATTATAAAGAAGCTGTAATTATTGAAAAAAATGCGGTTGGCTATATTAATTCAGTATATAGTAATGATGATTTAGAAGTAATATTACAAGAAATTAAATCTAAAATTGAAACTCAAAAATGCTTTACAATTCAAGGATTAAATTTAAGTAAACTTTCAACTATTGTTGAACAGCCTACACATACCATTTCGGAATGTATTAATAGAATTGAAAAATCTAATTTTAACGATTTTATAAATAAATACAGAGTTGAGGCTGCAAAAGCCATGTTGCTTGACAAAAAATTTGGACATTTATCGGTCGAAGGTATTGGCGAAGAAGTTGGTTTTTCTACCAAAGCTACTTTTTATACTTCGTTTAAAAAATTTACAAACACAAGTCCTAAAAAATTCGTAACAACTAATGAAAATTAGAATTTTTGAAACACAAATTGTGAATAATTCCAGCATTTAATTTGTAATTTTTAAACTTTAATTTGATTTCAAAGTTTATCTTTGCAATAATGAAACTTACAGATTATCTAAAATTACATGCTCTTGATGCCACAGTTCAAGCATTTCAAGAAGATTTAAAACAAAAACAAGTAAAAGATTTCCATATTGATGGATTGAAAGGCAGTGCTGCGGCCGTTTTGGCAGCTACAGTTTATACGTCAGAAAATCGTACACATATATATATATGCAACGAAAGAGAAGAGGCGCAATATTTTGCGAATGATTTACAAAATTTATTACCCGAAAGAGAAATTTTATTTTATCCAACTTCTTATAAAAAACCTTACACTTTCGATGAAACCGACAATGCAAATGTGTTGCAAAGGGCTGAGGTTTTAAACAGATTAACGCTTAAAGACAAAAAAGGCGAGTTAATTATTACTTACCCCGAAGCACTGACAGAAAAAGTAATTAGCAAAAAAATATTGGTAGAAAATACCATGACCGCCAGAGTGGGCGAGAAATTAGACCTCAATTTTATTGCAGAACTTCTTATTAATTATGAGTTTGAACGAACCGATTTTGTATATGAACCAGGTCAGTTTGCCATTCGTGGTGGTATAGTTGATATTTTTTCGTTTGGAAATGAGTTGCCTTACAGATTAGAACTTTTTGGAGATGAAATTGAAACCATTCGTACGTTCAATCCAGATTCTCAGCTTTCTGTAGATAATAAAAAAGCTATTTCAATCATTCCAAATGTCCAAAACAAGGTTATAATGACCACAACGGATAGCTTTTCTACCTTTTTTCCTGAAAATACAGTTATTTGGATTCGAAGTGAAGAGCAATTACAATCTGTGATTGATGATTATTTTGCACGTGCGACAGCAGAATATAAGAAAATACAACATACGCCCGAAAATCTTATTTATAAACCCGAAGATAGATTTGAGCAATATGGAAATTTCTCAAAAAATTTAGCAAAGTTTACTAAAGTTGGTTTTGGAAATAATGAGACGAGACGGGTTGATGCATCTTTAGAAAAGACCCTCCCCCGAACGTCCGAAACGACTCCTCAATTACAAATTTCAGAAAATAATATCAATTCTCCAAAGAAATATTCTTTTTTTATTCGTCCTCAACCTTATTTTAATAAAGATTTTGGTTTACTTTGTTCCGATTTAGCCGAAAATCAAGGCAAAGGATATACCAATTATATTGTTACAGAGTCTCTCGCATCGGTTGAAAAATTGCAATCTATTTTTGATGAAATAGATAGTTTTGTTAAAATACAAGCCATCAATATATCTCTCAAAGAGGGTTATATTGATGATTCGCTTAAAATAGTTTGCTACACTGATCATCAAATTTTTGACAGATTTTATAAATATAAATCAAAAGATAAACATTCAAAATCGAAAGCCATTACGCTCAAAGAGTTGCGAACTTTGCAGCCTGGCGATTACGTTACACATGCTGATTATGGAATTGCGAAATTTGTAGGGTTAGAGAAAGTAGAAATAAACGGTGTGCCGCAAGAAGCCATCCGATTGTTGTTTAAAGACAATGATTTGATGAAAGTTTCGATTTTGGCGTTGCATAAAATTGCTAAATATGCGGGCAAAGATGGATTGGTGCCGAGCATGAGCAAATTGGGTTCGCCAGATTGGGAAAATCGTAAGAAAGCCGTAAAAAAGAAAGTTAAAGAAATTGCTATTGATTTGATTTTACACTATGCAAAGCGTAAGGCAGCCCCTGGTTTTGCATTTAGTAAAGATAATTATTTGCAAGCCGAACTCGAAACTTCGTTTATTTATGAAGACACTCCCGACCAAGCAAAAGCCACCGAAGATGTAAAAGCAGATATGGAAAAACCGCATCCAATGGATAGATTGGTGTGCGGAGATGTGGGTTTTGGAAAAACTGAAGTCGCAATTCGGACTGCATTCAAGGCGGTTTGTGATAGCAAACAAGTCGCAATTTTGGTGCCAACCACCATTTTGGCAATGCAACATTACAAAACTTTTAAAAATAGATTAGAAAAATTTCCGTGCCGAGTTGAATATATTAATAGATTTAGAACGGCTTCTCAAATTAGAGAAACGCTCAAGCGAGTTGAGGACGGAAAAACTGATATTTTGATAGGTACACACATGCTTTTGGGTGGAAAAGTGAAGTTCAAAAATTTGGGTTTATTGGTCATTGATGAAGAGCAAAAATTTGGTGTTGCTGCCAAAGAAAAACTTAAAGAATTACGCATAAATGTAGATACTTTGACTCTTACAGCTACGCCAATTCCACGTACGTTGCATTTTTCGTTGATGGGTGCAAGAGATTTATCCATTATCGGTACGCCTCCTCCAAACCGCCAACCAGTTACAACCGAAGTGCATTTGATGTCCGAAACCATTGTTAGAGATGCAATTTCGGCTGAAATGAAACGCCAAGGACAGGCATTTATTGTACATAATCGAGTAAGTGACCTCAATTCCATTGGCGATATGGTGAAGCGTATGGTGCCTGATTGCAAAGTTGTGGTGGCTCACGGACAAATGGAAGGCGAGGATTTGGAAAAAGCTATGCTTAAATTTATTGAAGGCGAAGCTGATGTGTTGGTTTCAACCAATATTATAGAATCAGGATTAGATATTCCGAACGCAAACACGATTTTGATAAATAATGCCCATCATTTTGGATTGTCAGATTTGCATCAAATGCGAGGAAGGGTGGGACGGTCAAATAAAAAAGCCTACTGCTACCTTTTGGCACCACCTTTAGGAACTCTGACAGGAGATGCCAAAAAAAAATTATCAGCTTTAGAAGAATTTTCTGAGTTGGGCGATGGTTTTAAAGTTGCTATGCGAGATTTGGACATTAGAGGAGCAGGAAATCTTTTGGGTGGCGAACAAAGCGGATTTATAACTGATATTGGCTACGATTTGTATCATAAAATATTAAATGAAGCCATTCAAGAGCTTAAAGAAAATGAATTTAAAGCCCTTTTTGAACACGAAATAGATCTTAAAAAAGCGTTTTTGCCCGAATGTGCGGTAGAAACCGATTTGGCAATATTGATTCCAGAAAACTATGTTAGTAATATTTCTGAAAGATTGGGTTTATATAACGAACTTGATAATTTAAAAAATGAGGAAGATTTATCCAAGTTTTTAACCAGAATTATAGATAGATTTGGTAATTTACCACAAGAGGTGAAAGACCTTTCAGAAACTGTAAAATTACGTTGGCAAGCTGAGAAAATCGGTTTTGATAAACTCATTTTGAAAGGCGGATTAATGAAATGTCAGTTTGCAGCCACTTCATCCAAAGAATATTTTAATGGCGAAGTTTTCGGGAAAATATTACAATATATACAAAAAAATCCTAAAAAATGCAGCATGAAAGAAGCCAAAGATAAATTAATAATTAATATAGAAGGCATCAAAACTATTCATCACGCTTTTGAGATGATGGAAAGTTGGAAATAGGTGGAGAAATTATTTTTTTGAGTTAAATAATGCTTAGATTCAACACACAAATGCAACTAAAGGTCAGAAGCTATTGAAAGGTATTTTTATCAGAGAAAGGGAAAAGAAATTGTCTATTATTTTAAGCTGGACACACAAAAACAAAAGCTGATAATCTAAATGTAAAAATACAGCGAGTCATTATTAGGGAATTATGTACTTAGAAATATAGATTTCTTCTACTGTTTCAAGTTTATTTTACTTAGCTCCTCAAATTAAGTTTTAACAAAACCCTTATAGTAAATTTCAAATTATTTATATTTGCAAATCCATTTTATTTAGTTTTATAAAATATTTTTTTTAAAAAGTAATATTTTTATAAATATAATATTTATTTTAACAAATAAAATACTTTTGTTTTATTATATTTAAGATTTATAAAACATGAAAAATAAAATTTGGTAAAAAAACTCAAAAATATGAATGTATATTTAAAAAAAAACACATGAAAGATAAAATAGAAAAGTCAGTCAATATTAGAAATAAAAAAGCCAGTTTCGAATACCATTTTTTAGAAACATTTACTGTAGGAATTGTACTTAGAGGTACAGAAATAAAATCTATTCGACAACAAAAAGTAAATATGAGTGATGCTTATTGTTTTATTTCTGACAATGCTGTAAAGATAAAAAACTTCCATATTTCTTCTTACGAATCAGGCTCTTGGCTCAACCACGATCCATTAAGAGAACGAATATTATTACTAAAGAAAAAAGAAATATCCAAAATAGAAAAGGCACTCGATGATCAAGGAACAACTTTAATTCCAACTCGAATTTTTATTTCTGATAGAGGTTTTGCTAAAATGGAAATAGCACTTGCAAGAGGTAAAAAACTATATGACAAACGAGAAGATATGAAAGAAAAAGAAGCTAAAAGAGAGCTAAAAATAACCGAATTTTAAGTAATAGTTTATAAATAATTTAATTTTAAAAAAATAATGAAATCACACGAAGTAGATTATAAAATAATTGGAGAAGGCATTCAGTTGGTAGAAATTGAACTTGATCCACAAGAAACCATTATTGCAGAAGCTGGTGCTATGTGTTATATGGAAGAAAATATTGATTTTGAAGCCAAAATGGGGGATGGAAGTAATCCCAACCAAGGATTTTTTGGTAAATTGATGTCAGCTGGTTCGCGTTTGCTAACGGGCGAGTCGTTGTTTATGACCCATTTTACCAATCGTGGATATGGTAAAAAACATGTTGCTTTTTCGGCACCTTATCCTGGCACAATAATTCCAATTAATTTATACAATATTGGAGGCACAATTATTTGCCAAAAAGATGCATTTTTATGTGCTGCTTATGGCACAAAAGTTTCGATAACTTTCAATAAAAAAATGGGCGCAGGATTTTTTGGTGGCGAAGGTTTTATACTCGAAAAACTTGAAGGAGACGGTATGGCTTTTATTCACGCAGGTGGAACCGTGATTGAAAGACAATTAAATAACGAAACTTTAAGGGTCGATACTGGCTGTGTGGTGGCTTTTGAACCACAAATTGATTTTGATATTCAAAAAGCTGGCAATTTAAAATCGATGGTTTTTGGTGGAGAAGGCTTATTTTTAGCTACTTTAAAAGGAACTGGAAAAGTTTGGTTACAATCAATGCCTATTTCAAAATTAGTGGCAGTACTTTCGCCATCAGGAGGAAATGGCGGCAGAGAAGGCGGAAGTATTTTGGGTGGATTGGGTAATATGTTTGAGGATTAATACAAATTTTTTGTTTTTATTGTTAACTTAACGGCAAAAATATTAATAAAATATTTGTAAGATTACATAATTAATATGTATCTTTTCAAAATGGAAAAGGTGGATTTTAGAACACAAAAATGAAAATAAGAATTCAACTTAGAAAGCACACAACACAACTACTTAAAAAGGGATTAAAAAAGTGAAAATGTTAAAATTCATTGGGCAGATGAAACAGGTTTTAAAAATAATTGCCAACATGGAAGTTCTTTTGCTCCAAAAGGCAGAACATCTGTAAAAGTAATCATGTCAAAACGCTTTTCTGCAAACATGATTTCAAGCGTTACAAACCAAGGAAAAGTTCAATTTATGATATATTCAAGCAGTATGAACGCTCAAAGGTTGATTTTATTTATGGAACAACTTTTTAAAAGTAGTGATAAAAAAATATAATTAATTTTAGATAATTTGAGAGTGCATCACAGTAAATTAGTAAAAGAATAGGAAGAATTGAATCATGAAAAGATTAAACTGTATTATTTGCCTTCTTATTCGCACGAAAAAAATCCAGATGAGATTTTAAATTGTGATTTAAAACAAGGTTTATTACTAAGCCAGCCCCTAAAAATACAGAAAAACTTCAAGAGAATCTTGAAAACATCATGAATATATTAGTAAGTAATCTTGAAAGAGTAGTTAAATATTTTAATCATAAAGACCTTATGGAAATCCTAATAACCTCAATTCCAATAAAGCCCTCCTACTTGGATTATGCGGTTTCGTAGCATAAAATGGTTTGGGTGGGGTTTTTAAAAATAATATTGGGATTTTAGAGGTTCACTTAAGTATTCAATATGGTTTGAGTGGAAATGTTAAGAAAATAAAAATTGCAAAAAATGCTATTATAGAAGGGAATAACAATAAAATTATTTCAAAAAATAAAAATTTATCAATTTCAAAAATAGAAGAATTACGAAAAGAAATCTAAAAAAACATGCTTTCCAACCTTTATAATGAAGTAATTTTTGACACAATAAAACTTATTAAAAAAAAACTTATTTTTAAATTTGATGCTGGTACTTCTCGTGGCATTTTAAGAGAACATAATGTTTATTACTTAAGAATTGAAAAAAATGGAATTACAGGAATTGGCGAAGCCGCTCCCCTATTTGGTTTAAGTATTGACGCCATTCCTGAGTTTGAAAAAAAAATAAGTGACTTCGTTTTTCAATTAAATGATAAAGAAATCATTGACTTGAATTTATTTCCAAGTATTCAATTTGCTCTAGAAACAGCTCAAAAAGATTTGGAAAACAAAGGACAAAAAAAAATATTTGATTCGCCATTTTTTAATTTACAAAAGCCAATTCCCATTAATGGTTTGGTTTGGATGAACACAAAAGAGCACATGAAAAATCAAATTATTGAAAAAATATCTCAAGGATTTGATACCATAAAACTTAAAATTGGTGCCATTGATTTTGCTCAAGAAATAGAATTAATTGCTTATATTAGAAAAGAATTTTCAGAAAAAAATATAGAAATTAGAGTTGATGCCAACGGTGCTTTTGAACCTAAAAATGCTTTAGAAAAACTAAAAATTCTTTCCGATTTCAACTTACATTCTATTGAACAACCCATCAAAACCAATCAATGGGAGGCAATGTCAAATCTTTGTAAATTATCGCCTTTGCCAATTGCTTTGGATGAAGAATTGATTGGAAATTTTTCAAAAAAAGAAAAAGAAAACTTATTAAAAGCCATTGAACCACAGTATATTATACTAAAACCAACACTTTTGGGAGGCTTTGAAAAAACAACAGAATGGATAAATTTAGCAAAAGAAAACAATATTAAATGGTGGCTTACATCCGCCTTAGAATCCAATATTGGTTTGAATGCTATCACTCAGTTTGCTTCTACTTTTGATAATCCTATCAAACAAGGATTAGGAACAGGAAGCCTTTATTTTAACAATATTGAAAGCCCATTAACAGTAGAAAATGGAACTATATTTTATGATAAAAACAAAAAATGGAATTCTATTTTTTAAAGAAAAACAACTTCATTTTTCTCAAAATATTTAATTTTATTTTCCCACTCGTCCTTTATAAAACGATTAACTCAACCACCCCCGCTACAAACGAGGGCGATTGGTATTTAAGGAAATAAATGTTAAAATCAATCTAAAATAGTTCTTTTTATCTATGGCAACAACTCCGAAAGTTTTTGATTCAACGCCTCACCACGTAAGTTTTTAGCTATAATTACGCCTTCTTTATCAATTAAAAAAGTGGCAGGTATGCCACGAACAGAATACAAGGCGGCAGCTCCAGATTGCCATCCTTTTAAATCTGAAATGTGATAAGGCCAAACTAATCCGTCTTGCTGAACTGCAGATAACCATCTTTCTTTGCTGCTATCGAGAGAAACGCTCAAAATTGTAAATCCTTTGTTTTTAAATGCATCGTACACACGCACTACATTTGGGTTTTCTTGTCTGCAAGGACCGCACCACGATGCCCAAAAATCAATTAAAACATATTTTCCTCTTAAAGAAGATAAGCTAAAACTTTCATCATTAGCATTATTTAAAGTAATTTCAGGAGCTAAATCGCCTTCTTGTGGTTCGCCTTTCGGTATTTGTGCCAATAGTTCTTTGCCAATTTTACTTTTTGGATATTCTTTTTGCAATCCGTTAATAAGTTTTTTTGATGGCGAAATGCCACTTTGCATCATCAAAGTAAGACTTGCAATATAGGCTAATTCACGATTTTTAGAATTTTCTTTGAACATTAAAATCATATTTTCAACCTCCGATTTGTAAGTTTGTTCTTCTTTTCCTGCATATTTTTGCATATAAAATGCTATTTTATTATTGAGCATATCGCCCCGAGCCATATCAGGATTTGAAAGCTCTTCATCTGAAAAAAACTTACTTTTTTCAATATTTTCAGGGAGGTTAAACATTCTTAATACTTTAGAAAAAAATAAGTTTGTTTTTTGATTTGATACTTCGTTTTTAAGTCTTGATTGACGGGCATTTGTAGAATCAAAATCTTTTTGCAATTTAAACATTTCAATATTGTAGAGTGTAGGATTGGATTCTTTAATTTTAGATACCTCTTCTGCTTTTTTTGAAACTTCTTGTAGTTGATTATTATAATTTAAGAACTTGCTAAAATATGAATTTTCAACTGAGTTATTTATTTTAATAGTTTCTTTAAGGCTTTTCCAATCTCCTGCAACTGAAATATTTTCGTTGGCAAGAATAAGAATAGTAGAATTTTGTGTGTTCTGACCAATTTGATAAAACCCTTTTGGGTATCCTAACTTTGAATTAAAAGTAAAATTTCCGTTTGAAATCTTAGCTGAATCTACCAAAACGAAGTTTGTGCCAAAATATTCGTACAAATAAACTTTTGAATTAGGAACTGTATTTGTAAAAACACCTTTGATAGAGGAATTTTGAGAAAAACCAAAGATGGTTAAGGAAAATAAAATGCAAAAAACAGACTTATTTATATTCATTTTTTATTTTTAGTTAAAATTTCTCAAATATAACAGTTAAAATTATAAATTGAAGTTTTTGAAATTCAAATTTTAAAATTTTGGATTATAATTTTAACTTTTAGTAATAATTAATATTCAAAATAAATTTTAAAATAATTATATTTTTGAATATAAAATTACTTTAACTTGCAAAAAATTTGTTTTATAAATAGGATTAAAATAGGTTTTGAGCGAATCTAATTGTTCATCCGAAAAACCATTCAAAATATTAGAATACAACACATATTCTGACGATTTTAAACTTTTAAAATCAGTGTATTTGGTGGTATCATTACTTAATTCATAATATTTTTTTTGCATATTTAATGGAAATACGGTTGAAATTTTTTGCTTTGAAATAGAATTATCAATCCTAAATTTTTCGGCTTCTTTTAATAAAAAAGAATATGGATAGTATGCTAAAGTGGCATCCCAACCTTTTGAAATTCTGTCGGGATAAACCCAAAAATTTCCACTTAATTGAAATAAGAATATCATAGTAATAATAAATTTATTAGATATTTTTTGTAATAAATACTGAAAAATAAAGAAATTTACGACAAAAATAAAGGGCAATAAATATCTATGTCCGAGTAAGTTTTTGTATTGCAAAAGCGGAAATACTGTAAAAACTCCTACACAAATAAGCAATACAAAAATAGGATTTTTTAGAATTGATTTACGATAATTTATTACAAATATAAAAAGTAAAATCATGTTTAAAACTCTTCCATTATCGCATAAACGCCATCCAAGTAGGATTATGTTTCTAAAAAAACCAGATAAGTTAGTTTTTTCAAAGCTAAGCACCCAAGGAGAATATTGATGATATAAAATCCATCCTTTTGCTAAAAAATGTGATCCTTGAAAAGCAAAAACAAGCAAAAATCCTGGTAAAAAATAAACCATCGCTTTGAGTTTGAAATTAGAATTATAAAAATGAAAAGTCGTTATTGATAATCCTAACATTGCTCCACGTGTGCTAATGATACATAAACCCATATTACCAAAAATAATAAGCCATTTTTGATTTTTTAAAACGCCATTTAATGTCATTAAAAAGAAAAACACCACCCATATATCTGGCGAAACCAAACTAGATTGAGCTAAAAATGTGGCATCGGAAAGTATAATTAACATTATCCAAAACTCATTTTTAGGAAATAAAATAGTTGAAAGTAATTTAAGTTGAAAAACTATTCCTATGCACAAAAGGGCAATTAACAAATGTCCTACCCATAATTCTTTTCCTAAAATTTGCCATAAAAAAGCCAAAATAATACCCATAGTTGGCGGATGTCCGCTATCAATATCATCAATAAGAAAAAATTTTGAAAAATTATTTTCATAAAAAAAATGAGCTTGCATGGATGAAAGCTGTACGGAATCCCAAAAAAATGGATTGTTTTTAAAAAGGAAAAATAAAATTATAAAAAAGAAAGTAAAAACTATTTCTTCTTTTTTTATTACTAATTTATTCACTAAAAGTTGTCTTTGCTTTTTATTTTAACAAATTAAACTTTTAATTTTTGATTACGAAATTAAAATTTGCAATTATTTTATACATTTGCCAAATATTTTTCTGAACTCATTTGCGAAAGTTTTTATATTTAATTGGATTATTCTTATTTTTATACCTTTGTGTAGAACATAATTTTTTGTGGCTTTTTGGGAAAGTGCCTAGTTTTGATTTGCTCGAAAAGCCTGAAGTTGATGTTACTTCGGAGGTTTATACTTCTGATGGCAAACTTTTAGGGCGTTATTTTAGAGAAAACCGTACGCCTGTGGAGTTCAAAAAAATATCACCTATGTTGATAAAAACCTTGATTTCTACTGAAGATGCCCACTTTTACGAACATAAAGGCATTGATTGGGGAGCAACAGTTTCGATATTTTATTATGCACTTAAAGGCGATAGGCGTGGCGGAAGTACAATTACACAACAATTAGCAAAAAATCTTTTTAAAACTCGAGGAGCAACTTCGCAAGGTTTGTTGAGCTATATTCCTGGTGTAAGAACTTTTATTTTTAAACTCAAAGAATGGATAACTGCCATGAAATTAGAGTCTGTTTATAATAAAGAGCAAATTATTACAATGTATCTCAATACGGTTGATTTTGGATATACTGCTTTTGGAATCAATACAGCTTCACATACTTTTTTTTCTACCTCACCTGATAGTTTGAATCCGCAAGAAATTGCGATGTTGGTAGGTGTGTTGAAAGCAACTACTTTATATAGTCCTTTTGTGAAACCTATAAACGCTCTCAAACGCAGAAATACGGTTTTAAATATCATGGCAAGAGATCATATTCTTACTTTAAATCAAACGGATTCGCTCAAAAAAATTCCGATTCAATTGAAATTAAATATGCAAATGCACTATGAAGGGCAGGGAACTTATTTTAGAACAATGGTCGAGAATTTTGTAAATAAATGGTGTGCTGATAATGGCTACGATTTATATGCGGATGGTTTGCGGATATACACTACGCTCGATAGTCGTTTGCAAAAACACGCAGAGGAAGCCGTGGAGGAACAAATGAGCGAATTGCAAACCCGATTTTTTAGACATTGGAAAGGACAAAATCCTTGGGTGGATGAAAATAAAAAGGAAATTCCTAATTTTATTCAAGATGCTATTGTGCGAACAAAAGCCTATAAAAATCTTAAAATTAAGTATGATAATAACAAAGATTCTATTTGGGCAAATTTGATAAAACCAAAGAAAATGCGGATTTTTACTTGGGAAGGCGAAAAAGATACTTGCTTTAATTCTATTGATTCTTTAAGATATTATAAACATTTTTTATATGCGGGTTTTCTTACTTTAGATCCTTTTAAAGGACATATCAAAACTTGGGTTGGTGGGATTAATTATAAGTATTTTCAGTACGACCACGTGGTGCAATCTAAACGTCAGCCGGGCAGTACTTTCAAACCTTTTGTGTATTTGGCAGCCATAGATAGCTTTGGTTATGCGCCTTGTGATAAAATTGTGGATCAAGCTATTCAGATTGATTATCAGGAAGATAGCTCGGGAGTAATGGTGCCAAAAATATGGAAACCTCGTAATTCGGATTGGAAAATAACGGGGCAACCGATGACTTTGCGTTGGGCAATGGGCAAATCGGTGAACACAGTTACGGCTCAGTTGATTGAAAAAATTGGGTGGGATGCGGTTATAAAATATGCTCAAAAATGTGGCATAAAAAGTCCGCTCAAACCAGTTCCATCTGTTGGTTTAGGTTCTAGCGATGTTTCGCTTTATGAAATGGTTTCGGCTTATGGCACATTTTTGAATAAAGGTACTTTTACAGAACCTATTTTTATTACTAGAATTGAAGATAATTCTGGCAGAAAATTAGCTGAATTTAAACCCATCACTCGAAAGGCAATTAGCGAAGAAAGTGCTTGGTTGATGCTTTATATGTTGCGGGGCGGCTTGGAAGAACCAGGCGGAACTTCACAGGCACTTTTTGGTTACGATTTGTTTCGGGGCAACGAATTTGGGGGTAAAACAGGCACTTCTTCTAATCATTCGGACGGTTGGTTTATGGGTGTAACCAAAGATTTGGTTTCGGGTGCTTGGGTGGGTGCTGCCGATAGAAGTGTGCATTTCCGTATTTCAGCTTATGGTGAAGGCTCCAAAACGGCTTTGCCTATTTATGGAAAATTTATGGAAAAAGTTTATAAAGATAAAGAAACGGGCGTGAAAATGGGGTACTTTCCAAAACCTACTTCTACGATTGCCAAAGCTCATAATTGTCGTACTTATTTACCAAAAGTAGATTCTACGCTTTCTGACAGCCTTATTTTTATCAATGGCGACACTATTGATGTGGCTGACGAGGTAATTCCGTAATAAAATTATTCTATTTATTGGGTAAAATAATTCGATTAATTTATATTATATTCTTATTAAATTTTAGTTATATTTTAGTAATATTATATTTATAATTAAAAGATTTTTATTAATCATAATTTTTTTTAAAATAATTGAGTTATTTGAAACTCAGTTAATGTTTTTAATTAGTTTTTTGGTTTTAGCTTATAAAATAATTTAGAAAAGTTGCGGTTATTCCTTATTTTTAAAGGTAAAGACGCAATAAAATTCAAGAAAATAGATGTATTTTTTTAAAATGAATTTTTTTAAGAATATTTTAGGTAAAATAATTTTCTTTATTACTAAATATACTATTTTTATGAAAAGTTTTTTAATTTGAATTTCTTGGATTTGTACTAAAATTAATTTTTTTACCATTTTTCAAAATTAATTTTTAAAATTTAATGTAAAATTTTAAAATAATACTTAGTGTTTGATACAAAATAAAATTTACACATTTGGCTTTATGATATAGTTCCATTCTCCATGAAATTCATTTTTGTTAACATTAACCAATAGTAACATTAACCAATAGTAATTCCTCATCTGATACTTTGATTCCTTTTTCATAGGGTGTTGTATCCGCTTTTGCATTTATTTTTAGCCCTTTAGTGGTGGTAGTTGCAGCAATTAAATTTACAATTACCTGTAAACTAACTAATGGATTTGCTCTCCAATTCATCGAAATAAAAGAGAACATTTTGTGCTCTATTTTATTCCACTTACTTGTTCCTGGCGGGAAATGGCTTACGTGTATCTCTTTATTTAATTCATTTGCAAGGAGTTGAAGTTCTGTTTTCCAAAGTCTACTTCTAGAACTATTACTACCTCCTCCGTCTGCGTTGATATATATTCTTTTTGATTCTTGGTACACATGCATTCCCATTTCATGCCACCAGTTTCGAATACTTGATACGGCAAATTTTGCTGTATCGTAATTTATTCCAACGCTTACCCATCCTTGGTTACGTTCAATATCATATACGCCATAAGGTACTGCTTTACCCAAATCTTTATCTACAAAATCATATACATTTACTGCTGTGGCGTTGTCTTTTAAGGTCCATTCAGTTCCCGAATTTTTAAATTCTCCTATCAACTCTTTTTTCTTGCAATCTACCGATATAACAGCTTCCCCATTGGCGATGAATTGAGCAGAGGTGTTGTTGATGTGTTGAAATTGTGCATCTCTATCGGGATGATTACCACCTTCATTTGTTTTTTTATTGGCTTGTAAACTAAATCCTTCCCCAACGGTATGTGGAGCTACTAATTTTTTCAAAGCCTCAATCAAATTTTTATCTAAGTCGGTAGCTTTTTTTCTGCCACCACCAGATTGACGAATGCCATTTTTAGATGAAGTTAAAGCTGGCTTAGAGCGTAACTCCTTTAATCCTGCTGTTAAAGTAACACGAGAAACAGAAGTTAATTTTGAAACTTTACTGATTCCGCCTCTTCCAATACTCATCGCTTCTGAGGCTAAATAAAGTCGCTTACTGGACTCATTTAGATGTGGTAACAATAAAGTGTATTTCTCTGAAAGTAATGAATCTGATGCCATTTGTTTTTTTTACAAATGTACATATTATTTTATATCAATTACTAAGAAACTCAAAGTTATTTCTCTATTTTCTGGAAGTGGTGGTTTAGATTTGGGTTTTTTAGAAACTGGAAAATTTGAAATTATCTTCGCAAATGATTATAATTATTCTGCCTGTAAAACATATGCAAATAACATAGGAAATCACGTTATTTGTGAAGATATTTCTAAATTAAAGGCATTACCGAAAGCAGATATAATTATTGGAGGTCCTCCTTGTCAAGGTTTTTCTACTGCAAATCCAGCTCGTTCTTTTGACGATCCGAGAAATCAGCTTTTTAAAGAATATTCAAGAATTATTAAAGAAGTTAAACCTAAATTATTTTTAATGGAAAATGTATCTGGGATGGTTACTATGGGAAAAGGCAAAGTTTTTAAATTAATAAAAAATGAATTGACGAGTTGTGGCTATACATTATATGAAAATCTTCTAAATGCTAAAGATTACGGAGTACCTCAAAGCAGACGAAGAATGATAATAATAGGCGTCAGAAATGATATTAATTCAAAATTTGAATTTCCTAAACCCACACATAACGAAAAAAATTATGTTACTGTTGGTGAAACAATCATTGATAATCCGATACCTAAAAGCAATCCTAATCATAAAGTAAGTAACATTACAGACCTTAATTTAAAACGTGTAAAACACAT
>REAG01000015.1 GCA_004294265.1 Cytophagales bacterium | reverse complement strand
GGAACTCCTAAAAACCTCAATTCCGATGAAACCCTCCCACTTGGGGAGGGTTTGGGTGGGGTTTTTAAAAATAATATTGGGGTTTTTAGAAGTTCCCTTCAGTATTTTTATTTGATTTTATCTTAAATTAATTCAAAATCATAATGTTTTTTAATATTAATATTTCTATAAATTAAAATGAAAGAAAGAATTGATTTTTTATCTCAAAAATTACATTTTTTAAATGCACAATATTACCAAAACTCAAAATCAGAAGTTACCGATTATCAATTTGATTTATTGCTCAAAGAGTTGCAATTATTAGAAACACAATTTCCAGAATTAAAAAATCCAAATAGCCCAACAGAAAGGGTAGGCGGAACAATAACAAAAAACTTCAAAAATGTAAATCATCGCTATCCGATGCTTTCACTTTCAAATACGTATTCAAAGGACGAATTATTTGATTGGGAAAATAAATTTATTAAATTATTACCTACAAGTGTTTTAGAAAATCATAAAATTAGTTTTTTTTGTGAACAAAAATTTGATGGCGTTGCTATTAGTTTAATTTATGAAAATGGTCAATTAAAACAAGCTATTACACGAGGCGATGGACAAAAAGGAGATGATATAACAGCAAATGCTAAAACAATTTCATCTATTCCTTTAGTAATAATCGGTGATAATATTCCTCCTTATTTTGAAGTTCGTGGTGAAGTTTACTTTCCATTAGCTAATTTTGAAAAACTGAATAAAGAACAAGAAGAATTAGGAGAACAACTTTATGCAAACCCAAGAAATACGGCTTCAGGCACATTAAAATTACAAGATTCGGCTGAAGTTGCTCGCAGAGGTTTAGATTGTTTTATGTATTATCTTTTAGGAGAAAACTTACCATTTATTTCTCACGAAGAAAGTATGAAACAACTAGAAAAATGGGGGTTTCAAGTTTCTAATACTTATCAAAAATGTGAATCTATTGAACAAGTTTGGAATTATATTGAAATTTGGGAAACTAAAAGACTAAACTTACCTTTAGCTACCGATGGAATAGTAATAAAAATTGATGATTTTTTTATTCAATCAGAACTTGGTTTAACCTCTAAAAGTCCAAGATGGGCTATTGCTTTTAAATTTAAAGCCGAATCGGTTGCTACAATTCTAGAAAAAGTTACTTTCCAAGTTGGTCGAACGGGTGCTATTACTCCCGTTGCGAATATGAAACCCGTTTTGTTGGCAGGAACAACTATAAAAAGAGCTACTTTACATAACGAAGACGAGATTTTAAGGCTAGATTTACACGAGGGCGACACAGTTTTTGTAGAAAAAGGAGGAGAAATTATCCCTAAAATAACCTCAGTAGATATTTCCAAACGAGTTTTTAATTCTCCTAAAATTTTATTTATAAAAAAATGTTTAGAGTGTGGTACTGAGTTAGAAAGAAAACCCGAAGAATCGGCTTGGTTTTGTCCTAATGAAAAGGGTTGTCCACCTCAAATAAAAGGAAGAATAGCCCATTTTATTCATCGAAAAGCAATGAATATTGATGGTTTGGGTGAAGAAACCGTAGATTCATTATTTGAAGCAGGTTTAATAAAAACTTACGCAGATTTATATGAATTATCTTTTAATCAATTATTAAGTTTAGAAAGATTTGCCGAAAAATCAGCTCAAAATGCGATTGACGGTTTAAAAAAATCAGTTGAAATTCCGTTTGAAAAAGTTCTTTTTGGATTGGGAATTAAGTTTGTAGGTTCAACAGTGGCAGATAAACTAGCTAAAAACTTCAAAAATATAGAAAACTTACAAAATGCAAGTTTAGAAGAATTAGTTTCAACCCCCGAAATTGGCGAAAAAATCGCTTTAAGTGTAAGAGCTTGGTTTTCAGATTTGGAAAACATTCATTTAATTGAAAAATTAAAGTCTTTTGGACTTCAATTTAAGATTGAAGAAAAAGAAATAACAAATGAAAGTGAAGTTTTGAAAGGTTTAACTTTTGTAATTTCAGGCACATTTAATACTTTTTCGAGAGAAGAATTGCAAGATAAAATTGTTGCAAATGGCGGCAAAATACTTTCTGGCGTTTCAGGAAAATTAAATTACTTGGTTGCTGGTGAAAATATGGGACCGTCAAAACTAGAAAAAGCCAATAAATTAGGTGTTAAAATAATATCTGAATCTGAATTTTTATTACTTTTATAAAGTTTTTGTTTTTTATAAAAGTAATATTTTATTAAACAATATTTATATTTTGCAATAAAATAATTTTACATTTTTTCAGGAGATTCAATACCAATTATTTCCAAACAATATTTAATTACCTTTCCTGTAAGACAAGAAAGTAAAACTCTGAAAGCAACTTTTTGAGCATCTTTTTCTTGAAAAATGGATAATTCTGCATAAAAAGAATTATATGTTTTAGCAACTTCATACACATAATTTGCAATAACAGATGGAGAATATTCTTCAGCAGCTTGTTTAATGGTTTTATCTAATAGTAATATTTGCGTAATTATGTTTCGTTCGCAATTTTCTAACACTAAACTTTCAAAACTTACGTTAGTTGAAATGGAAAGTTCATTAGATTTCCTTAAAATTGCACAAATTCTAGCGTGTGTGTATTGAATAAATGGACCCGTATATCCATGAAAATCAATGCTTTCCGCAGGATTAAAAAGCATTCGTTTTTTAGGATCTACTTTTATTAAATAATATTTTAAAGCGGCTAATCCAATATTTTCATACAGTTTTTCGGCTTCATCGGCACTAAAACCATCTATTTTGCCTAATTCTGTGGTTTGTTTTTGGGCTTCATCTTTCATTTCTTGTACTAAATCATCGGCATCAACTACAGTTCCTTCTCTGGATTTCATTTTTCCTGATGGCAAATCAACCATACCATAACTCAAATGATGCAAACCAGATGCGTAAGGTTTACCCATTTTTTTTAAGATTAAAAATAGCACATTAAAATGATAATCTTGCTCATTTCCAACCACATAAATAGATTTATTTATGCCAAATTCTTTGTATTTCAAATCGGCAGTTCCCATGTCTTGCGTAATATACACAGAAGTGCCATCCGAACGAAGTACTAATTTATGATCTAACCCCTCGGCAGTCAAATCTATCCAAACCGATTTATCTTCTTTTTGATAAAAAATACCATTTGAAATTCCTTCTTCTACCATTTCTTTTCCTAAAAGATAGGTATTTGATTCGTAATAAAACTTATCAAAACTTACTCCAATAGATTTATAAGTAGAATTAAAACCTTCATAAACCCAGTTGTTCATTTTATTCCAAAGAGCCAACACTTTAGTATCGCCATTTTCCCAAGCCAAAAGCATTTTTTGAGCGTCTTGCATGAGTGAAACTTTTTTATCCGCCTCTTCTTCTGAATTTCCGTTTGAAATAAGGATTGCTTTTTCTAATTTTAATTGTTTCTCAAACTCTACATAATATTTTCCTACCAATTTATCGCCTTTTAAACCGCTAGAATCAGGTGTTTCGTTGTTTCCAAACTTTAAATAAGCCAACATTGATTTACAAATATGAATACCTCTGTCGTTGATTAAATTTGCTTTTATTACTTCAAATCCATTGGCTCTAAATACATTTGCCATAGCAAACCCTAAAAAATTATTCCTTAAATGACCCAAATGCAAAGGTTTATTGGTATTGGGAGAAGAATATTCTACCATAACCTTTTCGCCATTTTTTTCAAAATCAAAATTAGTTTTTGCATTTGAAAATAAGCTAAAATTAATCAAATACTCGTTTGAAATTGATACATTTAAAAATCCTTTAACTACATTAAATTTAGAAATATTTAAACAATTTTTTAGTAAATAATTCCCTAAGTCGTTTCCAATTGCATCAGGAGCTTTTCCAGCTTTTTTTGCAAATTCAAAGCAAGTTAGCGTATGCGAACCTTCAAATTCTTTGCGAGTGGGCTGGAATTTTAGATTTTTTGGTTCGATTTCGGTGTTATATAAATTTTTAAAAGCCTCAGAAACTGACTTTTGAAGTATATTTTCTATATGAATCATTAGAATTATTTTGTGGATTGATTTTTTTGAACAAATATCTATTTTAAACTTGGTTTTAGCAAAATTGATTATTTTTTTGTTAAAACATTTTAATAAATTCAGTTAGAGAAAATATAAATCTTTTTAATTAAAATTTTAAATTTCAAAATATCTACGTATTTAATGTAAGATAAAATTTCCTAAGTTTTTAAATCATATTTTTGTTTTTAAGTTAAATTCTGCATTTTTAATTATCGATTCTTACGGTTTTCTCGACATTTCCATTGCAACCAAAGATGCTTGGATAGTTAGAAAAATATAAATATTTTAAAATCTTATTCTATAAATTAATTTTGTTTTTCAATTTCAAAATAACTAATTGCAAATTTCATTGCTAAATTAAAAATATAAAGTTTAATTTTGCATTAAATAAACGAAATTGAATTTAAACTACAGCCGAGATATACTTTTTTTAATTCCAGAATTATTACTTTGTTTTGCTTGTGTTATTAATCTACTTTTAAGTATTATTTTTAAAAATAAATCATTTTTAATTCAAGTTATAGTTCTTGCAATTTTTATTTTTTGTGCCATTTCATTTACAATTTTTCAACACCAAAATTATAAATCATTTTTTTATTTATTTGATAAAAGTCTTTGCATCCACGATTATACTTTTTATTTAAGAATTTTAATTTTGATTTCAGGACTTTTGATTTTGGCGTTTGTAAGTTTGAAAAACACTATTTCAGATGCCTCAACGGAGTTTTTAGTTCTTTTAACCGCTATTTTGATAGGTTCACAAGTTTTAGGATTAAGCAATCATTGGTGCGTTTCGTTTATAGCATTAGAAATTGTTTCATTAAGTTCCTATTGTTTGGTTGGGTTATTTTCAAATAAGAAAACGGCTGAATCATCTTTAAAATATATCCTTTTCGGTATAGTTTCTTCTGCAATAATGCTCTACGGAATTACTTTATTTTTCGGATTAGAAGGCACACTTTTTTTTAATGAACGAAAATTTTATGTTCCAACTCCACTTTATCCCGCTGCTTTTGCTTTTGGTTTAATTTTGGTTGGTTTATTTTTTAAATTATCCATTTTCCCTTTTCATTTTTGGGTTGCAGATGTGTATGAAGGCACAAAGCCAATAATTACTACCATTATTGCAGTCATTCCAAAAATTGCCGCTATTGCATTTATTTTGAGTTTATATGTGGGTTATCAAACTTTAAATTTACCAATTATTCCTCCCAAAGGTTATTTTTCTTTAGCTTTGGCTACGCTTTCGATTATCACAATTACAGTTGGAAATTTAGGTGCTTTCTTACAAAAAAATACCCTTCGTATGTTGGGTTATTCCTCCATTTCGCATGCAGGATTTATTTTACTCCCGCTTTCCATTGGTATTGTTGGAGCAGAACCTACATTGTTTTATTTAGTTTTTTATATGCTAACGAGTTTTGCAATTTTTTATATTCTTCATATTACCAATTTTCTAGAAATCAATGACTTTTCTGGATTAAGTCAAAAGTATCCATTCTTTTCTTTTCTTATATTAATTGTTTTGATTGCAATGGCTGGTTTGCCACCCACAGGTGGATTTATGGCTAAATTTTTGGTTTTATCTAGTTTGTTACAAGAGTATGATTATACAAAAAAAACTATGTTTTTAGTTTTTGTAATTATCGCTCTAATTAACACAATTTTTGCCTTATATTATTACTTAAAAATTCCTTATTTAATGTATTTTAAATCTGAATCTGAAAAAATTACAGTTTTAAAAATAAATTACAAAGAATATGTTTTTATTATTTTATTAGTAATTATTATTTTTGGTATTTTCTTTATGCCGAATTTATTTTTAAAGTAATAAATGAATTTTTAGTTTTAATTTATTAATATATTTAATTTTATATTAGTTATTA
>REAG01000014.1 GCA_004294265.1 Cytophagales bacterium | reverse complement strand
TCAAGTTTGTAAAAAAGTAACATAAAAAGTTCCTCAAAAGTTTATGTATTTTATTGAAAATGTGCAAGTTATATACGGTAGAGCTGCAATTTGGGTTAAGAAGGAATTTTAATTATTTATTGGACTTTATATAAAAAATAAATATACCTCTTCTCATGGAAAATAATTTATTTTCCGCTAATTGTATTTTTCTAAGATTAAAATTTATTTGAAAAATAGCTCGGACGACATTAATTAAATATTAGACTTTAAATAATAATTTAATTATATTTTCTAATCTTTCACTATTACTGTATAACCATTCAAGATTGCACTTGTATTACCTGCCGAATTTGCAACATTAATTTTAAGTGTTTGCCAACCATTAAAAGAAGCTACGTTTACAATTTGTGGTGTACTTCCAATTGTTGGAGTTGTATTATTCATCGAAATTGCTGCAGAAGTGAAACCATTTATTTCTAGTTGGAAATTAATATTCCCTCCACCTTGCGAAGAACCTATTACATTAAACTCAACCGTATTTGTGCCAGCAGGAATATAGACTGGCACTGTAATCAAAGTTGTATAAATTGTATTTGAAGTGCTTATTGGATTTACTAAACTTTGAGAAGTAATGACCATGCCTCCCATACTTCCATCACCAGCTACTTTAAATCTAGCTGCTCCTGCCACTGTGCTTGTGCCAATAGCTATTTTATCATCTGTAAAAGTTATGCCTGAGGTGGTCGATTTCCAACTGTTGGGAGTGGGCATAGTTCCTACACCAACCAAGCCTGTTCCATCAACGGTTAAAATTCCATTTGTGAAGTTTCTAAATCTTATTGTACCTGTTATATCAAGTTTTGCAGTAGGAGTCAAATTGCCAATAACTACATTGTCTTTCATATACACATTTCCATCGTCAAAATAACCAGCATAATTGTTAGCACCAGCACCAGTAGCTTTACCATATAGGGCGTAATTTGTTGCAGTAGCACCTGTTCCTATCATTTCAGAATGAACTCCATATCTTTGCCCATTACCTGTTGAATTATCAAAAGCAGAAAAGCCTATATGATCTCCTACACCGCTTCCATCATTTACTGCACGAAATGCTACAGATTTTCCGTTAGCATTATTGTTTATATACGAAAATGATGCAAATAAATCATTTATACTTAAATTGTTAATGATAGTTGAAGACATACCTCTTACCGCTTCATTTGCTGTAGGTGTTATATTGCTTTCATATCCAATTTTCATTCCACTTGTAGGAACTCCACTAAAATTAGCACTATAAGCAACTTGATTTCCAGTTGTTCCACTTACATTTTTATTAACAAATATTGCATTATCATTCGTGTTTCCAACTACTATATGCAACGGATAAATGGGATTAGTATTTCCAATTCCCACAAAACTATTGGTGTAAATTTTGCTACTTCCGTTTGGTTCCCAATAATTAGTTGATGCTGCCATAGTCCCAAATCCTAATCTACCAACACCATCAACGGTAACTATGCTGCCTGCTGTTGCTCCATTCAAAGCTAAGCCAGAAATAGTAGAAAAATAACCAATGCCAGTAGTAGATTGGTTGCCCATGATAGTTAGTTTTTCAGATGGTGCAACTACGCCAATACCTACATTTCCATTATTTAAAATTGTCATTTTTTCGGTTTCAGGCAAATTGCCTGTTCCAAATCTGATATTTCCAGTATTATTTTTTGATGATAAAATTAAATCTCTTGTTTCAGCTCTCACTACAAAATCACCAATGGTAGCAATTCCTAAAGTAGTTAATGCAGAACCTGCAACGCCAATGCCACCATCGGAGGTTGTATTTCTGCCAATAGAAATACTTGCACTACTAGTAGCTCCACCACCCGAAACAAAAATACCAGGTCTTGTGCCAGCATCTTCTACAACAACTAATTTTCCTTGTGTTGGTGCGTTTGTACCAATGCCTACGCTTCCACCACCGTTAAAAAAACTTGGCAATGTGCCGCCAATTTGATTTACCAAAACTCCTGCATTATTATATATCATTACATTTGTCATTCCGCCAGAACCTTCGTCAATTTCAAACATAGGATTAGAAGTGGCAGAATTTAAAATCCTGAGTGGTTTTGTTGCATTTCCTGCCGATTTTACACTCAAACCCGTATTTGTTATTGGCAACATTCCTATTCCTACGCTTGTACTATAATAAATACCTGCAGAAGTGGTTAGCCATTGGCTTTGCGGGATAGTTAAAGTCCCAAAGCCCAATTTTCCTACACCATCTACTGTAAGGATGCTTCCAGAAGCAGCTCCATTCAAATTTAAACCAGAAATAGTACTAAAATAACCAATGCCTGTAACGGAACTATTGCCCTGAACTGTTAGTTTTTCGTTAGGAGAAGTCGAACCAATTCCTACATTTCCATTTTGATCTAAAACCATGCGAGTAGCGGTTTGTCTGTTGGCATCATTGCTGGTATTTCCTAAAGCAAATTTTAATTTTTGTCCATCTGAATCATCCAAAAATAGGGCAGCGTCATTATCTACTACTGAAGAGGTTTTCATTTGAAAAACGGCATCAAAACCATTATTTTGATTATCTATTAAAACACCATCATTATTAAAAGACGGTACAATAGTAAGTTTATACGGAGCAGATGTAGTTCCTATTCCTACGTTTCCAGCAGTAGAAATTCGCATTCTTTCCGAACCATTGGTATAAAATGGCAAATCAAAATTGGTAAGAGTTCCAAAATTTGTAAGTCCAACTACGGAATTTCCGCCTAATTGCCAAGAGGGAGTGTTATTTGGCATTGTTCCCAAACCTAAATTTCCATTTCCATCTACAGTTAATACAGAACCGTTTGTGTTCAAACTTCTAAATCGAATAGTTCCATTAACATCCAATCTGGCAGTTGGAGTAGAAGTAATACCAATACCAAGCATAGCGTTTGGGTCTGCATCAGGCTGTAACAATATAGGTTTGGGTCCTACTCCTTGTTGGTATGCAAATAATCGACCTAAGTTAAGCCCATAATCATATGCCATTATCATGTGTTTTTGAGTGTTACCAGGTGCATTATCACCTACTTCTACCACACCCGAAAATTTTCCGTTACCATTTACAACCATTACATCATTATAAGGGTTTAATATGGTATTGATTCCTACAAAACTATTGGTGTAAATTTGATTGGAAGAAGCAGATATCCATTGGTTTTGCGGGATAGTTAAAGTCCCAAAGCCTAATTTGCCTAAACCATCAACAGTAACAATACTTCCTGCGGTTGCACCATTTAAAGCCAAACCCGAAATAGTAGAAAAATAACCTATTCCAGAAACGGAGCTATTGCCTTGAATAGTTAGTCTTTCATTGGGAGCAGTTGTTCCAATACCTACATTGCCAGACGGAGATATTCTAAATCTTGTAAAATAGGTACCTGTGTTCGTGGGATTATTTAGTGTTCCAATTTCAAAACCTGTTCCAGCATTATAGCCGATGCCCGAAAAATCAGTTGATGAATTTCCAGAATACATATTCAAAAATCTAGAATTATTTGGGGTCGAAACATTAATGAATCCTGCAATACTATTGGCTTCAGAAAAAACTTGCAAATCTGTCGTTGGATTTGCTGTACCTATTCCCACTTTACCAGTATTGTAATAGATATTAGTACCCGAAGTTGTCCATTGGCTTGGTGTGCTAACTGGCAATGTGCCAAACCCTAATCTTCCTACACCATCTACAGTAACTACACTTCCAGAGGCACCCGACAATCCAGAAACCGTCAAATCTTGTGCAATTCTGGCATTTCCATTAACTTCGAGCTTGGCTGAAATAGTAGAACCCGAAGCTACCCCTATGCCTACATTACCAGAAAAATCCATATTAAATGCATCACCACCTGGGTGTCCTTGAGGGAAAATGTAAAAATTTCTACCTCCCTTATTTACTCCCATCACAAAATACTGACTTCCACCTCCGTTAGCATTGCTGATTAAAGCAAATTCAGAAACAGCTCCAATTGCTGTACTTGGATTTTCGATAGCCATTTGAGCATTGTTAGTAGAATTGACAATAAATTGATTGTAACTTGTAACCACATTACCTACTCCTCCATCATAATAAATACCATTTGTAGTAGTAACCCATTGACTTTGTGAAATATTACCTAAACCCAATCTGCCTGCTCCATCTACTGTAACAATACTTCCCGCTGCTCCAGCAAGATTACTGCCTATGATAGTCCCAAAGTAGCCAATACCAGTTGTGGTTAAATTATTATTAACTTTAACTCCATTGCCTATATTTGCAAGTTCAATAACTTTATCTACTTCTCTTATTCTTAATAAATCTCCTTGAGCAGCTCTAGAAATGTAAAAATCATTATTAGTCTGTGCTCCTATTCCCCATACTGCTGAACCTGCTTTTAAAAAATCTACCGAAACTATGTCTGCAATTGCACTTGATCCTACATTTATAGTAGTATTGCCAGATGGAGTTCTTATATCTAAAGCGGCAAGAGGGTTATTTGTACCAATACCTACAAAACTATTGGTGTAAATTTGATTGGAAGAAGCAGATATCCATTGGCTTCTCAAATTGCTTCCATCCACCGTAAAACTATTGCCCGAAGTAGAAACCACCATGCCGCCAACGCCAACTAAGGTAGTAAATAAAGTTCCAGCCGATTTCCATTGTGTGCCGTCCCAAGTATAAAAAGTTTTATCTGTGATGTCATACACCGCCATTCCAGTAAGCGAAGTGATGTTTCCAGATGCCAATAAATTACGCTCCGTTGTTGTCAAGCGTGGCAAAAGTAACCCTTGCGGATTGATAGAAGGATTTTCTACATTCAATTCCAAAACCGCCTTTGGGTTGGGTTTATCGGTACCTATTCCAGCTGTTTTTTGGGCAAAAACAAAAGGTGCATTTGCAAAAATAATCCAAGCAAGTAAATAGTGTAGTTTTTTCATATTTTTGTATTGTTATGCTAATTTAATTGTAAATATAAGTTTTTTTTCGTTTAATAAATTTTGAACTTCATTGACGTAGTTGGTGTCCTTACCAACCACTAAATATCTTCATACAATTTTTTGGGTTTATGACTCATAAATAACTTTTTTTATTTATTTATTTACAGCTTTGATAAAATAATTATTTTTCATTGCTTTTTCGCTTACCAAATCTACTTTTCTTCCAAATAATATTTGTAAATCCAAATAAAAATCCAAAATAGCATCTCCCATATTCAAAGGATTACGAACTTGCATTACATAAAGCAAATCTATATCGCTAGTTTTTTCATCAAAACCATCATTCACCACCGAGCCAAAAGCATACAACTTTTGAACTTCGTATTTCTTGCAAAGTGCAAAAAGTTGGCTTTTATGTGTTTCTATGAAAGGATGCATAGGTTTAATTTAGTATTAAATATATAAATAATTTTGAATTTTAAGATTTTTAAAAACTAAAATAAGATTTTTTGTATTTAACTTTATATTTTATATAAATAAC
The DNA here is from genome assembly GCA_004294265.1 of Cytophagales bacterium. GTDB lineage: Bacteria > Bacteroidota > Bacteroidia > Cytophagales > UBA9547 > REAG01. The sequence goes on along the minus strand of REAG01000014.1, from coordinate 461 downwards.
AAATGTTTTGAAAATGTAAGTTCTAATTTTTATTTAATTTCATTCTCAGAAACTTAAATTTTTATAAAATAAATCAAATTAAATCAAACAATCAAAATTTATAGAAAAACCCACCTAAATATTATAAAAAAAACACCCCACCCCTAACCAATTTCTGCTACGAAACCGCAGAATCCAAAAGGTTGATAACGTCCCAATTTTATGGAATATTACTAATATATTGATTAATTAATTTTAAAATAATTATGTGGGCTTTTCTAAAAGACTAAATGCGAATTCCTTGCTTATTAATACAAATTACATATTTATATTGAGTCCACTAAATATTTACAATTAAATTTTGGAACAGCCCATTTAATTATCAAATACACAAAAAACTACGTTTTTTGACTTCTTTTGCCCTTGAGAAAAGATAATTAATGAAGTTTTGAAAGAAATATTTATGTTTTACTTTTGAAATG
>REAG01000013.1 GCA_004294265.1 Cytophagales bacterium | reverse complement strand
TTAAAATGCCAAAACGAATATTACATATTTCAACAGATTTAAAAGGCACTTTTACTTATATGAATGCCCACTTTATGGAAATTTCGGGCTTTCAAAACCTAGAGCAGGCCAATAAAAATGAATTAAAATCTATTCTTTTCGTGGATGCTACTACTGCTATTGAAGCCTCTAAAAGATTAATTTCTAGGCAATCCACCTTAGAACAAATTGAAATAAGAAAACCACTTGCTGATGGAACTTATAATTGGACTTATTGGGAATTTACTCTCCTTACTAAGGAACAAAATCAACCCATTGGCATCAATTGCATGGGTTATGACATTACTCAAATAAAAAATGCAGAAACTGATAATAGTAAAATTCAACAATTAATTAATCAATCAAATGTAATTTCAGATTTAGCAACTTTTAAATTTAATATTACGGATGATGAGCTAAGTTATTCAAAAGAATTAAACGCTTTTTGTAACTTTGATACAACTGAAAGTATTACTTTACATTCATTTTTTGAAAAAATACATCCAGAAGACTTACATATTCTAAATTTTGATTTAATAGAGAACTTAAAAAAAACTAAAACCTCTCAAACCATTCATTTTAGAATTTTAGATCCATTTTATGAAATTGGCTTTAAACATCAAGAAGGTATTTTTCAATTTTTTCAAGATCCAATTTCTAGCAAAGAATTTATTTATGGTATTTTTATTGACATTACGAAAGTAAAAAATTTAGAATATCAAAATTCAACAATTATTACTCATCTTAAGTCAATATTAGACAACAACGAGGTTGTAATTACTGTAATTAATAAAGATTATAAAATGGTTTCTTTCAATCAAGAAAGCGTTCGTGTTGTAGAACTTTTTGGCATAACACCCTATATTGGACAGTATGTATTAGAACTAATTCCGGACTCTTACAAAGAAAGAATTGCAGGTTTTTATGAACGAGCATTTAAGGGAGAAACTATTCATTTAGATTTTAATATTTATTACGATACTGCTCAATACCTATCTAATATCTGCTATTATCCCATACCGAACGAGCGAAATGAAATAGAATTTGTGGTTATTCATTGCAAATTCAACGACTTAAATGATTTGAAAATTGGAGAAAAAATAAATAAAGCTAAATCTATTATTAATTTTCAGGAGTTAGAAAAAAGTAGAATTGCTGCCGATTTACACGACAGTGTTGGTCAATTATTATATGCAGCCAAAATTAATCTTTCTTTGATGAAACACTCTGAATTAAAATCAACAATTTCGGATTTATTAAATAGAGCCACTGATGAAATAAAACAAATAATAAACAATTCTAGCCAGTTTTTATTAGAAAACACTACTTTAAAAGAAGCCATTTTAAATTATTTTGACATTATTTTTAAAAAAAATGAATCTGAAATGAATGTGATTAATTTTTCTGTTGATATTATATCAGCTTTTGAAGGAAATGTTAAACATTGTTTAAAATTAAACCTCTTTAGGATTATTCAAGAAATTATTCAAAATGTTATCAAACACGCTTCGGCAACAAATTTTAAAATAAAAATAAAAATTGATGAAAACTATATAAAATTATTTACCATTGATGATGGTTTAGGATTTGAATATTCTAAAATTGGAACAGGTAAAGGATTAGAAAACATCATGAACCGAGTTACTTTAGTTAATGGAAAAATAAAATTATTTTCAAAATATAAAAAAGGAACCATATTTGCCATCTACATTCCATTTACAAAATGAGGAAAAAAATATATATCATTGAAGACCATCGCCTTTTACGTGAAACTTGGGTGTATTTTTTTTCATTGAAACCCGACCTAAAAATTGTTGGGCAAAGTGATAATATCGAAGAAGCTTTTGAGCAAATAGAAATTTTGAAACCAAAAATAGTGATGATAGATATTAATTTAAAAGGTGAATCAGGATTGGTTTTAATCAAAAAACTCAAAAATACTATGCCTTATGTAAAGATAATTGTAGTTTCAATGCATGATGAATATGCTTTTGTTAAAAAAATTCTAAACATGGGAATAGATGCGTATGTTAGCAAAAATGCCGAAATTAGCAATTTATTGAATGCTATTTCAACCGTATGCAAAGGCGAAATATACCTTTCTGATGATTTAAGCAAATTGTTTTTTGAAAATGCTTTATCATTACATAAAGACAAGGTTTTAACTTTTAATGAACTTTCAGTTATAGAGTTTATTTGTAATTGCAAAACTACTAAAGAAATTGCTCAAATTATGAATCTAAGTATTAAAAGCATTGAAGGATATAAAACAAAAATATATAAGAAATTAGAAATACGATCCTCGCTCGAACTTTTGAAATATGCAAAAAAGAACGGCATTTTATAATCACACTTTTGTCGAACATTTAAGCAATTCTATCTTATTTTTTTATCATTTTATCGAATTTATTCAAAAAAATAAGGGTAAACCCTCAATAAAATAAGTAATAACCCTTAGAATATTAATTAAATTTTTTGTTATAATTTTAGTTCAATTTTTTTTGTTTATAATTGTTTAATAATAAAATCTAAAGCTTAAACAATTAAACACAAGATGAATATTACAATTATTGACGATGATGAAATTGGAATTTTTATTACCAAAACAACTTTGCAAATGTATGATACTAAAATAAATACATTAACTTTTCTTGAACCCTCAAAAGCTTATGAGGCATTCATAAAAATTTCTAAAGAGTTTTTTCCAGATTTAATTTTATTAGATATCAATATGCCTATTTTGAGTGGTTTTGAATTGTTAGACAAAATGTATAATTCAAGAGAGGAATTGAAATCTATTCCCGTTTGCGTTTTTTCGAGTTCTAATTCCGATATTGATAAAAATAAATCTAAAGAATATCCATCAATAATAGGTTATATCACAAAACCATTAAAATTTGCTCAATTAGAAACCGTGCTTTTATCTATTAATAGTGTAAAAAATGAAGATGAACATCAACAATAAAACATGAAATCTAAATTTTAAGATCATGAACTTAATAAAAGGATTAATCTTTACTTGTATTTTTTGCAGTTTTCTGTTGTTAATCAATATGTTTTATAAAGAAACAATCAAAAATAATTTACCAACCCCAATTCCAAAAAATTACAAAAGAGTTTTAGACACACCCGATTTTGATTTAGAAATCTTTAAAGCATCAAATAAAATAAAAGTTCTTCACTTCTTTAATCCCGATTGCCCTTGTTCAAAATTTAACTACAAACACATTCAAAGTTTATATAAAAAGTACAAAAATAGGGTAGAATTTGTGGCTTTTTCAACTAAAAATTGCGATAATCCTTTTGAGTTTTTAATGTTGCACGATTCATTGAATTTTAATGCCAAAAAATATGGCGTTTATTCCACTCCGCAAGCAGTAGTATTAGATAAGGATGGGAAAATAATTTATAACGGAAATTATAATAAAAGTAGGTTTTGTAGTAATAAAAGTACTAACTTTGTAGAACAAATTTTAGAAAATAAATTAAACAATAAAAAAATAAATTTAATTGCCTCCAGCCCTTATGGTTGTAGTATATTTAATAATTAACCCATAAAATAATGAAAAATAAATCAGAAGATACAAGAATTGATATTTCTTTTGCCCTTTTAGCCTTATTTTCGCTTGGCATTTCGCCCATTTATAACACATTTTTATTCGCAATTCCTGTAATTGCCATATTATTAACTTGTTATTATGTTACAAAACTAAATCTACCGAACTCCGATTTATATCAATATGTTGGGAGTGCAAATTTTGCTTTTTTTACAGCCTTGTTGATTTATCAAATGCACGGTATGATAGAAATGCACTTTTTGGCTTTTATAGGTTCTATTTTACTGATTCAATACAAGAATTGGAAATTAATGCTTCCTATTACGCTAATTGTTGTTTTGCATCATGTAATTTTAAATTATTTGCAATTTAGCGGAAATAAAGAAATTTATTTTACCACAGAGGATTACATGGATATACAAACTTTTGGTATTCATATATTGTTTGCAGCCATTATTTTCTTTTTGTGTGGATTTTGGGCTCATATTTTCAAAAAACAAGCAGATGAAATTCTAGAAAAGTCAAACTTTTTAGAAACACAAATTAATACTACAAATTCAAATATCAAGATTGCCAACGAAATTGCCAATGGTAATCTCGAAACTAAAATAGAAATTAATGATGACGATGAGTTAGGCAAAGCATTAGTTATCATGCAAAAAAACCTTTCTGTTGCCAAAATAAGAGAAAGTGAAGAAAAATTTTATAATATAGGATTGGCTCAAGCATCTGAAATATTAAGAAATCAAAACGATGATTTAGTTGCTTTATCAAGAGATTTTTTACATTATTTAATAAAATACTTACATGCCAACCAAGGCGGAATTTTTATTTTGGATAATACAGACAAAAAAAATATGTTCCTTAAACAAATGGCTTGCTATGCTTATGAAAGAAAAAAACTAAGTCAAAAAGTCATTCAACTTGAAGAAGGTTTAATTGGAGCTTGCTACCAAGAAAAGGATATAATTTATATGACAGACGTGCCAAAATCGTACGTATCAATTACATCGGGATTGGGTCAGGATACGCCACGAGCCATTTTGATTGCTCCAATTATGGTAAATGAAATTGTGTATGGCATCATAGAAATGGCATTTTTTGAAACTTTAGAACCTTATAAAATTGAGTTTACAAAAAAAGTGTTAGAAAATTTAGCATCATCTATTTCAACGGTTAAAACAAACGAACAAACGAAATCTTTATTGGAAATTTCGCAACAACAAACTGAAGCCTTACGAGCCCAAGAAGAAGAAATGAGGCAAAATATGGAAGAAATGAACGCAACCCAAGAAGAAATGACTCGCAAACAAGCGGAACTATCGCAAATGCTTGAAGAGTCTAGGCTAATGGAAGAGCGAATGAAAATGCAAGAAGAAATGATGCAACAAGGCATGGAGGAACTCTTGACTACGCAAGAAGAAATTGAGATAAAAAACAAAGAATTGGAAAAATATTCAATTAAAATAATGGAAGAGAAAGAAATTGAAGAAGCTAAAATGGAAATGCTTACTTTGAAATTAAAAAAGAAAGAAAACGAATTAGAAGAATTAAAAAAACAAATATTAAATATATCATCAAATTAAACAAAATGAGAAATTACGAAAACATCGAAGTAAATGGGCAGACTATAAATAGCTTTTTGGATGCTTTAAAAGAAGACCAAGATGAAATAATCATGATTTTAAAAAATTGCAAAATCAAAGATATTAGTCTTGATAGTTGGTATTCAATTACAGATTGGCTAAAAGCGTTTAAAAAAATTACTGATGATATTGGACAAAAAACGTTATTTACAATTGGAAAATCTATTTTAGACAATGCTTTGTTGCCGCCAAATATAAACGAAATTCATAGTGCTTTAGCTCTAATAGATGTGGCTTATCACATGAACCATAGAATTAATGGAGAAGTTATGTTTAATCCCTCAAATGGTGAAATGTTGGAAGGAATTGGCAATTATAAATACAAAAAAATATCCGAAAATACAGGTATAATGATAGCAGATAATCCTTATCCATGTGAATTTGACAGAGGAATTATTATTTCAATGGCTCGCAGGTTTAAGCCGCTTGTGCAAGTAGTTTTAGATACAACCAAACAAAATAGAAATGACGGTGGCGAAAGTTCAACCTATTTGATAAGTTGGTAATTACGTTTTAAAATCAATCAATATTTCATTTGTGGCGGTTGATGAAGCTCACTGTATTTCGGAATGGGGGCATGATTTCCGCCCGGAGTATCGCATGCTGGCCCAGCTCCGTGACAAGCTGCCCGGCGTGCCTTTTCTCGCCCTCACCGCCACCGCCAGCTCGGGCCTCACCCCCGTCACCTTCGCCGTCACCAGCGGTCCCGCCACCGTGAGTGGCTCCACCCTTACCATCACCGGTGCCGGCACCACCACGGTCGAGGCCACC
>REAG01000157.1 GCA_004294265.1 Cytophagales bacterium | reverse complement strand
ATGTGGTAACAATAAAGTGTATTTCTCTGAAAGTAATGAATCTGATGCCATTTGTTTTTTTTACAAATGTACATATTATTTTATATCAATTACTAAGAATAAAAAAATTGGCAGAAGAAGGTCTTTTAGAAAATAAAAAAGTGTTTCATTCAACTCCTTTTAAATGTTATTCATTTTCAGAATTCCAGATTGTATTTTCTCATTCAATAAAAGCAAATAGAATAATTAAAGTGATTACTTATAAAAACGATTCAGGTCGTACAACCAAACTAAAAAGAAAATATGAAGCACAAAATGATACAGATTAAGTTGTACTTCAAGGTAGAGTTGCAATAAGTTCATCTTTAGTTTTTAAAACTTAAGTAATTTATAATCTATTGTTTTTCTTTAACAATTCAAAAAAAGTCAATAACTAGTTTTGATTACCCAATTATACTCAATTAAATTAATAATCATTAAGTTCGTTTTTTTTACTAAATTTCAAAATAATTTATTCAAAAAATTTGGATTTCTATTTAATAAAACCTTACTAAAAAACCTATTTACAAAATAAACTATTTGAAAATCCTAACCCTACCCGATTTGTATGGAAAAGATATATGGTCAAAAGTCGATTTTTAATTTTAAATTAAAATATTTTATGAATATCAAAAATATTATATTATTTGCATTGTTGTTTTACACATCCATTGGCTTTGCCCAACCTAAAGGCAAAGCAGAAGAAATATTTAAATTAATAAATGAAGCAAAAGCCAACCCTAAGAATTTCTTATCTAAAAATAGAGAAAAAATGAATGAATACAACCCGAAATTTATTCCTTTGCTCGAAAAATTAACCTTTATAGCGCAAATAATTTGGGATAATAACTTAGTCTTAAATTGTAAACAACAATTTTTTGATAATCTTCTACTCCGTAAATTGTACAAACAACAGAAAGGCATTGACTTACAATAGATTCACTTTAAATTAAATATATTATTTCTAACCCTAAAATTTTCTACCGATGAAACCTTTAAAAATCAATAGCACACTAGTTTCTATTTTATTCTTGTCATTATCTTTTTCCATTTATGCCCAAGAAGATTTCCAGAGTTCTTCTTATTTTTGTACAGGCAAAACATTAAATACAGACCCAAAACAAAAATCGGGTCTTTTTGTGGTTTTTGAATATCCTGCTAATATAAATTGGAAACCAACTCATCTAAGAATTATTAATAAATCTACTATAGATACAACATTTCAAATATTAACAGACACTAATCTTGTTTTTTTACACGACACTAATGCCTATTTTTCATACAGAATTGCTGAATATAATATAGCCCAGTTAGAAAACGACAACTTAGAGCTTAGAATTGAACTATTGCATAATTCTGATGATATAGTTCTATTTGATGAGTTTAATCGAAAGATTTTGAAAAAGATAATAAAGGAGAGTGATAGTAAATTAAAAAAAGTTAGTAATGGAAAAAATGGAACAATAATTTGGTCTCGGATAAATTGTAGTGATAAAGATAAATATTTCAAAAAACTTGCAAAAAACCCTTACGAAGCAGGTTGGTTCAAAACTTGGGAAGGTGGACACAAAAGACCAATATTAAAATGAATCTTATAAAAAATATATTTCTTATACTTTTTTTATGCTTTTGGACGCATTGTTTAATTACACAACCCAAAGACTGCCCAAACCTTAAAGACTCTTTGGGCAGAAAACAAGGCTGTTGGGTTACCTATAAAGATATTAATTTCAATGAAATAACCAAATTTGATTCCTGTTAATGGTGGTGAGGGTCTCAGTATTTTAAACACAAACAATATGAATTGTTATTTGAAAAAGTATTTGTAACTGTGTTATTTAAATTTAGCGTATTCAAAAAATTTGGATTTCTATTTAATAAAACCTTACTAAAAAACCTATTTACAAAATAAACTAAATGAAAATCCTTACCCTACCTGATTTGCATGGAAAAGATATTTGGACAAAAATAGACTTTGCTCGATATGATAAAGTCATTTTTGTAGGAGATTATGTAGATTCATCTACCCATACCGACTTGGAGATTTTAGATAATTTAAGAGCAATCATTGAATTCAAAAAAACAAATGAAGCCAAGGTTGAATTATTGCTAGGCAACCACGATATTCAATATTTATTTCAAAATAAATACCGTTGCGATGGACACCGATTGTCGATGGATGAAGTATTGCATACTGAATATGCCCAAAATCAAGAGCTTTTTAAATACATATTTCAACTAGGAAATCACGTATGGACACATGCAGGTATTTCTAATACATGGTTTAATCAAGTAAAAAACGTATTGCCACACTATGGCTTTGAGTCCAATCCATCATCTATTCATGTAGGCATAAACATATTAGCTAGGTTTGAATTTAGTAAATTGGTGCAAACATTTAGTGTGCGAGGTGGAAGTGAAAAAGCCAACGGAATATTTTTTGCTGATAAAAAAGAAATGGAATTTGACAATTTAATAGGTGTTCACCAGTATGTTGGTCATTCAAGGGTAAGCAACATCAGTCGTCATTCTAATAAATATTGGGAAATTCATTTTCTTGATTGCTTAGACACAACGTATGAACTTCTGGAAATAGAACTTTCTGATGTAGATAGTAATTATGAGCCAAAATATAGTATTAAAAATGTAGAGTGAAAAAAATACAAACTATAATTTCAAAAACATGAAAATCCTCATATTTCATAAGTAAGAATAAAATATAACTATTGCCTTAAAATATAAAAAGCTATCCAACCCTGTTGGTTTAATTTTATAAAAACTCAAGGAATCACTAAAACTTAAAAATTATTTAACATTAATCCACTTATAAGAGACAAAAAGTACCCCTAGGGGTTATTTTTTATTAGTATTTTTTACTATACTTTTGCAAAAATATTTAACACGCACACTTTAAATACATAAAAATGATAAGAATACTAATAAATTTGAGATTTATCAACATGGCATTTATATTTATTATTACGAATGTTTTTATTTGTAATGCACAAGATGTTAAACCTGACAAAATATTTAAAAAGGATGGAACAAAAATCGAATCTAAAGTTTTGGAAATTACACCTAGCGAAATTAAGTATAAAAAATTTAGTAATTTAGATGGACCAACTTACTCCATTTTTAAAACTGAAATAATTTTAATAGAATATGCAAGTGGCGAAGTAGAAAAAATGAATGAAGTATCCAGCCCAACAGCAACTCCGAGTTCTAATTCAAATCCAGAAAAAATTGTAAATCGACAATCAAAGTTACAAGCCTACTATGGCAAGTCAATATCAAATATTTCAGTTGATTTAGGGTATAATCATCTTGAATTTAATATTTTTAGAATACATCAAAGATACAGAATTGGATTAACTTTTGCCTATTTGAGAGTATTTAAAAAAGCAGTTGCCATGGGTGCTGGATTTGGAGCAGGCATTTGTTTAGGTGAATTGAATGGATATGATTTTCCATTATTTTATAATATTCGCTTTTTTCCTAGCAAACGTTTTTTTATAGATTTTAAAACGGGTTTTTCTATATGGATTTCAGATAATGAACGAGAAATAATAACCTACTCTACTGCAATTGGTAGCAACCGTCAAATCGAATCATACGAAGTTGTTGTCGAAAGATTTGTATATCCCGCTCATTTTTACTCAATTAATATTGGCTATAATTTTAGTAGAAAGTTTGGAACTGGCACTTATTGTTCAGTTTTTCAAGCTTACTTAGAATCAATTTACCAACTTACTGCTGGCATTTCTGTATTTTATAAATTTTAGTTTTTTGATGTTGAGGTTAAATCTTAAAATTATAAAATTATGAATATTTGTACTATTTAACCCAAATTGCAGTTTTCTTTAATAAAAATTGCATTTTTTTAATAAATCACATCAATTTTTAAAGATAATATTTTATATTATTTTTACAAAGTTGATTTAGAGTAAAATTAAGCATTTTAAAAACGTAAAAGTGATTTGTAGTACACAAAGATGCTTATAAGTATCATAAATTTAACTAAATTTGCAAAATGAAAATAAATAACGTAAATCAACATTATATGAAGTATTTATCAAATTTGTAGTACACAAGCTTTTTCAAGAAAGTAAGCCAGTTACTCAAAATAAAGGTTTTTTGGGTAGATAGCTGCAATGTGGGTTAACACTGCATTGGCAGTAAATACGCCAAATAGAACCCCGAAAAGGTTATTTTCCTCTTTTAATGCTTTTATTTTACCTAAAAAGTATTTGTGAGAATTATAAATTCTCTTTATTAATAGATCAACAAACGCAGTGCTATCATATCTAACAACTAAAAAATAATTAAAGGGAACTCAAAAAACGAAGTTTTTTGAGTGTTTTGTAATTAAATGGGCTGTTCCATTAAACAACTTTTTTCTTTAATTTCAACTTTAAATTTTCGCTCAAAAAGTACATACAGGGCACTAAAATTAAGGTTACAAAAGTTCCAAATCCTAAACCAAATATGATTGACCAAGACAATGGTGCCCAGAAAGCCACATTATCACCACCAAAATAAATATGTGGATTTCCTGTTTGAAATAGCAACACAAAATCTATATTAAAACCTACTGCCATAGGTATTAAACCTAAAATAGTAGATGCTGCGGTAAGTAAAACAGGACTTAAACGGGTTTTTCCAGCCTCAACTATGGCATCTGCTAAGGGCATTCCTCTGCCTCTTAGCTCATCCATAAATTCTATTAATAAGATACCATTTTTAACCACAATTCCTGCCAATCCTACTATTCCTATGCCTGTCATTACTATCACAAAATCCATTTTGAAAGTTGCAATTCCGAGCAAAACACCAATAATGGTAAAAACAATTTCTGTAAGAATAATAATCGGTTTTGAAACAGAATTAAATTGCAAGACCAAAACACCAAAAATCAGACATATAGCGACAATTCCTGCCACTCCAAGAAAATCCCCTGTTTCTTTTTGGTCTTCCAATTCGCCACCCATTTTAATTTCATAGCCCTCTTTGATAGGAAATGATTTTAAAGCTTCAGCAATTTGTGGAACAATATCGTTGGGTGAAAATCCTGTAAGCACATTTGAACCTATGGTTACTATTCTTTTTTGATTTTTACGTTTTATAACAGCGTAAGAATTTGCATATTTTACCTTTGCCAACGAAGAAAGTGGAATTTGCCGCACCATGCCACCCATAGCCATATCTCTAAAAGTAATTTTCATGTTCAACAACTCGTCAATTTGATTACGTTGGGCTGAAGAATAACGAAGCATAATTTTATTTTCGTCTTCTCCGTCTTTAAACTTAGAAATTTCTTTTCCAAAAATAGAAGTTCGGATTTCCATACCAATTTGTCCTGTAGAAATTCCCTCTCGGTTGGCTCTTTCTCTGTCAATTTCTACCACTATTTCAGGTTTTGAATCTTCCAAATCGGATTTAAGTTCTTCAACTCCAGGAATTTGCAAAGAGTCTAAATAGCGTTTTACAGATTTTGAAATTAAAACCAAATCCTCTAATTCTTCTCCTGTAATTTCTACAGCTATTGGTTTTCCCGTTGGCGGACCGCCTTTTTCTTGATCAACCACAATTTCAGCACCTGCCACACCCTTGATGGCATTTCTTATTTTATCCAAATAATCTTTGGTGCTAACTCCGTTTCTATGTCCAAATTCTACAAACGAAACCGCAATTCTAGCACGGTTTGGTTTTGGACTTCGGTCGCCTTCGCTTGGGTCGTTTGTGCCAATAGTTACGTTAGTTATTACAGACTCTACAATCGGATTTTTATCGCCAATAACGGCATAAACCTTTTTTTCTACATTTTTTGCCACCGAATCCGTAACGGCTTGATCGGTTCCGTTGGGCAATTGCACATACACATACACAAAATTAGGATCAGCACTCGGAAAAAACAAAACTCTTGGTTTTCTTACACCCATCCAAAAAATTGAAAATATTAAAAGTAAGAATATTCCTATTAACAAACCCCAAGTATGTTTTCCTTTCAAAGACCAACGAATAACTTTTTCGTAAGCATTCATCATTTTTGGTAAAAAACTATTTTGAAATTTATCAATCAAACCTGTAAGAACAAATTTATTGAAAACTAATAATAAGCCAATAAAAACCAAAAAGTTGCCCATGCCTACACTTCCCGAAACATAAAAGACAAGAGCGATAGCAAAGAAAATAACAACGCTCATGATTAATCCTTTGTTTTTAACAAAAAAAGTAGCATCTTTTGGGAATATTTTTGCTTTTTTCATAAACGAAACGGCAAAAACAGGATTAATAATAAAAGCCACAAACAAAGATGCTGAAAGCGTAATAATCAAAGTTACGGGCAGAAAATACATAAATTTACCCACAATCCCAGGCCAAAACATTAATGGCACAAATGGGGCAAGTGTGGTTGCAGTACCAGCAATTACAGGAATTATTACTTCGCCAGCCGCTTTTTTGGCAGCATCGCCAATTGGAATATGTTCGGTATGATAAATGCGATGCGTATTTTCAATAACCACAATGGCATCATCTACAACAATTCCTAAAGCAAACAAAAATGCAAAAAGCACAATCATATTAAGAGAAAAATCTATCATCGGTAAGCACATAAAGGCAATACACATAGATAATGGCACTGAAAGCCCAACAAAAAGAGCATTCGTTACGCCCATAAAAAACATCAATACAATTGTTACGAGTAAGAAACCAATAATAATACTATTTATTAAATCATTCAAAGTCGTTTTTGTTGCAGTAGAAAAATCACCTGTTATTACAATACTTAAATCTTTAGGAAATTTAGTTTCTTGCAATTCTTTCATGATTGCTTTCACATTATCGGAAGTTTCAATCAGGTTTTCGCCAGCTCTTTTTACAATTGCTAAAGAAATTACTGGATTATTATTCATGCGAGCATAACTTTCTTGCTCCGAAAAAGTATAATTTACTTTGGCAATATCTTTAAGATAAACAGGAGAACCATAAGCTGATTTTACAATAATATTACCAACTGTTTCTGCAACTTTAGAAGGATTTTTAAATTCACCAGAAATTCTAACTGAGCGTTTCATATCTTCCATTTTGATATTTCCAGCACTCATTGTCATGTTTTCATAGGCAATGGCTCGTTCGATATCGGCAAAAGTGATGGTAGCGGCTTGCATTTTGTACATATCCACATCAATTTGCAACTCCTTATCTCTATCGCCAATTCTATCCACACGAGTTACTTGTTTTAAACCCTCGATTTTATCTTTGGCAATTTCAGAAAAAGCTTTGAGTTTATCGTCAGGATAATTGCCCGAAATATTAACTTGCATCACTGGAATATCCGAAAAATTAACCTCCATAACTGATGGATCTTGAGGCAAATCTTTTGGAAGGTCAATTTTTGCTTTATCAACCGCATCTTTGATGCGTTGCTTAGCAATTTCAACTTTTATATTTGGGTTAAACTCAACAATAACTGAAGAAAAATCTTGAACTGAACTACTGTTCATTTTTTTCACGCCCGAAACTGCCTTAATTTGTTTTTCAATTTTGCGGGTTACTAAATTTTCAATATCCGCAGGAGAAGTGCCAGGGTAAATTGTGGACACATATATAGTAGGAATTACAATATCTGGAAATTGCTCTTTTGGCAAACTATTATAGGTCATTAAACCAAAGCCAGTGATAAAAATTGTAAGAATATAAATGGCGGTTTTGTTATTTACCGACCAAGAAGTCATGCCAAATTCTTTAAAATTCATGGTATTAAAATTAGGTGTTTAGATTAAAGTAAAAACTATTTACAATAATCGCCACAAAACTATGGAAACTTTTTTTATTCCAAAAGTTTTTTAAGTTTATTTTGATAAAAAAATGATAAAAGGGTGATATTATTTGGGTTTAGTAAATTATGCATGGAATATTATGGAATAAATTATTTAATCACAAATTGTTTTTGAGTGGTCATCAACTTGCCGTTTGCTATATTTCAAATACAAGCCTTTTTATCATTTTTTATTAAAAAATACAATAAGATAAAAATTATGTCTATTAAATTCGTTTTTTAGCACTTGCTAAAATGTAGCATCAAAAATCAAAAAGTCTTCTAATCGTAGTTCCGCTCTTTCCAAACCTTGAATTAGCTCAAATAAAGTAATATTTTCTAAAACTGAAACGAAAACTACCTTATTTTTATTTCTCCAGATACTATTTTCGATGGTAAAAGGCTCAAATTCAAATCCGTTTTTTTTCAAAAAACTGGTGTAAGAAGTTAAAGAAAAAACAATCTTTCATTGAATATTAAGCGGCTATTGGAATTGTAAATTCAACATGATGCAAGTTGAACTTTGAATATAAATATTGGTAAGGAATTGTAATTATTTCTGGGGGTTTCAAGTCCCTCCAGCCCAATCTTTGAAGTTCAAAAGCGATTGTTTCTTCGTTGTGAGCTACAATTTCAAAGTACTTTTTTAAAATCGAATGCAATTGTTGCAAAGCATCCATTTCTGAAATGATTGATTTTGATGTAATTTTGAGAGACGGTACAAAACCTATATAAAAACCATCAATTTTATATATACTACAATTTAAAAAAACATTTATATCTTTGTTTTGAATGGTTATTTGTTCTTTAAGTGCCATCATTAGTTGCTATTTTCCTTTAAAATTACAAAAACTTTTTTTATTCCAAAAGTTTTTTGAGTTTATTTTAATAAAAAAGTGATAAAGGGGGAAATTATTTGGTTTTAGTAAATTATGTGAGGAATATTATGAAATAAATTATTTTTTAAAAATAGGATTAGCTGTGGCAGAGCATTAAAATTATATCTGAAAATAAAAGTAGAATATTTAAAAATAATACTAAGTTTGCAATAGGTATAAAAGAAGTAGACGTAAGTTTTGGGAGAAGTTGCGTGAATAAGGATGTTAGTGGCTATTTTACCGAAACCCTACAAACAGACATTAAAACAATAGATAGAAATTATGGCTGACCTAAAATGGAAAGATGCAATTGAGAAGGTTTTGAATGAAGAGAAAAAGCAACTTCATTATACAGAAATTGCAGAACTTATTGCAGAATGTGGATATAGAAAATCATTAGGAGCGACACCACAAGATACTGTTAGTGCATACTTGACAACTGACATTAACACAAACAAAGAGAAATCAATCTTTGCAAAGGTTGACAAAGGCTATTATATATTACGAAAGTTCTTAAATGAAACTGACGAAACATTAATAGACGACAGCGAACCTCAAATTATAAACGACAAAATTGTTACAAAAGAAAATCATAAAATTGTAAACGCTTTCGGAATTTATTGGAACAGAAATCTTGTTCATTGGAAATCAACGCCAGACTTATTAGGAATTCAACAAGTTGGTGCGACAGAAGTTAATTTTAAAGACCAAATTGGAATTTATTTATTACACGACAGTAGAGAAACGGTTTATGTTGGACAAGCAATTGAGCAACCACTTGGAAAAAGACTAAAAGACCACACAGCAGACAGACTTGCAGGACGTTGGGACAGATTTAGTTGGTTTGGTTTCTATCCAGTAACAGATGACACAAAACTCAATTTGAACGCAAAATTTAAAGAATTTACAATTCAGAATTTAGGAAACCTTTTAGAAGCGATATTAATTGAAAGTATTGAACCAAGACAAAATAGAAAACAAGGAAACTCATTTACAGGTATTGAATATTTACAACAAGAAGCACCTGAAATTAAAAAGAAACTTAAAGAACAAATAATAAAAGAATTGACTGACAAACTGTAAACAAAAAAACAGCCACTAACAGCAGTTTGGCAAAATGGCGGGTTCAGTGCTAAATTCAACGGCAGTTCTTCGATTTAACTTTTGTATAAAACTGAACATTTGTACTTCGATTTACCCGCCTTCTCCAAGCCCTATTCGTTAAAACCAATTATAAGAGGACACCTAACTGACCAACATAGACAACAAATGAAGTATCAAAACATAAGAGAAGAAGAACTTAAAAACAAAGTAGCACAAGATTACTTTTGGATATACGACTGCTCCAAAATAATTGGAAACGTTGATTTTACAGTATGTATTCACCAAAGCCAAAATGACTTATTAGAACAAGAATCTTTACTTTGGGCTGAGGCAAAAAAAGGTTCTTCAGACATTTATAATTCTATTGTTCAACTCATATTGACAATTGGTAAAGCAAGAACTTTTGACAAGTTTTTACCACCAGCATTATTAGGTGCTTTCGATGGTGAAAAAATAGCTTTCATACCCTACAACGATATTCACGAAATTTTTTACATAAACGACTTTAATTGGAATGTAACGCCTTCAAATCACGAAACAAAGGAATTTAAACTGATCCACGAGAAAGTTAAGGCAGATATTGACAACAAAGCATTGCTGTTCAACTTTATTAATGACGACAGAGAGCTAAAGAATTTTATAAAAAAAAACATCATTGTTGGGAAATTCGGATTGACAAAGACCAAAATTGATAAAAACAATTTTATGGTCATTTACAATAAGTGGTTGCAGAACGTAAAGCCGACTATTGCAGTAAAGTGGGACATTGCCAAAAAAAGCGGCATTATTGATGGTGACTTCTATCTTGCCGACCTTCTTTCCCACGAAAACAATACATTAAAAGAAAAACTCTTTGTTCTATTAAAACACGACCATTATGAGCTAGACCGAAAAATAAGCGAATCTGGTTTGTTTAGCCATAGTGAAACTTCCTTTACCGACAAACAAGTTGCACACACACAATTCTGGAATAAATACAACAGACCACCAAAAGAAGAATATTGGGATTACATTGTTGAAAGAAGAGATTTACTTGTCCCGCAAGATGTAAGAGAAAGAAAAGGAAGTTTTTTTACGCCTCAGATTTGGGTAGAACTTTCGCAAAAATACTTAACTTCCGTATTAGGCGAAGACTGGCAAGATGAATATTATGTTTGGGACTGTGCAGCAGGCACAGGCAATTTACTTGCTGGCTTAACAAACAAGTATAATATTTGGGCTTCAACCCTAGATAACCAAGATGTTGAAGTAATGCACGACCGTATTAAAAATGGAGCCAATTTATTAGACGAACATGTTTTTCAATTTGATTTTCTTAATGATGATTTCAGCAAATTGCCTGCTCCACTGCAAGAAATAATCAACAATCCTAAAAAACGTAAGAAATTGGTTGTTTATATTAATCCACCTTACAAAAGAGGGTTGGGCGTAGCTAATACAAATCAACGCAGCGAAGAATTAGGAGGAGCTAAAGATGAATTATATATTCAATTTTTATATCGGATTTACAGAGAAATTAATGGGTGTAAAATCGGAGTTTTTTCTACACTTAAAATGCTCAATGCGCCTGACTTTATAACTATGAGACAGATATTCAAAGCTAAACTTGAACTTCTTTTTGTAGTGCCTGCAAATACATTTGATAATGTAAAAGGTAAATTTCCAATTGGATTTCAGTTTTATGACTCGTGTAAGGAAGTTGTATTTAGTTCTATAATTGCAGATGTTTACGATGTAGACAGAAACTTAATCGGAACAAAAGAATTTTCTACTTATGACAATTCAGTATTTCTTAATAAGTGGCTTGTTACATACAAGGACAAAACAAATCCAATCGGCAAGCTAATATTTAATAGCAATGATTTTCAACACCAAAATAGAATTCGCATTACTAATTTTGAAACTGTTGTTTTAGGAGGTGACGGAAAGTTCCCAATTACGAAACAAAATCTATTAGTTTCTTGCATTTATTTATCAATTCGACATTGTATAGAAGCAACTTGGTTAAATGACAGAGACCAATATTTGCTACCAAATTATAAATGGGAATCTGACTCTGAATTTCAAAATGACTGCTTAGTATTTACTTTGTTTCATAACCAGAATTATATAACTTATAAATACGGTACTAACCATTGGATACCTTTTAGAGAACAAGAAGTAAATGCAAGAGAAAAATTTGAGAGCAATTTTATGAGTAAGTTCATAAACGGTAAACTTAAAACAGGCAATAGTGGGGAATTATTTGGCAGTCAAACTCAAAGAACAACACCTTTGGTTTTTTCAAATCAAGCAACAGAAGTAATGAATTCAGGTCGTGAGCTTTGGAAATATTATCATAATCAACCAAATTGTAATGTTAATGCTTCGCTTTACGACATAAGAGAACATTTTCAAGGAAGAAACGACAAAGGCAAAATGAACAATAAAAGTTCTAATATTGAATATAAGAAACTCATTGGAGATCTGCGTTTACAATTAAGACAGCTTGCTGACAAAATTGAGCTAAAAGTTTACGAATACGAATTTTTGAAAGCGTGACAAAAACTAGTATTGAGCAAGTAATTGCCCAAAAACCAATGAAAGTAATTGCTTTAGATAAATTACTCCGTGGCAGGTGTGCTCACCTAACACTCTAATTTGTGTCAGGTGAAGACACCTGCCACGGAATTGAATTGAACTTTGAGAACCGTATTGAACTTTTAAATATTCTTCATTGCAAATTCCAAAACTGGCATAAAATTAAATTTTCTTTTATAGTCAAAATTAAAATAGACTATAACTTTTTGTGATGCTCTTATTTATGTATTTTTGAAAAATTATTTTGAAAAAGTGAACTTAGAAAACATAAAATTCGACAAAGCAATAAACCTCGCTTATTTTAGGCAAAGTTTGATTCGTGCTGATATTGAATTGTTCAAAACAAATTTTAGAAAACTTTTTGAAAGAATAAATGAAAATGAAAGCGAAGAACACAATAAAAATATTGTTGCCGATTTTCTAAAAAATACTTTTTATAAACACGAAAATGAAATAAATACTTCAGGACGTAAAGATTTGGTTATTCATCATGAAAACACAAGTCAATCGCCCGTGGCGATAATTATTGAAGCCAAAAGCCCAACAAATAAATCTGAAATGATAAGTTTTGAAAAGCCTAACTCTAAAGCTTTGCACGAAACTATTCATTATTTTTTAAATGAACGAATCTATAAAAAAAACACACAAATTAAACATATTATTATTACTAATGTTTACGAATGGTTTATTTTTGATGCTACAGTTTTTGAAAATGTTTTTTATGATAATAAAAATTTTAGAACCCAATATCAAAATTGGGCTGATAAAAAATTAAGCGGCACAACCACAGATTGGTTTTATACCGAAATTGCAAAACCTTTTGTTGAAAATGAAACAGAAAATTTAAGTTGTGTTCATTTCAACTTAAAAAATTATTTTGAAATAATTATTAATAAAGATATAGAAAATGAAAATAAACTTATCAATTTATATAAAATATTTTCACCCAAACATTTATTAAAATTACCTTTTGCGAATGATTATAATCAAATTGATAATGATTTTTATAACGAATTATTACATATTTTAGGACTTGAAGAAATTCTTCAAAATGGCTTAAAGCTAATAGTTAGGAAAAAACAAAACGAAAGATTTCAAGGCTCTTTGCTCGAAAATGCAATCGGAATGATTGAAAATTTGCATCGAACCAAACAAATTGATAACATAGATAGGTTTGGAGAAACCGAAGAGGAACAACTTTTTAGCATAGGATTAGAGTTAATTATTACTTGGCTTAACCGTATTTTATTTTTAAAATTGTTAGAAGCACAATTAATAAAATATCATAAAGTTGATTTAAACTATGAATTTTTAAATATTAATAAAGTACAAGATTTTGATGAGATTAATGAATTGTTTTTTGAAGTTATTGCCAAAAAACAAGAATCAAGATCGGTATCTGTTAAAGATAAATTTGGGAATTTACCTTATTTGAATAGTTCACTTTTTGAAGCAACCGAACTAGAAGAAAAAGCACTATATATATCTCAACTGAAAGATAGATTAGGATTGCAAATCTCAAACTTTACTGTTTTAAAAGATCAAAATGGCATCAAAAGAAAGGGAAATCTTCATACACTATCTTACTTATTTGAATTTTTAAATGCGTATAGTTTTGCAAGTGATAGCACAGCAGAAATTGAATCTAATAGCCGAACAATCATAAATGCAGCCGTTTTAGGTTTGATTTTTGAAAAAATAAATGGTTATAAAGATGGGTCGTTTTATACGCCAAGTTTCATAACTACTTTTATGAGTCGTGAAACATTAAAAAACACACTTATTACTAATTTTAGTAAGGCTTATGCAAAAAAGATTTATGATTTTGAAGAGTTAAAGGAGCTGATAGATTATTCGGATTTGAAAGACCGCCAAAAAGCAAATGCCGTTTTTAATGCTTTAAAAATTGTAGATCCCGCTGTAGGTTCAGGGCATTTTTTGGTTTCGGTTCTCAACGAATTGGTTGCTTTAAAAAGCGAATTAAAAATATTGCAAGATGATAAATTTACTCGTTTAAAAGGTATTATAATTCAAAATATCAATGATGAATTAGTAATAATAAACGAAGAAACAAGCGAACCATTCCAATATTATGTAAACGATAAACATATTCCGCCAAGTGAGCTTCAAAGAATACAGCAAACGCTTTTTAATGAAAAGCGAATTTTGATAGAAAATTGCTTATTTGGCGTAGATATAAACCCAAAATCTGTGTTAATATGTAGATTAAGATTGTGGATAGAATTGCTTAAAAATGCTTTTTATACGCATCAAAGCGATTATAAATATCTTGAAACCTTACCAAATATAGATATAAATATAAAAGCAGGAAACTCTTTAATAAGCAAATTTGATAAAGGATTAAATATTTTTGAACGTGCATCGGTCAATAAATTGATTGTTAAATACAAAATTATTACAGATCAATACAAAATAGAAACCGATTATGAAACTAAATATACCATTAGAAAAACCATTCAAAATATAAAATCTGATTTACAAAAATATGCCATTCCTAAAGATAAATATTATAGAAAATACATAAAAAACAAACGAGAATTAGAAGCTTTGTTTGATATAAAACCTAAAATTGAATCTTTTGAAAAAGAAATAACAAGATTAAGTTTAGAAACCGATGAATTAGAAAAAAAATATAAACAAAATTACTATTATGTATATTCAAATGCTTTAGAATGGGCAATAGATTTTCCTGAAATATTATCAGACAATGGCGAATTTATAGGTTTTGACATAGTTTTAGGCAATCCTCCGTATTTTTCAATTAGCAATGATTCAAAATTGAAAGAAGTAAACGAAAACTATACGACTTATAAACAATCAGGAGATATTTATATGCTTTTTATAGAAAAAGGGATGCAAATTTTGAAGCCAGAAGGAAGGCTATCAATGATAACTTCCAATAAATGGTTGAGAGCCGCTTATGGCGATTTATTAAGAGATTTCTTGCTTTCTTCTACAAAACCTGAGCTTTTGGTAGATTTAGGTGGCGTAAAAGTTTTCGATCAAGCCTCTGTCGATACAAGTATAGTTTTTTTATCAAACGAAAAAATTACTAAACCCGCTTTTGATGCAGTTACAATTCCCAAAAATTTTAATATTGTAAAAGATAGTTTATTTTATTATGCTGAAAACAAAAGAATATTACTTTCAGACTTAAATTCTGAAAGTTGGAATATTGCCACAGAAACAACCAAAAATTTACTTGCAAAAATAAAATCTAAAGGAGTTTTATTAGAAGATTGGAGTAATAAAGTTAATAGAGGAATTCTTTCAGGTTTTAATAAAGCATTTTTTATTGATGGCAAAATAAAAGCAAAATTGATTTCCCAAGACCCAAAATCAGCTAAAATAATTGTGCCATTTTTGAGAGGAAGGGATGTGCATAAATATTATATTGATAAACAAGATCAGTTTTTGATAAATACTTATAATGGAAAATTGGTAGATAAAATAAATCCAAAAACTGGAAAAAAACAAAGAATAAGAGTGGAAAGAGTAGAAGTTGAAAAGAATTATCCTGCCATTTATCAACATTTACTCACTTATAAAGAAGATTTAGAAAAAAGAACCGATAAAGGTGAACATTGGACAAATCAACGTAATTGTGCTTATCAACATTTGTTTTATTCAGAGAAAATTATTTTTCCAGAAACTACAGGCAGACGTTCGGAATTTTATTTTGATAATAAAAATTATCTTGTAGATAAAACTTGTTTTATTCTTACTGGTAATAATTTAAAATATATTCTCGGAATTTTGACTTCAAAAGTAATGGCTTATTATTTTGAAAGTATTGGTAGAACTTTAGGAAAAAATGCTATTCAATATTCAAAACAATATATGGATAAATTACCAATACCTAAAATAACCGAAAAAAATCAAAAAAATGTTACTTTAATTGAAAATTTAATTGATGAAATTACAACCTTGAAAGATATAAATCTAGAAACTGATATTTCAAATCAAATCAAAAAACTGGATAATTTGGTTTATAACTTATATGATTTATCAAAATCTGAAATAGAATTAGTGGAAACTTTAGAAGACGAATTGATTTAAACTTATAAATTTATTTATATCAAAATGAAACCAAAAAGAATTTTATTGGTCAGACACGGGGAGTCTCAAGGAAATATTGATAAAAATATTTATAGTGAAATTCCAGATTATGCACTAGAACTTACTGAAAAAGGGAAAAATCAAGCTATTGAGGCAGGAAAAAAACTAAAGGAACTTGCGAGTGATTCAAAAACAGCTTTTTATGTTTCGCCTATGTGGAGAACACGAATGACTTTTGAGGGTATTTCTAAAAGTTTTCATAAAGATAAAATAAACTATAAAGAAGATCCACGTTTGAGAGAACAGGAATGGGGACATTTGCAAAATGCAGAAGAAACAAAAAAATTATATCAAGAAAGAGATGCTTATGGTATTTTTTATTTTCGTTTTAGAAATGGTGAATCTGGAGCCGATGTTTATGATAGAATGAGCGATTTTATGGCAACCATGCACAGAGATTTTGAGAAAAATGATTTTCCAGAAAATATGGTTTTAGTAACACACGGACTTTCCATTCGTTTGTTTTTGATGCGTTGGTTTCATTTGACAGTAGAAGAATTTGAAAAAATAAAAAATCCCGATAATTGTCAAATCATAAGTATGATTAAAAACGAAAAGGGAAAGTATGAGCTTGAAAATCCTTTAGAAACACATGAAGTTTATAATAAATTTCATAGACCTGTAAATTTTTAGCGTTTAATAAAAATACAATCTTACTTCGAAAAATAATTACAGAAAAA
This sequence comes from Cytophagales bacterium, assembly GCA_004294265.1. GTDB lineage: Bacteria > Bacteroidota > Bacteroidia > Cytophagales > UBA9547 > REAG01. The sequence goes on along the minus strand of REAG01000157.1, from coordinate 1,504 downwards.
AAGAAAAACCAGCCAACTATAAATTTGGCTGGTTTTTATACATTTATTATTTTTGCAACAAAGAGTTTGCAAATTTTTTGTTTCCAAACAAAAAATTATCTAACAAAACTCAATAATTTTTATTAGACTATTTCTTACAAAAAAAGTATTATTGGTAATAATAATGCAATTAAACCAATTTTTTTTCTTTCAAATATTGAGCAATTTGAACGGCATTTGTAGCAGCACCTTTGCGTAAATTGTCAGCTACAATCCAAAGATTTAAGGTTTTTGGTTGCGTTTCATCTCTGCGAATACGTCCTACAAAAGTTTCATCTTTGCCATGTGCATCTTTAGGCATAGGATATTTTTGGTTGGCATTATCATCAATTACAACCACATTTTCGGTTTCTGAAAGTAATTTTTTTAGTTCTACTAAATCAAATTCATTTTCAAATTCGATGTTTACGCTTTCAGAATGTCCGCCCATGACAGGCACGCGCACAGCAGTTGCAGTAACTTTGATAGAATCATCCATCATTATTTTGCAAGTTTCTTTTACCATTTTCATTTCCTCTTTTGTGTATCCATTGTCTAAAAACACATCAATTTGCGGAATTAGGTTTAAATCAATTTCATATTTGTAAGCCATCTCACCATTTTTAATGCCTTTTCTTTCGTTCATCATTTGGTCAACAGCTTTTTTGCCAGTGCCAGTAACGGATTGATAGGTAGAAACAACGACTCTTTTAATTTTGTATTTTTTATGAAGCGGATTTAAAACCAACACCATTTGAATAGTTGAGCAATTTGGATTGGCAATAATTCTATCTTCTTTACCAATAACGTGAGCATTTATTTCTGGCACAATTAATCTTTTTGTTGGATCCATACGCCAAGCCGAAGAGTTATCTATAACAAAAGTTCCTACTTCAGCAAATTTAGGTGCAAGTTCTAAAGAGGTGCTACCTCCAGCCGAAAAAATAGCAATATGGGGTTTTTTAGCAATGGCATCCGCAGCACTTATAACTTTCCATTTTTTTCCTTGAAATTCTACTTCCTTTCCAATTGATTTTTCGGAAGCAACAGGATAAAATTCGGTTACTTCAAAATTTCTTTCAGTTAAAACTTTCATCATCTCGCCACCCACAAGTCCTGTGGCTCCTACTAAAGCTATTTTCATTTTTTGATTTTTAAAATTTCTATGTATATTTTATGTAAAAAAGGTTGCAAATATAATTAATTAATATTTTTAATCTACAAAATTTTAATTTCTATAAAATATTTTAATCTCACAATGTACAATAGTAAAACTTATAGTTTTTTAGAGTTTTATTTTTTTAGAAATGTTATTAATTTTAGCAAATAAATTTTCCTACTAATTTTTTACTTTTCTTCCAAAATAAAGAATATTATCTGCCTTTTCTTCGATAATGTATTTCTGTAATTGATTAGAAAAAATAGAATTTAATAACTTGAAAAATGAAATAAAATTACTTTTTCCGCTTCCATTTCCTCCAATTAA
>REAG01000003.1 GCA_004294265.1 Cytophagales bacterium | reverse complement strand
AAACTTTATTTTGATAATTTTTGGGTGAATAGGAAATATTATTAAGGTCTGAAAGCTTAAAATCGGGCGTTTTTTGTCCCTTGTCTGTTGGTTTACCCGTACATTGTGATAAAAAAATAATCAATATACAAATATATAAATATTTCATAATAATTTTATTTAAATTTTTCAAGGTAAGTATGACCTCCAACTGATTTAAGTGTTTCAAAAAATAAAAAAAAGTAAAACTATTGCAAGTTTAGCGAAGCCCAACTGGTTTAAGTGTTCCAAAAAATAAAAAAAAAGACACTGGCGCAAGTTTCAAAAACTTGTGCCTCTGTATTAATTGATTCGAAGAATGACAATACTGCATCCAAGCGTCTTTTTTTATTTTGAACAAAGATAGGTATTTTTTCTTAAACCAGTCGGGAAATCAATAAAAAACAAGGTCAGTTTTATAAAATGCTGACCTTGTTTTTTTTATTGATAAATCTATTAATTCAATGCTCCTGCAATCGTTCCTGTCATCATACACGCCATACTTGCCGCTAATAACGCTAATAAACCTAATCGCGATAAATTTTGTTGTTGTTCAGGTGCCATCGAGCCAATCCCTCCAATTTGGATAGCAATCGAACCGAAATTTGAAAAACCGCAAAGCGTATAAGTAGCAATAATAATTGTTTTATCTTCCAGAACACCACTTTTTTTCAACTCTGCTAAACTTAAATAAGCCACAAATTCATTAATAGCGGTTTTTTGTCCTACCAAACTTCCTAAATACAAAGTCTGGTCCCACGTAACGCCCATTGCATAGGCAATAGGTCGCATAATTTGTCCTAAAACATACTCCAACGAAAAAGCATTAAAAACGCCTCCTGTAGAAGTTTTTATCATATCATTAACGCCAATCAATCCGCCAAAACCTTTCAATAGAAAATTAAGCATTGCTATCATAGCAATAAAAGCAATTAACATTCCTGCAATATTTAAGGCTAATTTTAGTCCGTCCATCGCACCAATAGAAAGGGCATCTATTAAATTAATACCTAAACTTTCT
>REAG01000002.1 GCA_004294265.1 Cytophagales bacterium | reverse complement strand
TAGCTGTATCTGTCAATAAAATATTTCTATTTTGTTGATAAGCATTTGTTTTTTGTGCGTCTTGTCTGACAAATATTTTCCCATTAAACACTCCCGTAGATTGCCCGTCTAAAATTCCTTTGTATAGTTCGTTGCTTACCGAATTAGGAGCGATATGGTCAGCAATAGTATGATTATCTACGTGTGTTTTTCCATTGAGCATATACAATCCAAACATATTTGCCTCTATATTTTGCCCTGTTAAACGAATATTGAGATTGTTTCGGATCAATCCACCTTTGAAAGAAAATGTTACATTTTCATAAAAACTATCTTTTTCTTGTCGTACTTGTGTTGTAAGAATTTGGAATGCTTTTTCATTTTCATTCTGAATTTTTGTGTGCGTAATGTGTGCGTTAGGCATTACAAAAATTTCATTTACACCATTGACTAAAGAATAATTGTCGCCTATTGTAACATAGTTTTCTATCCAATCAATTTGGCTTCCTTGTTCAAAAATAAATAAATTTCTTGGCAATGCAATAGTATTTTTTTGTTGGCTATCTGTAATATGTTGAACAAGCATTGGTTTCTCTAATGTTGCATTTTTTTGAGCATGAACAAAAAGTCCTCGTGCAGCAAATGCTGTGTTCAAGGCAGTAAAAACTTCATTTTCCCATTCAGGGACTTTTGAAAAATATTTTTCTACCAACTCATTATTTTTTTTGTGTGCTTCTGCAAGCGTACTAATTTCAATATTTTTGTCATTAGGCAGATAAGATAATTCTGGTCTGAATATACCATTTAAAATAATAATTTGATAAGCATCAAGATGCATTAAAGCAGTATTTTTGATGGTTTCTTTAGCAACATTATTATTTTCTGTATCAAAAACAAAATCTTGTTTGAATATTTTATTAAGATTTGTATATTTCCATTCTTCGTGTTTGGTGGTTGGAATAATATTTTGAGCCACTAAATCGATGGCTTGTTGTCTAATTTGATGCAATGCTGTTTGTTTTTGTCCGTTCAATTCTTGTTCCCAATCTTGAAAGTGTTTT
>REAG01000012.1 GCA_004294265.1 Cytophagales bacterium | reverse complement strand
GGTTTTGAAAGCCCGAAATTTCCATAAAGTGGGCATTCATATAAGTAAAAGTGCCTTTTAAATCTGTTGAAATATGTAATATTCGTTTTGGCATTTTAAGAAATTGTTAGTTTTAAGTGTTGAATTTAACAATTTATTAATTAAAACATTAAATTATTTTTAAACCGTGTTTTGGATTTTGAAGGGAATTAAAGTAGAAAAAAGGTTAAAAAAGGTTAAATTAAAAGTCTAATTTGAATTTACTTTTTTGTTTACCGATTCTAAGTGATTTAAACTTATTGGTTTTGTAATAAAATCTATAATTGTAGGATTGTTTTTGGCTTTAATTTTATCATTTTCTGAGTTTGAGCTTGAAACAATCCAAATTGGTTTATTTTTTAGCTCGCTTTTTAATTTATACGAGACATCTAAAAACTCAAATCCATTCATAAGTGGCATATTAATATCTAATAAAATTAACTTAGGAATATCATCTTGGCTCATATTTTTAAGTGGATTCAATGTGTCTGAACCGCAATTATTAGAAACAGTTTCGGTTTTTTTAATACGCTTTTCTAGAATTTTTTTTGTAATAAATATACTAATACTATCGTCATCAATTATGGTAATATTCATTATTTTTAATATAGATTTATTTAATTTTAAGTTTTTGTTTAAAATATTATTTGTTTCTTGTTATGATTATATTATTGGTAAATTTTATATAAAATAATGATTTAAAATTACGTAATTTAAATAATATTTACAATATTTATTGTTTTAAAAAATTATATATAATTTATTTTGTTTGTTATTCTTTAAGTTTAAATTATTTTTATGAATATAATTAGTGCCATTAAAGGCAATCAAGTACTATTTTAGCGAACTACTTAAACTTTAATCAAAAAGTTTCTTTTCGAGCAATGGATTAAGCAAAAGTAGTAAAATTTATTATGGTAAGTTTTTTAAAAATAAACTCTTAAAATATTTCTTTTATTATATTTTTAGAAATGGAACTAAATATTTACAAAATATGTAATAAAAAAAAACACAAAAATATGAATTTAAAACTCAAAAATGGCGACTTTGCTTTGAACTTTGAAGCGAAAGATATTTATGGAAATGATGTAAAGTTGAGTAGTTTTAAGGGTAAAAAAATCATTCTAAGTTTTTTTAGAAATGTAAATTGTCCGTTTTGCAATAGAAGAGTGCATACAATAATGGGCAATAATCTAAAATTTAAGGATTCGGGTGTTCAGTTGATTATGTTGTTTGAAAGCACCAATGATAAACTAAGTTCAAGTGTTTTTCATAAAGGTATAAGTCCTTGGCCTTTAATTGGTGATCCAAAGAAAGAAATTTATTATAAATATGGCGTTGAAAGCTCCATTTTAAAACTTTTCAATACTTTCTTACATGCAAATCCTTTAAAAGCGATGCAAGATACAAAAGAACTAAATTTACCAAAAGATAGTGATGCTTCTAAAACTTTAGTTCCGGCAGATTTTTTTATAGATGAAAACTTCAAAGTTGTTAAAGCCCATTATGGCGAACATTTAGATGACCATATTTCGTTAGAAGAAATGAAAAAATTTGCTAATATAAAATATTAAAAATCTTACATTTTTAATATTTAAAAGTTATCAAAGAATTATAAGTTTTAAAAAAGTATAATCGCAAAAAAAAGGCTTTCAAAAATTGAAAGCCTTTTAACATATTTAACCACACATACTTAACTAAAATTTGAAAGATGCGTTAGCACCCAATATTCTTGGTAAACCATACCAGCCAATATCGCCTGCACTTGAGCCTGAAGCTGCGGCTGCAAACCATTCTGTATAATATTTTTGATTTAAAATATTATTTCCAAACACGCCAAAATCAAATGTTTTGGTTGTAATTCCTAATTTAACATCTACTAAACCGTAGCTGGAATTGAAATCTGCATTGTCATCATGCCAAGCAATCATGCCACGTGAAGTATAGCTTACTAATCCTGTCAAACTTACTTTTTTAGAAATCGGAATCGTAGATTGCAAACCTGCATTATAAGTATAGCGAGGCACGAATGGAATATAATTTCCTTCAAACGAAGTGCGATCTGTGGTGCCAGTTTTGCCTCCTGTAACTATTTTTGCTTCTGTAAAGCCAAAACTTCCTAAAATATCTAAATATTTCATGGCTCTGAATTTTAAATCGGCTTCAAATCCCATTGAAGTACTTTTGTCGTAATTATAATTTCCTATTATCAAACCTTTGCTGCCAAAACTAGCCGCATATTGTTGTTGGTTCGATAAATCGATATAGAAAGCGGCTGCGTTAAAAATTAAGCGATTTTTAAATGCAGAAGTTTTAAATCCTAATTCAAAATTATTTGAGGTTTCAGCTTTATAAAAAGCATCATAAACAGCAGATTTTTCTTGGTTGAAACCACCACTTCTGTATCCTAAACCATAATTGGCATACAACATAAATTCAGGCATAAATTTGTATGATAGCGATAATTTTGGTTGTAATTGCGAATTATTGGTTTTAGGTTTTGTATTAAGCAATCTATTTTGTTGCGTAATCATGTCATAATCATAACGCAAACCAGCCGAAACTGTAAATTTTTCAGTAACTTTAAAATCACTAAATCCAAATAATGCCAATGTATTATAAGTGTTTGTAAAATCAGTAGCTGATAAATTATTGGGTGGAAATCCAAAATTAGATGCCTTGTCGTAGCTCGAAGTTGTTGGATTTATAATTAAGGCATCCAAAACCAAAGATTTGTTTAATGATTGGAAAAATGTGCCAATACTCCACGTAAATCGAGCATTTGGGTTTTGAGACATCAATCTAAATTCTTGGTTATAAATTTCGTTTACATTGTTTTGTTGCTGTTTGAAAAATGCTATTTTTTGAAAATCTAAATCTCCACTGTAAGCAATTTGCGAATTGCTATAAGAAGAAACAGATTGAAATCTTACTTTATTTAAGTTTCCTACAATTTTCAAAGTTGTAAAAGCATTTTTAAGTTCAGATTTTCCTAATACGTCACTATCAATTACGCCACTAAAATCATTGGGTTTCATAATTGGAGAACCTGGAAAGCCAGGAAATGCAGAAGGATAAGTTTGTCCGCCCGCTTTTGCGTGTGCATAATACACAGCTCCCGCTTGCGTTCTGAAATATTGAGCGGTGGCGGTTGCAGTCCATTTATCGTTAAACACATATTTTAACTGACCACGGATGCTAAAGTCTTGCATAAAATCGGGTGCCATATTCAGAGTTTCGTTTTTAAATACGCCATCTCCTCTTTTGAAACTTCCCGAAACACGATAAAATAATTTGTCTTGAATAACCGCTCCCGAACCCATCAATCCTAATCTATACATATTTCCAGTGCTATATCCCATATCAACTCTGTATTTTTGAATATTGGAAGGCGATTCAGTAATAATATTTAAAGCACCACCGATGGCATTTTTGCCATACAAAGCTCCTTGCGGACCTTTTACTAATTCGATTAAAGAAATATCATATAATTCACGATTCATAATGTTAGGATCTTGCACAGTTACGCCATCAATCACGACCGCTACTGGCGATTCGCCATTTCTGATTTGCGGAATACCACGCACAATCATAAAGTTGGTTCCTGCATTTTGAGAAGTTGTAAAATTTATATTTGGCACATACGGAGCAAAACTTACCAAATCAGTAATTCCTTTTGCCTTTATTTCATCTTTTGTAAACGAAGTAACCGACTCAGGTGTTTCTTGTAAAGATTCAGCTCTGCGTCTGGCTTCTGTGTTGCTATTCGCAAATCCTTGAATGGCAACCTCACTTAATGTTTTTGATTGTTCTTCTAACTCAAAAGTAATTAAGTCTGAATTTTCAACTACAATTTCTTTGTTGGCATATCCTAAATAACTTACTTTTAAGGTGGCTGGTAAATTATCTACAAATAATTGAAAATTACCATTTTCGTCTGTGGCAACAGATTTATTACCGCATTGAACGATAGCACCAATAATTTCAGATTTATCGGGAGCTAATATTTTACCTTTTATTTTGGTTTTTGAACTCAAAGTGTTCGAAGGTGTTGTTGCTGGTGCGTCTTGTGCAAAAGCAGATTGTGATAACACAACACTAAGGGCAAGTGCCGAAGTAATGATTTTAAACATATTTTATTATTGAATTGATTTAATGATATTGCAAAAGTAAAAGAATAATTTAGATAAAATATTTAAAATAATTTAAGAAAATATCATTTGATGTAATATTATTTCTTAAATATAGGCTTATTAATCGAAAAAATTTATATTTTTGTCGAAAATTATAAACAAATTATTAAATATGAATTATACAGACGTAACAGGAAACTGGGAAAATGAATTTGGGTCATTACTTACGATTTTATATGTAGATAATAGCACTGGGGTTTTTACAGGAACTTACAGTTCGCACACAGGTGCAACAGGCAATTACTATGTAATTGGCGTTACGGATTATATGCCAGACCCAACTATAAATAGCCAAACAATCTCGTTTTCAGTAAGTTGGAGAAGTTATTCTAGTCCGCCTACCCCTCCGCAAGAAGGTGATAATTGGGTTTCGGGTTTTGCAGGACAGTTGCAAATAAATCCAGACGGTTCGGAGCAAATTGTAACAACCTATTTACTCCAAAAAAACTCAAATCCTGCTGATAATTGGGGGGCTACGGTAGTAGCAACTGCCACTTTTAAGCGTTCAAATGCTTTGCCTAAATTAACTGAGTCTGAAAATGTAATATTATTTTCATTATCCAAAGGTATTTTAACCGAAAATGGAGCAACCCCTTGGGTTTCAAGTGTTGGAATAGGTACACCAGCCCAATATTTAAAATTAATGATTGATAGCGGTACTGATAATACTTGGCTTACATCAAAATTATGCACTACACAAGCCTGTTTGGCACATCAGAGTTTTGATTCGAGCCAATCATGTACTTATAATACGATAGATAATACGCCTAAAGTTAAAAGCTTTGGACCCTGGGGCAACATGACTGTTACAGAGGGCGAAGATATTTTTACTTTATTTTTTAATGATAAAAATGGCAATAAATCAGCTTTTTGTACTTCCGAAGCACTTAATTTTGAAAATGCCATTAATTATGATGGTCCACAATTTTTAGCTTTAGATTGTGATGGTGGCATTGCAATTCCATCGCCATTTTGGGTGCAAACCTCTCCCACCGAATCACTTCTGTTGCAGCTGATGGCTGACGGAAAAATTGATTTTGCTGTGGCTTCTTTTTGGTTTAATAATGCAGCCGGTTATGGTGAATGTTTGTTTGGAGCTATTGATTATACTAAATTTGAGCCTTCAAGCTTGCGAGGTTATACTTTGGAAGCGGTAACAATTTCAGGTTTAGAATATCTTTGGGGAATAAAATTAACGAATTTTTTGGTAAATAATTTGCCTGTTCAGGCTGGAATAACTTCGTTTATACTTGATACAGGTAGCTCAATTTTCAAAGCCAACCAACAAATTATAGACACGCTTTTAAATGCCGTTACACTTCAAGGTCAGTTGCCAATCACTATTTCTGACCCTAATTTGATGGCAAATTATCCAACAATAACCCTTAATTTTAGTAATAATTTATATCAACTTACGCCTCAGCAATATTTTATACAACTCTCTTCAAATAGCTGGACAATTGGTATTCAAACCCTTGATGGAATGCCAGAAGGTATGTTATTGGTAGGTTCGGTGTTTTTAGAAACCGTGTATAGTATTTTTGATTTTGAAAATAAAATGATAGGATTAGCAACTTTGTGTTAAAACTGAAATACATTTTAGGGAACCTCTAAAAACCTCAATAGTATTTTTAAAACACCACGCAAACCAATTTCTGCTACGAAACGGCAGAATCCAAAGTGAGAGGTTTTATCGGAATTGAGGTTTTTAGGTGTTCCCTTGTGTATTAAAAACAGTTATGAATAATGGTAAAACAAAACATAAAACAATAAATATACTTTTAGGATTACTAAAAAAGCTTTAGAAATCATAGGCTGATTCTATTAATACAGATAAAACAACTATAAGATATAAACTATAAGATATAAAAATAATGAAGATTGAATTATAATTTGAATTATGGAATAGCCCATGTACTTACATTTCAAATGTAAAACATAAATATTTCTTTCAAAACTTCATTAATTATCTTTTCTCAAGGGCAAAAGAGGTCAAAAAACGTAGTTTTTTGTGTATTTGGTAATTAAAT
>REAG01000011.1 GCA_004294265.1 Cytophagales bacterium | reverse complement strand
ATGACAGATAAATGGTCGGGATATTTCCCGTTAAAAAAGGAATTTCAGATAGACCAACAAAAAAGTAAGCCAAAAGAAAACTTCAAAGTCATGCACAGAGGTATTCAGCAACTAAAAAGTTGAATAAGAGGTATTCATTATAGTGTAAATCCAGATTATTTGCAAGGCTATTTAAATGAATTTTGTTATCGAATTAATCGCTCAATATTCAAAGAAAGCATATTTGACAACTTATTGAACAGAATGATGCTGGCTGTACCTTGTGCCAAAAAGCAAATTAAATTTGTCTATTGTACTTAAGTGGGCTTTTCTATAAGTTTATATCTTGTCCCGATGTTTCGATAATTGTCTGTCAGTTTAATGGTTGTTGTGTCGTCTAATACGCTTGCCACCAACGAACAAGGCTTAGCGAAGGCGGGGAAATCTTAGCACAAAAGCCCAAATAAGTACAAAAGCCCCCTTTTTATTACCAAAGTTCAAACAAGCACTTCTGCCCCGCTTTTGCCAAACCCGTTTTGGTGGCTGTCGTTTTTGTTGCTATGAAAAATTACTGTTTCAACTCGAAAACTCTCACTTTTTAAATTTACAAATCTATATTTTATTTCGAAACTTTCCATTTTATCAAGTTAAAATTTCACGTTTTCCGCCTTTTGTTGGTCTTCTTTTTACCAACAAATCAATCAAAAATTTTTAGCTTTTATCTACATGCTAAAATGTTCTGCTCAAAAAGTACATATTATTTTTCGATATGAATAAGTTAAAAAAAACATAATTAAATCGAAAAACTATGCTTTTTCAAGTACAGTTTTATTTACACCACCTAGATAATTATCTTTTAAATTAGCAAATGACACAAATGGAACATCAGCTTTTTCGTAACCATAATTTTCTTTAAGTGTTTTTGTAAGTTCATGTCCGCCAGCACTTAATTCAACATCTTCCATTTTCATTTGGCATGGGTGTTCGTAGCCGCAAGCGTGTGTGATTTCAAGTATTTCTTTGCGTAAGTTTTTTACATAATTATAAAAACGTTCCGATTTTAAAGTGGGATCAACACCTGCTTGAAGCCATTTGCTGTTTGTTGCAATTCCTGCTGGACAACGATTGGTATGGCATACTTGAGCCTGAATACAACCAATAGAAATCATGGCTTCACGAGCCACATTTATTAAATCGGCACCCATCGAAAAAGCCATTAACGCATTTGCAGGAAAGCCCAATTTGCCCGAAGCAATAAAAACAACACGGTTTGTTAGTCCATGTTTTGCAAACACTTTATACACATTTGAAAAAGCATGTACCAAAGGCAACGAAACACTATCTGCAAAAGCTGGTGGAGCAGCACCTGTACCTCCTTCGCCACCATCTATGGTAATAAAATCAGGACCTTTACCTGTTTTTTTCATTATCAAAGCCAACTCTTCCCACTGATCCATTTTGCCAACAGCCGATTTTATTCCAACAGGCAATCCTGTGTTTTCAGCAATAGATTCTACAAAATCAACCAATTCTTCCATGTTGCTAAATGCAGAATGATTTACTGGCGAAAGCACATCTTTACCAATAGGCACATGTCTAATCTCTGAAATTTCTTTTGTAACTTTTGCGGCTGGTAACACACCGCCTTTTCCTGGTTTTGCCCCTTGCGAAAGTTTTATTTCTATGGCTTTTACAAATGGTTTTTCTTCTACTAATTTCTTGATTTTAGGTATCGAAAAATTGCCTTCGTCATCTCTCACTCCAAAATAACCTGTACCGAAATGAAAAACCACATCTGCCCCAAAACTATGATAGGGAGAAAGTCCCCCCTCCCCTGTATTATGATAACATCCTGCTTTTAAAGCACCTTTGTTCATGCTTTCTACCGCTGCAGCCGAAAGTGAGCCATAGCTCATGGCAGAAATATTTACAACAGAATAAGGCCTAAATGGCTTTGCACGGTTCGATGCCAATCCGATTACTTTTGCACAAGGCAAAAAGGCTGGATCAGCAAAATTGATATGATCTTTTTTTACATTAAATGGAAATACTGCAGGTTTTATAAAAATATGACCTGGTTCATAGATGTCTTGATCTGTTCCAAATCCCGAATAATTATTTTCTTTTTTTGCAGAAGCATATATCCACGTGCGTTGGCTACGATTGAATGGCAATTCTTCTCTGTTGCTTGCCACAATATATTGTCGCAATTCGGGACCTATTTTTTCAAGTAAATACCGCAAATGTCCTACTACAGGGAAATTGTGTTTAATAGTATGTTTTTTATTAAAAAAAATATCTTTAATAGCTACAATAACAATGAAAATTACAAATGCGTAAAGCATATAAGTCAGAATTTCAAATTCTGTTTCCATTAATTTTAATGCTGAATCTTCTTTCATGAACAAGAATTAAATTGGGACTTTAAATAAATATAATTTTAACTAAACTTCTGAATGCAAATAAGCAAATGATATTATATAAAACAAAAAATATAAAAAAAAGATTTTTTTGTAACATTTATATTTTTTTGGTAAAAAATATAAATTGAAAGATTACAACCATAAGTGTTGTAAAAATGCTAGAAAAAAATGTTTTTAGTAAAGTTATATGAAAAATAGAAAAACCATATGCTTCCATAAAGAAAACAATAAAAGTATGTATCAAAATAACAAAAAAACAATAAGTTGCAAAACGTCTTATGCCCATTGTTTGAATAGAAATTTCGTTTACATCGTCATAACCACCCAATGGCATTAAAAGTGAAACGAACTTTGGTTTAATAAAAATCACTAAAGTAGTTGCTGCAATGTGAATTCCTATGGTGTCATAAAAAAGATCCACAAAAAATCCTGTAAAAAAGCCTATTAGTAATAAAATTGGCACAGGAAAAGATATAGAAATAGTAAGAATAAATCCAATATATAAAAAACACAATGCTATATCTGCTAAAACAAAATACTTAAATAACAACACATGAAGTAACACAAAAACTAAAAATGAAAAAGTCATTTTAATAAATTCGTTTGGGTTCATTTTTTTTGTGAATTTTTAAAGTCAGTTTTAATGTTGCTGTTGAGTGATTCAAGGCTATCTTGCTCTAATTTAAAAGAATTTTTAATAACATATACGTGCGATAATTTCGTGAAATCCGTACTTAATCTGACAGATAAAGTATAGAAATTTTCATCACCTTTGATAGCAATAGATGAAACTTGCCCAATCATTTCACCTTCTGGAAAAACCGAATTATGCTCAGAAGAAACAATGGTATCGCCTTTTTTAACTTCCAAATGTCGAGGAATATACATTAATTTAGCCATTTTTGCATCATTTCCATCCCATCTTAAAGGTCCGATTGCTCCGTTTCGTTTTAGTTTTGAAGATATAAAACCATCCACATGCAAAATAGATGTGATTGTTGCGTAGTTTTTTGAACTAGATTTAATTTTTCCAACCACTCCCTGAATACAAACTACGCCCATTCCAGGAAATATACTATCTTGAGTTCCTTTGTTAATTGTCAAATAATTATGCAACTTATTTGTAGAATTATTAATCACTTTTGCAGATTCATATTTATATTTTTGGGCTCTTAATGTGTCTATTTTTGACTCAAAAACCATTTCATTTGTTGTAGAGTTTTTCAATAATAAAGTTCTTAATTTTGCATTTTCTTTTGAAAGCTCACTATTTATTTCACTTAAATAAATAAACTCACGCGAATAACTAGAAAAATTAGATAAATTTCCCGAAATAGCATTTGAAGAGTTAAAAAATGCAGCTCCTTGATAAGCATTGTTTGAGAAATATAACACCAAAGCTATAATTTCTAATAGTATAAAAAGTATGAAATTTATTTTTTTAAAAATAAATTGAATTAATTTACTCACAAGTTAAAATTTTACGAATTCCAATAAATACACCCACCCACCGAATTTTTTGTAGCTCCCGTAACCGAACTCAAAGTATTAACTTTATTTTGCCATCTCAAAACGCCAAGCCATGCAAATATAAGTGCTTCTTTAAAATTAATAATTTTTTCGTCAGGAATTATCACATTTACTTTTGAATAATGTTTAATTCTTGAAATTAAATGACCGTTGAAAGCTCCACCACCCGTTATAAATAATTGTAAGTTTTCTCCTTTAATTTGAATTGAAATTTGATAAGCAATATGTTCGCAAAACGTTGATAATAAATCTTTTATATCTAAATTACTATTTAAAATCAAAGGCATAAAATATCCATCTACCCATTCTTTTCCTAAAGATTTTGGAGCACTTTTTTTATAAAATTCAAGTTCATTTAATTTATTAAATAATTCAAAATTGACTTTACCTTGAGCGGCTAAAATCCCATTATCATCATAATTTTTACCGATTTTTTGAATTATAAAATTCAAAGGTATATTACAGGGACAAATATCAAAAGCAATTCTTTCATTTTGAGAGTTTTGAAATGAAATATTAGCAATTCCTCCCAAATTGAGGCAATGAGAGTAAGAATTAAACAATAAATAGTCTCCCAAAGGCACTAATGGAGCACCCTGACCACCCAAAGCCACATCAAGCGAGCGAAAATCACAAACCACAGGCAATTTGCATTGAGCTGCTATATTTGCTCCGTTGCCAACCTGAACTGTAAATCCATTATTAGGCTGATGAAAAATAGTATGTCCGTGAGATGCTACAAAATCTATTTTTGCAATTTTATATTCAGTAATAAAATCAACTATATAATTTCCAAAAATAGTGCCTAAATAACGGTCATTTTTTAAAAAATAATTTGTGTTTGAATTTTCTAAATTTTTCAAAAAACTTCTAAATTCTTCTGAATAATCAATAGTTTTTGCATAAATTATTTGATAAGTAGGAGCTTCAAATTCTGAAACCTCAAATTTGCAATAGGCAATATCTAACCCATCTAACGAAGTGCCTGACATTAATCCTATTACATGAAATGTTTGCATATTGAGTAATATTTATAATAAATAAATAATATAAATCGTTTTATACCTTACAAATTCTATTTTTCTTAACATTCGTAAAAATACAATTAAAATATCTTATTTTACAAACCATCAATACTTACAGTTTTTTATGATTAAATTAAAATTGTTCTTCATAAGCAAATTTAACCCATGTTGCAGTTTCGTTAATAAAAATTACATTTTAAAAATGAATTACTAAATTTGATTAAAATTGTACTCAATTTTAATCTATCATTTTGCGAAAGTTAATAATTAAAAATATAAATATATAAATATATTTACTTACTGAAACAAATATTTAATAATTTTTAAAAAAAAATCAGTCATAATTTTGAAAAAAATCCTACTTATTTCGCCCCATTTTCCGCCCACAAATGGGGCAGATATGCACCGTGTGCGTATGAATGTGAATTATTTTGAATCTTTGGGTTGGCAACCTACAGTAGTTTGTGTAAACGAAAAACATATAGAAACACTACAAGACAAACTTTTAATTCAAACAATTCCTAAAAATATAAATATTATAAAAGTAAATGCTTTTTCTGTAAATTTAACACGTAAAATTGGCTTAGGAGCTTTGGCTTTACGTTCTCTTATTTATTACTTTTTTGCAGTAAATAAATTATTGAAAAAAGAAAAATTTGATTTAATATTCTTTTCTACAACCCAATTTCCTGTTCTTATTTTGGGAAAGTATTGGAAATGGCGTTTTAAAATTAAATATATAATTGACATGCAAGATCCTTGGCACTCTAACTTTTATAGAAATAAACCAAAAAATGATCGACCTCAAAAATATTGGTTTTCTTACTATTTAAATAAGTTTCTAGAACCTATTGCAATGAAATCGGTATCAGGTATTGTTTCGGTTTCTCAAGGATATTGCGATATGTTACAAACTCGATATGCAAATATTACACCCGATAATTGTATCGTAATTCCTTTTGGTTCTTTTGAAAAAGATTTTGAAATTACAAATGAATTTTCAAATACAGTAAAAAAAAATGATTTTATTGATATAAATTACATAGGAAGGGGTGGAGCAGATATGTCAATTTCATTAGAAATAA
>REAG01000010.1 GCA_004294265.1 Cytophagales bacterium | reverse complement strand
ATATTTGAAAAAATAAAAAATTGTTGATTATTCCAAAAAATACTTTTTTTAAATTTAAGTAAGTCTTTTATATTTTGAGCATTAAAAATAACCTCTTCATTTGAAAAATAAAATTCACTTTCTTTTTTTAATATAGTAATAATATTGTTTTTAATTTCATTATCTAGGTTATTATAACTTAAAAATAAACAATTTAAAACATAGTCAATTCTATCTAAATGATTAGGATACATCTAAATATTTTTTTATAATTTTTTTCAATGTAATCATATTTTCTGAAGTTTCGGAACCGTTTGAAGTAATTTCCATTATTTTTGGTTTAGTAGAACTTTCGTAAAATTTATTTAAAACTTCTTTGTTTAATTGATTTGGTAATAAATTTGTATAAATTATATTATTTTCATTGCAAATGTTTTTAGCAGTTAATTGATTTTTACCAATAAAATATTCTTCTAATTCTGGTTGAATTTTAGATCCTTCCACGTGTCCGAATATTGCACCTCCTTGATTATTTAGTATGATTATTCTTAAATTTGAAGGGACATAGTTATGCCAAAAAGCATTTCTATCATAAAAAAATGCCACATCTCCTGTAATTAAAGTTGTAATTTCAGTTGAAACCATGGCTGAACCAATA
Organism: Cytophagales bacterium; assembly: GCA_004294265.1. Classification (GTDB taxonomy): domain Bacteria; phylum Bacteroidota; class Bacteroidia; order Cytophagales; family UBA9547; genus REAG01. The sequence continues at coordinate 5,418 of REAG01000010.1, read as the reverse complement.
GCAGTGCTAGTACAACCATCAATTCCACTTGTTCCTCTGTTGCAATAATTTAAGGTATAAGCAGATGAAATCATGTTTAAATACCTGACTGATAAACTATTAGCAGTATGAATTATTGAATTTTTTGGAACATAATTAGTAATATTATATATAATTGAAAACTCCGAATTTGGTTCAATTTCTGTGTATTCTTCTATTGCTTTTTTAGTAATTTTGTCCTTATTTTTCCATGTTTCTAAATATTTTTTATCTCCTTTTATTCTTACTTGATTTACTATTTCTAAAACAAAAGTTTCTAATGATACATTTAAAATGTGAGTTACAGTTTGAAAAGTATCAATGATTTCATCATTTTCTTGAATATGAATATGGGTTTTTGGTTTGTTATTTTTTAAATAGTTTTTAATGTTTTTCGACACAATTTGATTACCAAAAGTAATTAAAATTTCAGGTTTTAGTTCGTTAATTCTTTCTTTATCAATGTTATTTACAATCAAATCTGAATGTAAAATACCGTTAGAAAGGTATTGAATATTACTATTTATATCAGCTAAAACTGGAATATTTGATTCTGATATAAATTTCTCAAATTGTTTTTTGAATTTAATATTTGGTTGCATTTGTCCTACAACAATTAAAATTTTATTATAGGACAGTAATAAAGTTACCAAATTTTCCCAAATATATTTATTGATTACTTTATGAGAATTATATCGAATTATTATTTTTTCTGATTTAGAATTAGTAATATCTTCTGGATTTGGATAGAAAGGTTCTCTAAATCCAAAATTTATATGAACTGGACTGCAAATATTTGATTTTGACTTAAATATTGCTTCATTTATTACTCTATTTATATACCAATCGTTGTCAGGGTGTAAATCTCCCATTTGTAAAGAGTAACTTTTACAAATATTTTTAGCAAATATATTTTCTTGATAGATTGCCTGTCCGTCCATTTGTCCAATCCATTCTTTGGGTCTGTCTGCTGTTAAAATTAGCAAAGGAATTTCTTGAAAAAACGCTTCAGCAACCGCTGAAGCAAAATTCAAAACTGCTGTTCCGGATGTGCAAATTAAAACAACTGGTTCTTGTAATCTTTGAGCAATTCCTAAAGCGATATAAGATGCCGATCTTTCATCAAAAAAAAATAAGGTTTTTATATTTTGATTTCTTGCAAATGATATTGTTAAAGGTGCCGATCTAGAACCTGAACAAACAATTGCATATTTTATGTGATGTGCAGAAAATATTTCTGAAATGTTTATTGTATTGATGATTTTATGTTTTAATTTTTAAAATTAATATAGATTTTTATTTATAAAGTCATTTTTTATAAATAAAGGTTAAATGTGTTTGCAATTACATTCATTTTTCGATTTGTTTCATCAAATTCATCTTTTGGATTGGAATCTTCAGTTATTCCTGCTCCTGCATATAGATATATTTCATTTTCTTCAATTTTCATACATCTTATATTTACGTAAATATTACTTGATTGATTAGTTTTTCCTATATTTATAAGTCCAATATAACCTGCGAATAATTCTCTATTAAAATTTTCATATTTTAGAATTAATTCTACCGATTTGTCATGAGGCATTCCACAAACTGCTGAAGTCGGATTAAGTAATTTTAACATTACAGAGGGCAAATTTTCAAAATTAATTTTATTCAAATCTACTAAAAACTCTGATTTAAGGTGCCAAAGTGGACCTGCTTCAACTGTTTTGGGTCCGTTTTCTTCATATTCTCTGACTCTTATTTTCTTAAAACAATCCACAATATATCTTGAAACAAGTGCCTGTTCTTGTATTTCTTTTTGCGTTCATTGTTCTTCTGAATTTGTTGAATGGGATGTTTTTTTTGACTTTGTTCCTGCTAAAGCTACTGTTTTAAATATACTATTTTCATTGATTTCTATTAAAGTTTCGGGTGTAGAACCCATCCAATTTCCAAATTCATTTGTTATAATTAAAGAATTAAAAGAGTATGGGTAATATTTACATATTTTTAAAAAGTTTTCAATATTATCTATTTTTATTTTTTTGTTACTTTTTATTTTTCTTGAAAGTACAACTTTTTTAACATTTTCATTTTTTATTTCATTAATTATCTCACTTACACTTTTTTCAAAATTATTGTTTTCATCATCTTTTATGTCTTCTTTTTTTTTGTTTTTATAATCAAATATTTTATCTATATTACTAATATTTGAACTATTAAATGAAAATTCTTCTGTTTGTAATATTTCAATTGCTTGATTTGGATTTTCAATATTAAATCTAAAATGATTTTTATTTTCAATTAAATATATTTCAGTGTTTTCTGTGTACTTAAAAGGGGAAATTACAAATCCTTTTTTATCAAAAAGTGAAAATTCATTTTCAATTTTGGTTAATTTATTTGAAAAAATAATATCAAAATAATTTAAGTTTGGTTTTTTTGATATTGCAATGGGATAGTGATTTGAAATACAAAATTTTAGTAAAAAATCTGATGAAATTGTATTAAAATCTAGCTTTATATTCATATTTTAATAACCAATTAATCTATAAATTGTTATTAATGAAATTTAGGAAATATTTTTTTTATCCATAACTGCAACAGTTAAGCGGCTCACACAAACAAGTTCGTTTTTTTCGTTTTTTATTTTTATTTCCCAAACATGGGTTCTTTTACCTAAATGTAATGCTTGTGCTTTTCCAAAAACAAATCCTGAGGTGGCACTTTTGAGGTGATTTGCATTGACTTCAATGCCAACACAATATTGTAAATCTCTATTAACACATAAATTTGAAGCTAAACTTCCTAATGATTCCGCTAAAACAACAGATGCACCACCGTGCAAAAGTCCTAATGGTTGTTTTGTACGATCATCTACAGGCATTTTACCGCATAAATAATCTTTTCCAATTTCAGTATATTCTATACCCAAATGCTTAGTGATATTAATATGAAATTCAGTATTTAATTGTTCTAAACTTATATTTTCATCTAACATTATTTTAGATATTTGGGCTTTTAATAAAGTAAAGTAAAGCTGTTATTAGTAATATAATTCCGATTATTGAATATATTAAAATTTGATTTTTTTTATAAAAAGGTAATTTTCCTTTATTTTTAGCTATTATTTCGTTGATATTTTTTAGTAAGTTTTGAAAAGCATTGTGTTCTTTATTTAAATAAGCATATACGCCCGAGTTAAGATATTGAATACAAACTGAAATGTCAGACTGACCTGAAAGCACAATTATATCTGCTGATTTAGATTTTTCTTTTATTTTAGTTATATATTTTAAAGATTGTTCATCTTCTAAAATGTGATCTAATACAATAATATCATACATAACTTCAGAGTCTAGAAGTGATATAAGTTCTTTACAAGTAGCAACACTAAATATTTCAAAATCTAATAAGTTAATTTTAAGATACTCTTTTAAAGCAGTTTCATCCACTTTGTTGTCTTCTGCCAACAGAATTTTAAGCATTTTGTTTGTTTTAAATACAATTAAAATTTAATTCTTTCTACAAATATATTATTTCAAATTTGATAATTAGAAAAATGTTTAATATTTTTTTATGAAAGTATGTTTTTTTGATTTTTAATTAAAAAAGGTAAAATAAATTGGAATAATTTTCTTACTGGTTTAAGCCAAAATGTAAAAAAATATGGCGTAAGATTATTAACTATCCATGCTATCTTATCTTCATTATTTGCTAATAATCTATTTTGAATTGAGGCATTACTTTTGCCTCCAATTTGCATCAAAACAAGTACTTTAGATAAGTATTCTACTTTTATTTTATTTTTATATAAAAATCTTAACATAAGTTCATAGTCGGCTGATATAGAAAATTTAAGATTATAATATCCAAGTTTCTCAAAACATTCTTTTTTGCAATAAAAAGTGGGATGTGGTGGCATCCAACCCCACTTAAATTTGCTAATTACAAATTTTCCTGATTTCCAATGTCTGTGAATTTTATTTTTTTTTAAATATTGTAAGTCAGAATAAATGGCATCTATTTCATTTTTATAAAAGCAACTTCTTACGTCTTTTAAAACATTATTATATGCAAATTCATCGTCAGCGTGCAATAAACCTATTAGTTCTCCACTTGCAATTTTTATACCTTTGTTAATGGCATCATAAATTCCAAAATCTGGTTCTGAAATAATTTTAGAGATATTTGAACTATATTTTTCTAAAATTCCTAAAGTATTATCTTTTGAATTTCCGTCAATTATAATGTATTCTATGTCTGAATAGGTTTGTTTTAAAACTGATTGAACCGTTTTTTCTATAGTTTTTTCTGAATTATAACAAACTGTAATAATAGATATTTTCAATTTTATATTATTTAATATTACTTTTTTTATTTATATTTTTGTTTTTTTTTTATCATTCAAACTTGTTGTATATTTGAATAATTTTTGAATGATTTAAAGTGATAAAACCAGAAAGAAATTTTATTTTTATTAAAATCCTTGATTTATTTTTAGATTTTAAATTTAAACAAAATTTTAGTTCTTTAAATTTTTTACAATTAAGTGAAATTAATTTTCAAAAACCAATTTTGATTTTTGGAAATCATAGTACTTGGTGGGATGGATTTAAAATTTGGCAACTAAATAGAAAAGTTTTTAATAAAAATTTTTATGTCATTATGCTTGAAGCAAGTTTAAAAAAGTTATGGTTTTTTCAAAAAATTGGTGCTTTTTCTATAAATCCTGGTCAAAAAAGTGTTGTTCATTCAATTCATACTGCTTCAAATTTACTAAAAAATGAAGATACTTTATTACTTTTTTTTCCTCAAGGAAAGTTACATTCTATTTATGAAAATTCATTCGATTTTTCAACTGGAATTGATAAAATTATTCAAGAAAGCCATGATATAGAATTAGTTGCTTATGCAAGTTTTCTTGATTTTGCAGCCAATGAAAAGCCTTATTTCAATATTTATTTTAAAAGTTTTAAATCTCATATTGACTTAGAAAATCAATACCTTGATTTTTATAATAATTGCAAAATTAAACATATTTCAACTTTTAAACCTTGATTTTTAATTTATTAACTTACTTATTTTTTTTCGGATTATTTATTCGTTTTTTAGTTGTTTTATATAATTTTATTACAAATCCAGTTTTAAAATACTTTCCAAATACGATTGATATAAGTCAAATTTCTGTTTTAATTCCTGCAAGAAATGAGGAAATAAATATAGAAATTTTATTGAAAAGTTTACTAAAATCGAACGTTTTAGAAATTATTGTTTGCGATGATAACTCTACTGACAAAACTCGACAAGTCATTGATAATCAATTACTTAATAATTCTAAAATTAATGTTTTTACTGGTTTGCCTTTACCAAAAGATTGGCTGGGCAAAAATTGGGCTTGTCATCAATTAGCTC
>REAG01000001.1 GCA_004294265.1 Cytophagales bacterium | reverse complement strand
AAAATTTTATCAAAAATAGTAATATTTTCAAAAGAATTTAATATTTTCTTAAAAACATTGAAATACAAACAAAGACCCATTAATAAGGTTGTAAACCAAATTACACATAAATTAAAGTTAAATGTATCCCATAGTTTACCTAAAAAATATTTTTTTGGTGCATACAAATGCGTTCTATAATTTAAAGGAAAATCTTTGATATTTGCATCAAGAAAAATAGGATCTTTTATTTGCACGAACTTCGATTTGTATTCAATAATTTTATTTTTTGCTTTCTGATTTTTAACTAAATCTGCCAACGATTCATTAAAATATTCTTTTTTGATTGAATTATACAAAGCTATATGTTCTTCAGTATCATTAAATTTAGAAAGAATTTGATCTTTTTGATTATTAATTTCATTGTATTTTGAACTATGAAAATCTTTCATAATTTTAACACAATTTTTTAAATATTCTATTGACTTTGAATCAAATTTTTCAAAAGCTTCTTTCAATTCATCTTTGTCAAAATTAAGTTGTGGATATAATTTTAATTCTGATATAAATTCATTTTTAATTACTAATTTACAATGATCAATTTTAGGTTGAATGTAATTTTTTGGTTGAGCAGAAATCATTAAATTTTTAAGTTCATCGAATTTCTCATCTAATTTTGGTGCCCAATAAACACTTAGATAGTCTTCCTGACTTTCATTTTTTTCAAATTCATAAAATGCTTTTTGAAATTTATTATCTCTATACTGCTTTACTGAAAGTGCTTCAAAAGCCCATCTCGAAGCCATAACATCCGCAACGATAGGCACATTATCTCGGTTTGAAACAAATTTATTCAATTTATCAAAACTGAAAATAGCTCCACTCAAAACCATTTGAGGAATTAATAAAATTGGAATTAATATATAAATTGTTACTGCCGAATTAAACGTATTTGAAATATTTAAACCCATCATATTGGCGGCACAACTGAGTGAAAAAAGCATTATCCAATAGCTAAAATTCATGCCAGAAATTCCTAAAATTGAATTTCCAATAAGTGCAAATA
>REAG01000009.1 GCA_004294265.1 Cytophagales bacterium | reverse complement strand
TAATCAAAATTAATAGAATTTGAGTTTATCAGCAGACCCTAATTTAAGTAAAACTTTTAAATTATTAAATCCATTTATTAGTTTTAACTTTTTTAATAGCTTCTTCTTTATTATTTACTTCCAATTTCATATAAATATTTTTTATATGAAATTTTACTGTTCCGAGAGATAAATTTAATTCTTGAGAAATAGTTTTATAACTTTTTCCATCTGCAAGTGCTTTTAAAACATCGTATTCACGATTAGTAAGAGGCGAATTATTACTTTTTTGGAACGACTTTACAACCATTCTTGCAATATTTGCACTCATAGGAGCACCACCAGTTAAAATCTCTTCAAGTGCTGCAAAAATTTCTTTGTGTCCACTGCTTTTAGTAATATATCCTGAGGCACCTGCACAAAGGGCTTTAAAAACAGTTTCACTATTTTCAAAAACCGTATTAATTAATATTTCACAATTAGGTAATATTTTTTTTAATTTTAAAGTTCCATCTATTCCGCTCATTCCCGGCAAATCAATGTCCATTATTACAATTTTCGGTTTTAATTCAATAATATTTTCAAATGCTGATTCGCAATTTGTAAATTTACCAACCAATTCAAAATTCGATATCATTGAAAACATAAAAATATATCCATCAATTAAATCTTCATTATCTTCGATAATTATTACTTTAGTTTTTGTAGAATTAGTCATTTGATATTGAAATATGTTTTATTTATTCAAAGGAATTGAAATCTTGTAAGTAATTATATTTTTTGATATTTTATATTCGTAAATTGCTTTTATTTTTTGCAATCTATTGTCCGAAGTATTGAATTTAAACACAGGTGGATTTGTTGTAGAAATAGAATGACTTATAGAAATGTATAAAAATTTAGATTCAACTTCAAAAATTAAATTCATGTTTTCACTCAAATTATTATCATTTAATACGCTCGAAATTTCTTTAACAATCATAATAATTTGCCTCGATATTGAAGGTTGAATTTTATCAATTCTCTCTGAATTAGTTTTAAATTGAGAATCCAATCTTATTTTTTTTAAGTAAAAAATATTCAAAATTTGTTCTTTTATATGATTAAATAAATCTTCAATAATATTGCTATTGGAACTCACAGACCACACAAAATCTCTTGTCGAGTCATAAAGTTCTCTTGCTCGACTTTCAATTATTGTCAATATCGAAATCATATCATTTTTGTCGAGCGTTTCGTGTTTAGATTTATAAATAACAGTTTCTGCTAAAATTCTAATTCCCGCCAATTTATTACCAACTTCATCATGAAAATCGGAAGCCAATTTTTCTCTTAATAGATTAATTTCAATGTTTTGAGCATCAACAATTTTTGTAAGATCTTCGAGTTCTTTTTTCTGTAATTCTTCAATTTTTTGATTTGCATTTTGAAATGTTTTTAAAAATGAAATAGTTAAAGCCAACAAAAAAAACATTACAAAAATCCAAGTAAAAATAAAATGAGTGGCATTTAATTGGTTAGAATAATCACTAAAATAACCCATTGGCATCAAATTATTGTTTTCAATATAATAAAGAAAGATAATATAAAAAGATGCTAAAAAAGTATAAATAACACCAATAGTTAGATTCACAAAAAAACAACTCGTTACAACTATCATTAATAACCAAGAAATATCAACCGAATAAATACCGCCCGTATGAAAAATACTTACAGAAGTAACTATTAAAGAAATTAAAACCAATAAAGTTAATGGAAATAGGATAGACTTAGAAAATCGCAAAGCTATCATTGTGAAAATTAAACAAACAAGACCTGTAAGATTAGTAATATTCTTTACTATGTCATGAGGTTTATAAATATAAAAATATAAACAATAAAAAACAAGAGCTACTGCAATTACAAATAAAGAAACAGAAGAAATTTGTGCTTTTTTAAAGTCTTTATGAACAGGGTTTCTTATTGAAGGATGTATTAAAAATGAAAGTATCTGCATTTTTCGTTGGGTTTTTGAAATTTATTATACAAACTTACATATTAAAAGAATACCAATACCTGTCCGAAAAGGATAGTAAGGCTTATAAAGGCAAATTAATTTCATAATGTGTCCCTAATTCAGAACTTGAACATACAAATTTTGCATTAATTCTATTTAATCTATACTCAATATTTTTTAATCCTCTTAGTTTGGGTTTTAATACATCAAATCCTATTCCATTATCTAAAACCCTAATAATCAAGTTTTTATCATCAATAGTGAAATTCATTTCTACATTTGTTGCTTTTGAATGTTTGGCAGTATTGGTAATAATTTCTTTAATTACAAAAATAAGTTGCCTTGTTGAGGATGGATCAATTTTTTTAGAAAAATCTTTTGAAATTTCTATTTTTGTATTCAAATTAAGGTCTAATTCGTTCAAAAACTTTTCTGCAAACTCTCTAATGTAGTCAAAAAAGTCTTGCAAACTGTCAGATTTGGTTCCGACCGACCAGATAAAATCTTTAGTTCCTTCAAAAAGTTCTTTAGAACTTTTTTCTATGATATTTAATGTTTTAAGCAAATCATCATTTTCAAGAATATTATTTTCGGATTTTAATGATAAATTTTCGGACAGCAATCGAATGCTTGCTAATTTGTTTCCCATTTCATCATGAAAATCTCTAGCAATTTTATTCCTTAAAACCCCAATTTCATTCATTTTTTTATCTAGTTCTACTTCTAAAATATCTATTTTAATTTCTTTTTCTTTTTTCCAAATTTGATTAAAATTCTCTTCTGTAAATATAAAAAACAAACATAATAAAATGATAATATACAAAGAGCTTATGCTTGTAAGTTCAAAAAATGCTGGATTATAAACTATTGATTCTTTAAAATTTTTTATGCCACTGTAATGGATATAAAAGAAAAAAACATAATTAAATATTACATAAATAGTTGCCCAAAAACTCGCTTTTCTGTCTAAATAAGTAGCTAAGATAAAAATTAATAAAACTTGCCAAATCATACTTGGAGAGTAAATTCCGCCTGTGTTCCATGCCGTATTAGTAACATTTAATAACCAAGCTGCTGACATTAAATTTACAGCAATTTTTATTCCATTCTTACGACATAATAAATATATTGTAAACATATTTATTACCCATGCAGTGCATAAAATTATTTTGTGTAATGAATTGGTTGATACAAAAAAAATGAGAATTGAAAAATGAATCCACATATAAATCAAACCAATAAAAATTACTTTTTTCTTGGTAAGATTTATAGAATCCATTTCAATATAATCAATAAAAATATTTTTCCAAATTGATATTTTCATAACGATAATTTATTTTGGCTATTTAGTATATTATATATTTATAGAATATATTTTTTTCTTAACTTTATTTTAACTATTAATAGGTAGTTTTTTGTTTTTGTAAATTATTATTGTAATTTTTTATATTGATTTTAATTTAATCTATATTCACTTATAAATATAGATATATTAAATATACATGTATTAAAAATATAATATTCATTTAATATTCTTAAAAATTAAATGAAAAAACATTAATTTGCATAAAAAATTTATAAAATGAAGTGCTTTTTTTTATTTCTTAGTTTTTCGGTTTCGGTTTTTGCTCAAAAAACAATCAAAAGAGAATATGATGCTGGTTCAATTCCTCGTGAGCATCCGCTAGATTTTCAAGAACTTAAATTAGATGTTAATTTAGATGTTAAACAAAGTTTAGTAAAAGGCACAGTAACGCACCTTTTTACGCCTTTAAGATCAAAAGTTGATAATTTTTATTTAGATGGTCGTTCAAATATGACTATTTCTTCTGCCAAATTAGATGATAAAGATATCACTTTTAAAAAGGATTCAGTCGGATTTACATTTTTTCCCGAACCAGCTTTGGCGTATGGAAAAAAACATTCTTTAGTAATAAAATATGAAGTTAAACCAAAAAGTGGTTTATATTTTATGGGTTGGAACGATAGCTCCGCAACTTACAGAAAACAAGTTTGGACGCAAGGGCAAGGTGTAGAAAACAGGCACTGGATTCCGATGTACGATGATATGAACGATAAAATTATTTCTGAACTAAATATTACTTTTGATGCTTCTTATCAAGTTCTTTCAAATGGCAATAAATTAAAAGAAAAAGACAATAAAGATGGCACAAAAACTTGGCAATTTCGAATGGCTCAACCACATTCGCCTTATTTGATAATGCTAGGAATTGGAAAATATGAAATTAAAGAAATTAAATTAAAATCAGGTCAATTATTACGATGTTATTATTATCCTGAACACAAAGATAGGTTTGAATATATTTATAAACTTACTCCTCAAATTATGGATTTTTTTGAGAAAGAAATAGGAATAAATTACCCTTGGAAAGCCCCTTACAGTCAAATTCCTGCTCAGGATTATATGTTTGGAGCAATGGAAAACACCACAGCAACAGTTTTTGGTGATTTCTTTTGTGTGGATAGCCGCAGTTTTTTGGATAGAAATTATGTGGCGGTAAATGCCCATGAAATGGCTCACATGTGGTTTGGTGATTTTATTACTGCACGCAGTAATAATGATACTTGGCTTCAAGAAAGTTTTGCAACCCACTATCAGTGGCTTTTTGATAGAGAATCTTACGGACAAGATAATTTTGATTGGCAAAGAAAATCTGCCATAACTTCTGCACTTACGGCATCTTTGACCGATCAAAAAGCCGTTGGAAGTTCAAATGGCGGCACAACTCGTTGGTATCCTAAGGGTGCTTTTGTAATCGAAATGATTAAATCTATCGTGGGACGTGAGCCTTACAACAGAGCTGTAAAGCGATATTTAGAAAGAAATGCTTTTAAAAATGTGGATTCTAATGATTTATTGGTTGCTTTTCAGGACGAACTTGGAATTTCGCTTAATTGGTTTTGGGATGAATGGGTTTATAAAGGTGGAGAACCTGCCTATAAAGTTAGTTATCAAGATATAAAAAATAGTAAAAATGAAAGATTTACTGAAATTACGGTTGAGCAAACACACGAAGTAAACGATTTAGTAAGTTTATTTAAAATGCCAATTAAATTTGAAGTTTATTATCGAGATAGAACTAAAGACACTATTATTACTGTAATTGAAAATCAATCGCATAAAATTTCATTGCCAAATAAAAATAATATGGAAATAGATTTCGTATTATTTGATCCAAATTCGCAAGTTTTGAAATCAGTAAATTTTATAAAATATCAAGAAGAATGGATGAATCAAGCTTTGAGAGCTCCACAAATGTTGGATAGATATGATGCCATTTTGCAATTAAAAGGGGTTGAAATGAATAAAAAAAGAGAAACATTAATTAGTGTTTATATGAGAGAAAAATTTCATGCCGTTAAAGCCGAAATTATCAATCAAATTTCATCGGATACTGCAAAAGAAAGTTTAGAATTACTTTTGGCAGCAGTTAAACATAAAGATGTAAACGTAAGAAAAGCAGTTGCAGCTAATATAGCAAATTTGCCAAAACAAATGGAAAATGAATGTAGAGTTTTGTTGAAAGATAGCTCTTATTTATGTTTAGAAACTTCCTTAGATAAACTTTGTGCAAAATATCCCGAATATCAAAATGAATATTTAGAAATCACAAAATCCGAATTGGGTAATAATCATAAAAATGTAAGAATAAAATGGTTAGAAATAAATTGCAATATTGATAAAACAAATTATATTAATGAATTAGTAAGTTATTCATCTTCTAATTACGAATTCAGAACAAGAGTTTTGGCAATTGATGCTTTAAAAAGATTAAATTTCTGCAATGAAACATTTATAGAAAATCTTTCAAATGCTATTACGCATTTTAATGGCAGATTAGCAAATCCGGCAGGGCAATGTTTGGAATATTTGTATAAGCAAAATTCTTATAAAAAACTCATCAATGATTTTTATGTAAAAACAAAAATTTCTGACAAACACTTGATTAAAAAATGGATGAAATAATAGTTGTTAATTGTTAATTGTTAATTGTTAATTGTTAATTGTTAATTGTTAAATTGTTAATTGTTAATTGTTAATTGTTAATTGTTAATTGTTAATTGTTAATTGTTAATTGTTAATTGTTAATTGTTAATTGTTAATTGTTAATTGTTACAATTTTTTATAAATACCTATATTAATTTTTACAAATATTAATTTCAAAGAAAACAATCTAATTTGAAGTTATTATTTAGTATTTTTGCAAAAATTATTAGTTTGAAATTATAATAAATGAGCTTAATAAAACCTTGGATGCAACGGACCCAAATATTGTTGGGAGACGAAAAGCTTCAAAAAATAGTTGATTCTCACGTTTTGGTGGTAGGTTTAGGAGGAGTTGGTGGTATGGCTGCCGAAATGATTTGCCGGGAAGGCGATAAGAAAATATGTACTGCTTTTTTCATTGATAAACTTCGATAGGTAATAACTTACACCACTTATTATAAAACGCCTTATCGGCTTACCGGCTAAAAAATTATGGCATTAAATAAACAAACTTTCATTAC
>REAG01000008.1 GCA_004294265.1 Cytophagales bacterium | reverse complement strand
TGTGTTGTGTTGTGTTGTGTTGTGTTGTGTTGTGTTGTGTTGTGTTGTGTTGTGTTGCTCATAGATTTTATATTAATAATCAAAATTACAAATTTAAAATCTTACATCAAAATATTATTTAAAATAATATTTGAGTAATACTTGTAATGGTTTGATAATGAGGGAGTTGTAAGAAAATTGCATGTTTTTAGTTTCAATAAAATAAGATTTTAACCCGTGGCAGTAGTCTTCAGTTAAAACTCAATTTTGTGAAAGTTGAGAATACCTGCCATAGAATTTTAAAGATTTAATAAACCGCCACTTTTAATTTAAGTAATAATTGTTTAGTAGCCGAAAATTCTCCATTTGGAATTTCTAAAATATTTGAAACTTCATTTCCCAAAAGATAACGCATAAATCCTGAAATTTCATTATTTTTAATTTCTTTTTCATCATTGAGTTTATAAAAACATTGTAATAAGGAATTTGTTAGTTCAATACCTTCTTTCGATTTTTTAAAATGTCTTAATCTAATATTTTTTTCTAAATCTATCGCATCTTTTCCAGTTTTAGGAAGTAATTCAGATTCTAAACCAAGCATTGAACCAACGTAATTCCAATAATTTATGTACGCTAATTGTTCTTCATATTTGATAGAAAAGCCCATTTTACGTAATCCACGAATGACAATTAATGAAAAAGACAAATTAGTTCCGGCTAAATCTTCTTGATTTACGGGTATTCCTAAACTTAAATTCCAATTTGATTTTTGAAGATAAAACCTTGCAGCTGCGTGCATAATTCTTACTTTAAATAATTGAATTTTGCCTAAACCTTCAGGTTCAAAAGCTTTCAAATCCATTAAATTTTTAATAAAAAGAGCGGTTTCAGTTAATCGTTTTTCTACATCAGAGTACATTCTTGCAGTTTGAAACAAAACTTTTGCTCCGTCTGCGGCTGCATAACAATAAGGTAAAGAAAGCAAACCAAGTAATTGTAAAATATAATTTTCTTTTTTTTGATAAAAACCAATAGCCAATTTCATGGTTTTATTATCAATTTTTTCACTTTTTTCAATTTCTTTATCAAACCAATTTGCTTTTGGAATTTGAATTAAAAAGTTCTCCCAATCTTTATTTTTGTTTAATTTTAAAAGGTTTTCATTTAAAATTAGTTTTCGATTGGTATCAGAAAAGTAAAATTGAACAAAATCATCTGCAGGAGCATCTCCTAATTTTCTAAAATCATCTAAATTTTTGTTCATCTTTTACCTTTATAATTAATTAACATATAAAAAAACTACAATGTTTAGAAGAAAACAAATTAAAAAAAAGATAGCTTTTATTAATTTAAAAATATTTCTACTTTGTTTTTAGCTTAAATAAATGTTGTTTTGTAAAAAAAAACAGAAAAGAAATAAAAGTTTAAATTAGTAATAAATGACATTTATTGAACAGCTTAGATGGAGAGGAATGGTGCATGATATTATGCCTGGCACCGAGCAATTACTTGAAAAAGAGATGGTTACAGCCTATGTGGGCGTTGATCCAACGGCAGATTCTATGCACGTGGGACATTTAGTTTCTGTAATGATGCTCAAACATTTGCAAATTGCAGGTCATAAACCAATTCTTGTGGTGGGTGGTGCAACGGGCATGATTGGCGATCCATCGGGCAAATCGGCAGAACGAAATTTGCTTTCTGAAGAAATTTTAAACCATAATGTAGAAAGTTTAAAAACTCAAATGCGTAAGTTTTTAGATTTTAGTTCGGGTGGAAATTCGGCTGAATTACTCAATAATTACGATTGGATGAAAGATTTTAGTTTTCTACATTTTTTGAGAGATGTGGGCAAACACCTTACTGTAAGCTATATGATGAGCAAAGATTCGGTTCAAAATAGACTCGAAACGGGTCTTTCGTTTACCGAATTTAGTTATCAACTTTTGCAAGGCTATGATTTTTATTGGTTGCATACCAACAAAAATTGTAAATTACAATTAGGTGGCTCTGATCAATGGGGAAATATTGTTACTGGAACTGAACTTATTCGTAGAAAATCGGGTGGAGAAGCGTTTGCCCTTACTTGCCCATTAATGACAAAATCCGATGGAGGAAAGTTTGGAAAAACTGAAAGTGGAGCAATTTGGCTCAATCCAACTAAAACTTCGCCTTATAGTTTTTATCAATTTTGGCTGAACGCTGCCGATGCAGATGCTTCAAAATGGATAAAAATATTTACTTTAAAATCAAAACAAGAAATTGAAACTTTAGAAAATTTGCATGCTGAAGCACCTCATTTGAGAATTTTGCAAAAAGCATTGGCAGAAGAAATAACAACTCGAGTACATAGCCAAATTGATTTAGATAATGCCATCGAAGCATCCGAAATTTTGTTTGGAAAAGGCACAACTGAAACTTTACAAAAATTAGATGAGCTTACTTTTTTGTCTGTTTTTGAAGGTGTAACTCAAATTTCTGTTACTAAATCTGATTTACTTTCTTGCTTGAATGTTATTGATTTTTTATCTATCGACACTCAAAATTTAATATTTCCTTCCAAAGGCGAAGCCAGAAAAATGATCGATGGCGGAGGCGTAAGTATCAATAAAATAAAAATTGATAATCAATCAAAAATAACTGATTTTGATTTTATTCAACAAAAATATTTACTTGTTCAAAAGGGGAAAAAAAATTATAATATTATTCATATAACTAACTGATTTTCAGTTAGTTATATGAATAATATTTGAGTTTATTAATGTTTGTTTATTCTTTTTTAAAAGTAATAGATTATGATTTAATTCAAATCTTTTAAAACTAAAAATCAACTTACATTTCCTGCCAACAAATACATTACTGCCATTCGTACAGCTACCCCATTTTCAACTTGTTCTAAAATCAAAGAATGTTCAGAATCAGCTACTTCACTTGTGATTTCTACTCCCCTATTGATGGGTCCTGGGTGTAAGATAAGTATTTTTTTGTCAAGTTTATTTAACAAATCCATGTTTATTCCAAAGAAATTTGAATACTCTTTGAGAGATGGAAAATATTTTAATTGTTGTCTTTCGAGTTGAATTCTGAGTACATTTGCTACATCACACCATTGTAGGGCTTTCAAAACATTATCTTCAACTTTTATACCAAGCGAATCTATATACTTAGGAATCAAAGTTGTAGGACCACAAACCATCACTTCTGCACCCATTTTTTTTAGTAAGAAAAAATTAGAAAGTGCCACTCTTGAATGTAATATATCTCCAAAAATACATATTTTTTTTCCTGCTAAATCTCCAAGTTTTTCTCGCACAGTAAAAGCATCCAATAGAGCTTGTGTGGGATGCTCGTGTGTGCCATCACCTGCATTTACAACCATACATTTAGTGTTTTTTGCAATAAAATGAGGTGCACCCACGCTGGCATGACGCATCACAACCATATCAACTTTCATTGCCAAAATATTATTGACTGTATCGAGTAAGGTTTCTCCTTTTTTTACAGAACTATTGGCAGCTGCAAAATTAATTGTATCTGCCGAAAGACGTTTTTGTGCCAATTCAAACGACAAACGAGTGCGTGTTGAATTTTCAAAAAAAACATTGGCAATCGTTACTTCACGTAATGATGGTACTTTTTTAATCGGACGTTGCAAAATTTCTTTAAAACTTACAGCTGTATCCAAAATTAAAGATATATCCTGCGGTGTTAAATCTTTAATGCCAAGTAAATGTTTGGTAGATAATTGCGACACGATTTTTTTAATTAAAATATATTTTATTTAATTTCAAGAAAAAATAAAATTTACTATTTGATTTTTTCTTAATTCTAAAGTAAATTTCAAAAGTACCACTTTTATTTAATATATAAGATTAAGGATTAAAAATTTTAATAATTTTAAAAAAATAATAAATAAATTAACCATAATCATTTGAAAGGATATTTATTTTAATAAAAGCAAAATAAATAAACTTTATGAAAACAAAAAAAACTATTTTTGTGAAAATTTTAGAAAATAAGCCTTTTTAAAAATGAAAATTTTAATTTTGAATGGTCCGAATTTGAATTTGCTTGGCAAACGAGAACCCGAAAAATACGGTAATCGTTCTTTTGAAGATTTTTTTGATGAGTTAAAGTCGGATTTTAAAGAATTTGATTTATATTATTTTCAAAGCAACATAGAAGGTGAAATCATAAATAAAATTCATGAAATTGGTTTTTCTTACGATGGCATAGTTTTAAATGCAGGAGCATATACACATACTTCAATTGCCATTGCAGATGCGATTGCTGCCATAAAAACGCCTGTTGTTGAAGTTCATATTTCAAATGTGCACGCCAGAGAAACTTTCAGACATCATAGTTATATTTCGAGTGTATGCAAAGGAATAATCGTTGGTTTTGGTTTAGAAAGTTATACATTGGCTCTAAAATACTTCACTAAAAAATAAATTATATTACTAAATAAAACATGATAACATTTAATGTTGGTCCGTCAAAAATATATCCTGAAGTTCGTAATTATCTTACTGAAGCATACGATAATCATATTTTAAGTATAAGCCATAGAAGTAAAGAATTTGATACTTTTTCGCAAAAATGCTTGGAATTAATGCACGAAAAGCTTCAAATTCCGGCTGATTACACCATTTTATATACAGGTTCTGCAACCGAATCATGGGAAATTATTGCTCAAGATATTGTTTCAAAATCTACCGTTCAGTTTTATAACGGAGAATTTGGAAAAAAATGGTTTGAATATGCTCATTATATTCATCCTGAAACAATAGGATATAAATATAATGAATCTGAAGAGATTAAGTTGAATTCTTACAATATTCCTTCTGATATAGAAATGCTAGGCTTTACATTAAACGAAACTTCTACTGGCACAAAAGTAAGTGATAAAGTAATAAAAGAAGCTAAATCAACTTTTCCAAATGCATTGATTTCCATAGATACTACCTCTTGTTTGGGTGGAATTGCCATAGATTTTAAATTATTTGATATTATATATGGGTCTGTTCAAAAATGTTTTGGACTTCCTGCTGGCTTAGGAATTTTAATACTTTCGCCCAAAGCAATTGAAAAGGCAAAAACGAAAAATATTACTGGAAGATATAATAGTGTTTTGAAAATGGTGGATCAAATTCAGAAGTTTCAAACCAATTATACGCCCAACGTATTAAATATTTATTTACTTTCTAGAGTTTTAGCTCAAATCACTTCAATTTCGGATATTAATAATTTAATCAAAAAAAGAGCCGCTGATTGGTATAATTTCATTCCAACTTTGAATGGTTTTTATTTGCACATTACCAATAAAGAAGTTCAATCAGACACAGTAATCACGGTTGGAGCTTCGGAAGAAAATATAATTAAAATTAAAAAAGAAGCCAAAATTGCAGGCATTGAATTAGGTTCTGGTTATGGCAGTTTAAAAAATACTACTTTCAGGATTGCTAATTTTCCTGCCATTACCGATGCTGAAATAAATCAACTAAAAAAGTTTTTGAGTGCAATTTAATTGTTATTTATAAGTATATTAATACTTTAGAATTATTTCATTTAATTTTGATATAATTTGAACTTTTTGTTTGTTTTAATAGTATTATTATATATAAAACTATTTTAGAACCTTTGTATTGAAATATGAAAGATATAGATAAAATATTGATTGATATAGACGAACTTGGAGATAATCATATTTCTACCTCGGTTGATACTCCTTTGCGAGAAGATGCATTTGATTTGGATGATAACCTCAAAATGGCTCTTATAGAAGATCATTTTAAAGAAATAATGTCCATTTTGGGTTTAGATTTAACGGATGACAGCTTAAAAGGAACGCCAAAAAGAGTAGCTAAAATGTATGTCAAAGAAATATTTAGTGGTTTAAATCCTGCAAATAAACCCAAAATAGCTCTTTTTGAAAATAAATATAGTTACAACGAAATGTTGATTGAAAAAGATATTACTCTTTTTTCAAATTGCGAACATCATTTCGTTCCTATAATTGGAAAAGCCCACGTAGCTTATATTTCAAATGGTAAAGTAATTGGATTATCAAAAATTAATAGAATTGTTCA
>REAG01000156.1 GCA_004294265.1 Cytophagales bacterium | reverse complement strand
ATTAAATTAAAAATTGAAAATTATTTTTGTTCTGGCTGTGCAACTGGTTGTTCTGCAGGTTGAGCTGCTGGCTGCGGTGCTGGTTGTTGAAATCCGGATTCTTGTGCTCTTTCAATATTTGGACTGTTAAGCTCTACTTGTCCTGTTCCATCTCTATCAATGATAAAATTGGTTGCTAAGCAACTCACTAAAAGTACAATAGCTAATCCCCAAGTAATGTTTTCTAATAAATCACCTTTTTTGTTTGCACCAACCAAATAATTCATACTTGAACCAAATGCTGCTCCAGAACCACCAGATGATTTTGAACTTTGCAATAAAACTACTAAAACTAAAAATAAGCAAATGAAAGAGATAAAAATTAATGCTATTGTAAACATGATTTTAAATTATGATTGGTTGTAAGAATTGAATAATGATATTTTCTCTGCAAAATAAGTTTCTTTTTCTGGATATTTCAAAATTAATTTATAATATATTTCTATTGCCTTATTTATTTTCTTTTGTTTAATCAAAATGTTGGCATAATTTTCGGTAATAAATTCCGATTCTATAGTGCTAGTTTTTGATAAATCCGTTTTGTTGTTTACTTCTGAATCAACCGAAAGACGATTTATAACTGGTTCATCTTCCAAAAACTTTTGTATAATCGATTGCTGAACATTAAAATCAACTTTTTCTATTTCAATAACGCCTCTGTAAGATAAAAATTCTTTAATTAAATCATCTGAACTTACTTTAGGGTGAGTTCCAAAAACGGGTGTGTGTACGTAATATTTACCTGAAAAAACAGTATCTTTTATTATATTATTTTCTTGATTTATAATTTCTAATTTAGTTAAATTTTCACTTATATCATCATTTGAAAAATTGATTTCAACTATTTTTTTATTAGATTCTATTTCAATTATAGGTAATTCTAATTCTATTTTTGATTCCTTTTCTTCAATCTTATCAATTATATTTTCGTCTTTTGAAATTAAATTTAAGTTAGTAGAAATATTTTCAGAAGATTTTATTAAAGGAATTTCTTTAAATAAATCTTCTTTAATTAGTACTTCGTTCGGTGTATTTTCAATAAAACTATCTTGAATTTTCTTTTTCAAAAAAGCACGATTGGGAGAGAATAAAGCTGCTTGTTTTAGCTTTTTTTCTGCATACATTGATTGTGATTGAAAATCAATTTTTGCGGCTAATATTTTAGAATTAGCATCAAATTTAAAGGCGTATTCCATTTCTAGCAAAGCATCTTTTTGTAAGATTGCTTTTGAATTATCATCTAAAATTTGTAAGAAATCGTCTTTTTGCATGGTTAAATACTACTTAATTCTACTTTTCGTAAAATATATCTGGATATAATATTAAACAATAAAACTATTAAAAACAAAACTAATGCTACAAACATTAAAGCCGAATCGTAAAGCGGAATTGAAAGCATTTCGCCATAATTATTGGCAATTAAAGATGGTAGAGGATAAACAGGATCAAAAACAGAAGTCGGCACCATTGCTACACTTCCTGTAACCATTATTACAGACATTGTTTCACCAAAAGCCCTCGAAAATGCAATTACAACTGCCGAAACTACGCCTGGACCAGCTTTACGGAGCATGACTAATTTTGTGGTTTGCCATTGTGTGGCTCCTAAAGCCAAAGATGCATCTCTCAAATCTTGTGGGATGGTTCTAAAAAGTTCAATTAAAAGTTGTAAAATAACTGGAAAGACCGAAACAGCCAACACAATTCCACCTGCCAAAGCGGAATAACCTGAAGTACGAACACCAAAAATGGGTGCCAAAATATCTCTTATAAAAGGAATTATTAAAATAATTCCCCAAACGCCAAAAATTACTGATGGAATTCCTGCCAACACGTCCACAACTGGTCGAACCCATTTTACAACTTTATTATCCGCATATTCTGTCAAATATATAGCCGCCAATAAACAAGGCGGAACGGCAATAATCATAGCAAGTGTTGTTACTGTAAGCGTTCCGATGATAAATGGAAAAATCCCAAATTTCATCTTTCCTGGCACCCAATCGGCAGAAAATATTAAATCGTAAGATCTAAATTGAGTAAGTAAATTGATACTTTTGCTATACAATCCAAAGCCTATAAAAAAAGCAAAAGATAGGCAAAAAAACACCAAAAAAAGCATCATTCTTTTGGCATTTTTATCAATCCATAATCGTTTTTTTAATGACATTTATATTAATCTAAGTTTTATTTTGCCAAATTATCTTGATAGTTAAATCGTAACAAGAAAAAGATTAACCATAATAAAAAACAAATAAATGTAGATAAAAATATCATCATTCCAATTCCATATCCATTCATGTTCTTAATTTTTTAATTGTTTTAAATAGTAATAAAATTAATATTGAAATTATAAGTATTAATAAAAATAAAATAATAATTAAAGTCTGAAAAACAGTATAATACATGATAGAATTTATATTATTTTCCTTATACACTGTGTATGCACCTGCAGAAGCTGCCACAATTAATATCACTAATACGTTTATAAGCGATATATAGGCTTGAACTAAATTTTTATAATATTCTTCGTTTCTCATTTATTCTTACGCAAACGCAGGATTTTCGGCATTCAAACTCTTGCGAGTAGGAACTACTTGTTTATCTGGTGCTAATTCGTAATGATTTTGAGATTGAACAGAGGCTCTGTCTATTTTTCGTGGTCCTTCAATAGTCCAATCGGAAAGTTCTTTTTTCTCAAATCTACATGTATTGCAAATAAACTCTTCCACTTCTCCATATTTATCTTTGCGTCCTGTAATTCGGATTATATCGTTTCCTTTTTGCCAAACCGTAACTTTTCCGCAACATTTATCGCAATCACGGTGAGCATCCATTGGTTTTGTGAACCAAACTCGGTTTTTAAATCTAAAAGTTTTGTCAGTTAAAGCTCCTACTGGGCAAACGTCAATCACATTTCCCGAAAAATCATTTTCAACGGATTGTGCAATATAAGTAGAAATTTCGGCTGCATCTCCACGGTTTATGATGCCATGCACACGTGAATTTGTGATTTGATCGGCAGTAAAAACGCAACGGAAACACATAATGCAACGGGTCATGTGCAGTTGAATATAAGGACCAATATCTATTTTTTCAAATTCTCTGCGTTCTTCTTCGTAGCGAGTGCCTTCAGCTCCGTGTTCATGTCCCAAATCTTGCAAATGACACTCCCCTGCTTGGTCACAAACGGGGCAATCAAGCGGATGATTGATTAATAAAAATTCCACAACACCTTTTCTTGCTTCAATAACTTTGGGAGAAGTAAGATTTTTAACATCCATACCATCCATTACGTTGGTTCGGCACGAAGCCATTAATTTTGGCATGGGGCGAGGATCTTTTTCTGAACCTTTCGATACTTCGACCAAACAAGTACGACATTTGCCACCAGAGTCTTTCAGTTTTGAATAGTAGCACATGGCAGGCGGTACGTTTTTGCCAAGCTGCCTTGCTGCGTTCAAAATAGACGTTCCCTCTTCAACTTCGGTGGTTATGCCATCAATCGTAAATTTGATAAGTGCCATGTTTGTATTAATATTTATGGTTTTGGAATTTCAAAGATAATCACTTTGAAATCATTTACAAAATTATCAATAATATTATGTGTTTTTATATTTTTTTATTTCATAAAATAATAAAGCCTACGGTTTAAACTGTGGGCTTTATTTTGTTTAAAACAGCAAGTTTATTAATTAGTTTTTTACCAATTTAAAAGATTTGATAAAATTGTTTTTGCTATCCGAAACATTGATAATGTAGGTTCCAATAGCTAAATCGAGAACCGAAATTTTAGATTGGTTTTGAGCCGATGCCAAAATTATGTTTTTGCCATTAACGTCTGCAATTTTGTAGTTTACATAAGTGGAATTTAAAGCAGAGTCCCAGCTTAAAACCACAAAATCCGAACTTGGATTAGGATATATTTGACAAGCAATCATTAGTTTTTCTGAGCCTTTAATGCCCGTTAATGCACTGATAATGAGCGGTTGTTGCACACCCAAACTGATTTAACCTTTATTAGAAACCGATGCCGAAGCATAATCTATTTGTCCCACGGAATAAGAAACCGAACCTGAGGCGTTACTAAATTTTGAATTATTGCAACAAAATTTTTAAATCTTAACTAAATTATAATCAATAATTAATAATTAATAATTAAAACCTTATTTTTACATAAAAAATTTCCGTTTCTCAAAACAGGTTTATTATAACTTAAACCTTCCACAATACCACCAGCTTGGGTCAAAATAGCTTGTCCAGCAGCAGTATCCCATTCCATAGTTGGTCCATCTCGGTAATAAATATCGGCTTTTGCTTCTGCCAACATACAAAATTTGAGCGAACTGCCCACTGAAATTGTGTTTTGAATATCATATTTTGCCAATAGATTTTTTTCATTTTCCGAAGAATGTGAACGGCTTTCAACAGCAGTAAGATTATTTTTTTTATGGCTTACTTCTATTTTATTTGTTATTCCTTTTTCTCGTTTGTAAGTTTTATTATTTTCTGTAAAATAAATAATATCAGAAACGGGTACATAAATAATACCAAAAACAGGCATATTATTTTCTATTAAAGCAATATTTACGGTAAATTCTCCATTCCGTTTTATAAATTCCTTAGTGCCATCCAGCGGATCTACTAGCCAAAAAGTAGCCCAATTTTTTCTTATTTCAAAATCAATTTGCTCTCCCTCTTCAGAGATAATTGGTATTTCTGGATGCAATTTAATAAGTCCATTATAAATAATTTCATGGGCAGTTTTATCCGCTAAAGTCAAAGGACTTGAGTCGCTTTTTAACTCTGTGTTTGCAAAAAGTTTCTCGTTATTATAAACTTTCATTATACCAAAAGCAGCATCTTTGGCAATTAAAATTAGGGATTCAAGGTTGATAATTGTTTTCATGTTTTTTTAGAATAAAGTAATTTTATAATTTATATTACAGTGATTTAAAATTTAAAATTATATAATATATTACTGAAATTAATATGGAAATAAAATTACAAAATAAAATAATCATTTTTGAATTTTTGCATTTTTATCAATTTTTAAATGCGCCAAAAACGATTAAAAATAGTATAAGACCCAAAACTAAACAAAATAAATTGTAAAACGCTCTAAAAGTCCTCTGAAAACGAAACTATTCAGCTTATAAAAAAACAAGAAATACAGATTTATATAACCTAATAGTCTATAAATCAAGGAATTAAGATAAAATAATAGAAAAGCCCATATATGTATTTTAACCTTAATTAATCAATATATTAGTAATATTTCATAAAATTGGGACGTCCCGCTCTTTTGGATACTTCGGTTTCATAGCAGAAATTGGCTTAGGAGGGCATTTTTTGAAGTATTTATGTGGGCGTATCAAAAAAATAGTACTAATTGTAGTTGTGGTCATTGTAATATTACTAATTTCTCTAATTATTTAACTGCTCCAATTTCAATACGGACTAAATGTAAAAAGCTTACCAATAAAACACATCAATTATGTTTAGTTCATTTACAACGAGATTTAAGTTTTATTCTTCAAAAAGAGCCTTGTGAATGGGCTTTAGGAATAAAAGACCTTTTTTAAAGCTATAAAATGGTATGAAAATCGGCTTTTAGAAAAACACACTTTTATGGAACAGTTTTTGAAAATATTGGAAAGACCGCCAACACATCCTTCAAAAAAGCTAAAAGCGTTTGTAAAAAGGCTTAATAACACCAAAAATAACTTTTAAATTTTTTAGAATATAACAATGTCCCGCCCGATAATAATGGATTTGAACAATAAATTAGGAATGTAAAAATAAAAAATAAGGTTTAGTGGAAGTTTAAGTCGTTAAAAAATATAAATATTTTTGTTGCCCTAAGGTCTATGATTGATACTTCTTTCAAAAACGTAAACCGATTTTGGAAAATCTTAATTTAATTGCTAAATTTAGGGCTGAATATTTACAATTCAAATTCATAAAATTAAAGTTAAATTTTTTTGTAAGATTAGTATGTAGTATTTTTGAATAAAAAAAAGAATGATTTCAATAACAAAAGGCTGGGATAAAGAATCTAAAGTAATTTATTACTTATTTTTATCAATATTTTCAATTTCAATTATTTATTTTTCTGCACAGTTATTTTTAGGAACTGAAAATTACTTTGAATGGAAAACAATTTCAGAAATTTCTAAGATAAAAGTTCCAATAGATAATTTTGAAGTAGGAATATTTCAATATTCGATAGAATCTAATGTGTATTTAGCACTTCAAACTTTTTTTGGAAGTGATGTTATTATGAAATCAGAAATCACTTTTCTATCTTTTGCTGTTATTACTTTATTAATACTAACTATTCTTACTACTTTATCATTTTTAAATAATTTTATTTATTACTTAGGAACATTTTTTTGTTTGTCCTATTTTATGTTGCAACAACCGAATATCCTATTTGAAGATTTTAGTTATAATACTATCATTTTAATAGCACCTATAATTATATTTGGAGGATTAAGTTATTACTTTTTTGCATTTTCAAACTCAACTTCATTTTTGTTAAGAATAGTAAGTTTTATTATTATTGCAATCATTTATTATGGAGTTTTATTTTCTTTTACAAAACTAAATTCAGGCGTTTATTATATATTTTCTTACGCATCAATTGGAGCAATTTTATTAAGTATTTTATTTATAGCATTTGTAGCTTTTGAAATAGTTTTAGGATTATTAAAACTAGTTTCTATAAACGAAATTAAAGGTCAAAATCAAAGTAATTCGTTGCATTTTATAGTAATATTCTTGCTTTATATGACAAATTTAATTTTACAATACCTAAAAAACTCAAATAAAATTAATTTTGAATTATTACCGATAAGTCCATTTGTAATTCTTATAATATCCTCATTATTAGGGATTTATGGATTTAAAGATAGAAGTTTGATGTTCAAAAATATATTACCATTCTATCCATTTGGTGCAGTTATTTATACATGTTGGTCTTCATTTTGTTTTATTACAATTTCTTATTTTTTTGTAACAGGAAATGATGCCATTATTGAGGTTTTTGAAGATGCTATTCATTTGACACATATTGGTTTTGGTATAGGATTTTTTATGTATGTTGCCTTGAATTACAGAAGTTGGGTAAGCGAAAAATTACCTATTTCAAAAGCCATTTATACGCATCAAAATGTATCATTTTATTCAGTGTATGGCACTGGCACAATAATAGTTTTAAGTATGTTTTTTTATAATAGTATGTTTGCTTATAATCAAACCATGGCGGGTTGGTATGCACAAATTGCTGACGCATATATGTATGATAATGATGAAATTTTAAGTGAAGAATATTACGGAAAATCTCTTAGATTTGAGTTTCAAAATCATAAATCCAATTATTCATTAGCTATGATTTATAAAAATAGAAATAACTTAAAAGATGCTAGGTATTTGTATGAAAAAGCACAATTAAAAAAACCAACACCTTTTGCTTACGCCAACTCTGCACAACTTTATTTAGCAGAAAATCAAGATTTAGAAGCTATGTTTAGATTAAAAAAAGGGATAGAAACATTTCCTAAATCTGCAGAGTTAAAAAGTAATTTAGCATTAGTTTTCGAGAAATTAAATATGAGCGATAGTGCAGTTTATTACTTAAATAAATCTTTAAGTTGTAAGAAATTAAATGAAAATAAAGCAAATAAAATTGCTTTAATTGTAAAAAAGAAATCATTAATTTCTGACACAACTCAGCTAAGTGTTAATATCAAAAATAAAGAACTTATTACTAATATTTTGGCCTATAAAATTGTTCACAAAAAGAATTCTGAAAATAATGTTAATTATTTGATAGACAGCAGCTTAACCGATATTAATCATGCTTATATTCAAAATTATCACCTTTTAAATTTAAGTAATTTTGATAGTACAAAAATTGGGATTATTGATTATTTAATTTTAAATGATACGCTAAACACCTATAAAAACGATTTAATATTTTTAAAATCTATGAAACAATACTATGGAGGCAATAAATTAACGGCTTTAAAATCAATTGACCATTTACAACTCGGAAATGAAGAAACGGCTGGAAAGTATCTTAACACCTTGGGAATTTGGGCTTTACAATTAAAGTTAAATAAAATGGCTACTCAAATTTTTCAACTTTCGAGTAATAAAGGCGATAAAACTAGTAGATTAAATTATGCAATTTCTTTATCAGAACTAGGTAATGAAATGGAAGTTATTAAAAATTTAAAAGAAATTGAAAAAACCGATTCATCTGCAAAAGAAATTTTAAACTTTTTTGGAAGCATTTATTCTTCTAAAACTTCTAAAGTCTTACTTGAAAGCGATGATTATAAATTCAAATATTTGTACTATAAGAACTTAAATTTATCAGATTCAGAATGTGGAAATATATTTTTTAGTATTAAAAATTCAAGTTTAAAATTTCAATCAGCACAAATATTATTTTATAAATATTTTAATACAAATACATTAAACCGATGTTCAGAGATTTTGAATGAAACGAATAATTTAGATTTAACAGAAAGCGAGAAACTAAAATTCAATACTATGAAAATTAAATTTTTTGTAGCTAAAAATGATATTGAATCATTAGAAAAAGAATTAAATAATAGTCAAAATTCTAATTATTTACCATTTCTAAAAGGATTTTTAGCTTATAAAAAGAATTCTAAAATAGATTGTGAAACTCATTATAATACAGCATTAATGACTTTGCAATTTGACGAACAAGTTATGTTAGAAATAGCTAAATATTACTCTAATATAAATATACATGAAAAATCATATCAAATATTATTAGATGCTATAACTATAAATCCTTATTCTTTAGCCCTTTATAAAGCCTATACGCTTGAATCTTTGGCATTTGGAATCCCATCTTTTGCAGAAAGTGGACTAAAAAAAGTAGAAGAATTATCTTCAAAATTTGAATTTGAAAAATTTAAAATTACTTACCAAATAGAAAAAAATAAATTAGATAATTTACAATAGATTTTAGTAACGAACAACAAAACCAGAAAACTGTTTTTTCTTTAATGCCTTAGCTAATTTATAGGCATTTTGTTTGTCTTTAAATTCTCCAACTATTACTTTATATATATTTATTGTAGAATCAGTTTTATAGTTATCAACTTTGACAACTACTTGTCCAAAACCATCTCTAAAAACAACATTTGCAAAATAAGAAGCATTTAACAATTCCTTAAAATAGGCAACTTGAACGCCAAAACCTTTTTGATTTCGAGGTTCTAATTTATAATTATAACATTTTCCTCGTTGAACCGAACCAGGTAAAAGTAAATTATCTTTTTTATCAATCTTACCATTTAAACCTACAACTTCTATT
Source organism: Cytophagales bacterium (assembly GCA_004294265.1). Taxonomy (GTDB): domain Bacteria; phylum Bacteroidota; class Bacteroidia; order Cytophagales; family UBA9547; genus REAG01. The sequence goes on along the minus strand of REAG01000156.1, from coordinate 9,386 downwards.
TTTACAGGTACAACACCTCTTTGCACAACACCAATTTTACGAGCTGCAGTTAGTGTTAAATCTATAATTCGTCCTTCGTATTTATATGGTCCACGATCATTAATTCTTACTATAATACTTTTATCATTATTCAAATTTGTTACTTTTACCATGGTGTTAAAAAGTAATTTTCTATGAGCACCAGTAAGTTGATTTTGATTATATTTTTCCCCACTCGCAGTTCTTCTTCCATGAAATTTATCGTGATAATAAGAAGCCAAACCTTTTTGAGTGTAACCTGTTTGAGATAGAACTGAAAAAAAAATTGATATGAAAATTAATATTAAATTGCGTAAAAAATAAATCATTTTAGAATATTAGATTAAATTTTTCTTTTATCAAAAATGGAGGCTTATAAGTTGTAAAATTAGGCAAAAAAAAACACTTTTACAAATTTTTAAAATAATTAAAATATATAGATTGAATTTTTTACATTTATTTAATTTTTGACATTTATTAATTGAATTTGAAAATAAAATTTATTTTATTCAAAATATGTTTTTAAAGTAACGCATTTATTCTATTTTTGCCAATATTAAATTTTAATATTAAAGTGGAGGAAAGCAAGGAAACAAAATCAGAAATATATTCTCAAAGAATTAAAGCAGGAAAAAGAACTTATTTCTTTGATATTAAAGCAACACGAGCAAATGATTATTACTTAACTATTACTGAAAGTAAGAAAAAATCAAAAGAAGACGGAAGTGGTTTTTATTATGAAAAGCATAAAATTTTTCTTTACAAAGAGGATTTCAGTAAATTTATTTTAGCTCTAGAAACAGCTAAAAACTACTTGAAAACAAAACTTGTTCCCGATTTTGATTTTGAAAAATTAGATTTTGACATTCCAAATGAAGATGACATTTCAACTACTTCAAGCTCAGATTTAAAATGGGAATAGAAGTAATATTGAATCTTTTTTAAGTTTTTTTTAAATTTTTATTAAATATATTTTTTAAATTTTATAATTTTGCCAAACATATAAATATGTCTTTACAATGTGGAATCGTAGGTTTGCCTAATGTAGGTAAATCAACTCTATTTAATGCACTTTCAAATGCAAAAGCTGAAGCTGCTAATTATCCTTTTTGCACCATCGACCCAAATGTAGGTGTTGTAAATGTACCTGATATTAGACTAGGAATCTTAGAAGAAATTGTTAAGCCTGAGGCAGTTTTGCCAGCAGTTATTGAATTTGTGGACATTGCTGGATTAGTAAAAGGCGCAAGCAAAGGGGAAGGATTAGGAAATAAATTTTTGGGTAATATCAGAGAAGTAAACGCTATAATTCATGTAGTTCGATGCTTTGAAGATGATAATATAGTGCATGTTTCTGGAAAAGTAGATCCTATTTCAGATAAAGAAATAATTGATGCAGAACTTCAATTAAAAGATTTGGATTCGGTAGATAAAAAAATTCAAAAAGTGGAAAGAGCTGCAAAAGCTGGCGACACAAAAGCAAAAAAAGAGTTTGAAATTTTATCTATTTATAAAAAATCATTAGAAGCAGGTAAAAATGCTCGTGAAGTAGAAGTTGATGATAAAGAACCTATCGAAGATTTGCATTTACTTACTATTAAGCCGGTTATGTATGTTGCAAACGTGGATGAAGCTTCACTCAAAACAGGAAATCAATATTCAAAAAAATTAGCCGATTTAATAAAATCCGAAAATGCAGAAGTATTACTAATTAATGCTTCTTTAGAATCTGATATTTCTCAAATTGATGATTTAGAGGAAAGAAAAATGTTTTTACAAGAATATGGTTTAACTGAGAGTGGTTTGGATAGATTAATCAGAACTTCTTACTCTTTATTAAACCTAGGAACTTATTTTACGGCTGGTGTAAAAGAAATTAGAGCCTGGACAATCAAAAAAGGATTCAAAGCTCCGCAAGCTGCTGGAGTAATACATACCGATTTTGAAAAAGGTTTTATTAAAGCTGAAGTAATAAAATTGGAAGATTATGTGAAATATAAAAGTGAAATAGCTTGCCGAGAAGCGGGTAAAATATCTCTTGAAGGAAAAGAATATGTGGTTCAAGATGGTGATATAATGCACTTTAGATTTAATGTATAATTTTTTTATTTTATCAAAACAAATTTTTATCAAAACAAGTTAGTAAAAAGTAATAAATTAATTTTTAAAAGATATGAGAGTTAGAATAATTTTTGGATTAAAAAACAGAGGAGCAAAAATCCATTTTCATCATCAACATTTATTAACAAAGTTTTCACAGCAAATTATTGCTAAATGTGAACATAAATACAGAGATTTCAAATACTATAATTTTTCCGGATTAAAAGGACAAATAAAAGTAGGTAAAGGTGGTTTACATTACCTTTCTTCAAAAGTAACTTTGGTATTTTCGAGCTTAAATATAGATTTTATAAATCAATTTTTGAACGTACTTTTTTCCTTTAAAGAATTGCAAATTGGAGAAATGGAGCTAATTCCAGACAGCATTGAAATGGAAGCAGAAGTAACATTTGAAAATAAAATGAAATTTGTTTGCATTTCTCCAATCCTAATTTTAGATCCAATCTTACATACAGAAGATAATAAATCTTTTTTTGAACCAAACTCAGATGATTTTTCTGACTTTTTATATGAAAGTACAATGATTAAAATGGAGAAATCTGGGCTTTACAGTGCTGATCAAATTTCTTCTTTTAGTCAGTTTCAACTAACGCCCGACAAAGATTATATTGCAAAACTTGAATCGGAAGATAAAAAATTCTCACGAATTTATACTACTTATTTGAATAGTGAAAAATCAGAAGTACGTGGATATACTTTTCCTTTTACATTAGCTGCGGCTCCAGAAGTGCATAATTTTATTTTTCATTCGGGTTTAGGTGCATTGGCTGAAAATGGATTTGGAATGATAGATTTAGCAAACTCTGATCCTACCCAACGAACAATAAAATACAATTTAGATAAAATTACAGAATAAATTACGAAATACATAAAACACTTAGTAATAAAATATTTTTAAAGCCATTTGTTAACATGGATTTTTTTTATAAAATTGAAATTTATAAATGGAGTTTATAGAAGAAAAAATACAAAAATATGCAAACGAACATACAAGTTCCGAAAACGAAATTCTTAGGTTAATTTCTCAGGATACTTTGGCAAATGTAGCGATGCCAAGAATGATTTCTGGTCATTATCAAGGTAGAATTTTATCAATGATTTGTGCCATGATTCGCCCTAATTTAATCTTAGAAATAGGAACTTATACAGGTTATTCAGCCCTTTGTATGGCTGAAAATTTACAATCAAATGGAAAAATCATTACCATTGATTTTAATATAGAATTAGAATTAAGAGTAAGAAATTATTTTAATCAATCACAATATAAAAATCAAATTGAATATATCAATGGAAATGCTTTAGATATAATTCCTAACTTAAAATACACCGACTATGATATGGTATTTATTGATGCTGATAAAGTAAATAATGAAAAATATTACGATTTAATTTTTGATAAAGTAAAAAAAGGTGGATTTATTTTAATTGACAATGTACTTTGGAGCGGAAAAGTAATAAATTCAACAATTAAAACGGACAAAAAAACTGAAGCCATCCAAAAATTTAATCTCAAAATCCAAAATGATATAAGAGTTGAAAATGTTCTTTTAGCAATAAGAGATGGTATTATGATTGTAAGAAAACTTTAATATATATATTTATGTATATTTTTAGAACTTTTAAAATAATAGTATTGATAATTTATCAAATTATTTTTCAATGGATTATTACTCAAATTTATGTAAAACCAATTTTAAAAAGAAAGCAAAAAAAATATAGTGTAAAGATAAATAAATCTTTAGAAAAGAAAATTTATTACCAATATACAATTTTTGTTCCTTCCGTCTTAATTCAATTTTATCAATTAGCAAACAATAAAAATATAACAATCAAAGAAAGAAAATACCTTACTTTATTAGGGAGTATTTCTCCTGTTTTTGATGATTTTTTTGATGATAAATTACTTGAAATTGAAGAAATAAAAAAAATAATCATCAATTATAAAAATCACGAACCTAAAGGATTTTACGAAGAAACTTTTTTGGAAATTTATTCAGAGATTTTAAATAACCTTAAAAATCCAGAATTATTTATAAAACATTTTTTAGATATGTTTTATGCTCAAAAAGAATCTTTAAAACAAATAAATGGGAATTTAGCTGATAAAGAATTACAAAAAATAACATTTCAAAAAGGTGCAGAAAGTTACTTTTTATTTTTATCTTTTTTTGGCAATAAAATTACTGAAAACGAAAATAATCTTTATTATAAATTAGGAGCTTTATACCAACTTTGTAATGACGGATTTGATATTTACAAAGATTTAATAAATAATATTCAAACAATAGCAAATTCAAGTCAAAATTTTGAAGAATATTCTAAATTATATCGTAATTTATTAACAGAAACCGTTTTAACAATTCAAGAATCAAATTTCATCAATAATAAAAAAAAATGTATTTCAATTGTTTTAATTTTTACAACTTTAACATTAGTTGCACACAATCAAATTAATATTTTAAGTAAGGCTAAATTAAATTGGAATGAAAAATTAAATTTAAAAAGAAATAAAATAATTTGTGATATGGCAAAATGGAAAAATCAAAAACTTTATATTCATTTTGCGTTATATTATTTAAAAAAACATACTAAATAAAATGATTAAAAAGATTATTTTAGTATATTTGAAATAATTAAAGCCAATATTTTGAAAACAAAAGCAGCAGTTGAACTTTTACAAAATTTAATTTCTATTCCTTCTTACAGCAAAAATGAAGATGAAACTGCCTCGATTATTTATGATTTTTTTAAAACAAGAGAAGTTTTGGCTGAAAGAAAAATGAATAATATTTGGGTAAAAAACAAATATTTTACAAGTAATAAACCAACAATATTACTAAATTCGCATCATGATACAGTAAAACCAAATGCGGGTTATGTTCGTGATCCATTTGAACCAACCATAAAAGATAACAAACTTTTTGGATTAGGAAGTAATGACGCAGGCGGAGCTTTAGTAAGTTTAGCTGAAACATTTATGCACTTTTATGATAACGAAAATTTAAAATATAATTTAATTTTTGCAGCAACGGCAGAAGAAGAAATTTCAGGAAAAAAAGGCATAGAATTACTTTATTTGGATTTACCTCCCATTGAATTTGCTATTATTGGCGAACCAACTTCCATGCAAATAGCGGTTGCCGAAAAAGGTTTAATAGTAGTTGATTGTAATGCAAAAGGAAAATCTGGACATGCTGCAAGAGAAGAAGGTATTAATGCTATAAGTATAGCCATTGAAGATATAAAATGGATACATTCTTACCAATTTCCAAAAGAATCTAAACATTTAGGTCCTGTTAAAATGACAGTTACAATTATTGCTGCTGGCACTCAGCACAATGTTGTTCCAGATAATTGTCATTTTACAATAGATATTAGAACAACCGATGCTTATACAAATGAAGAAATTATTGAAATATTAAAATCAAATTTAAAGTCAGAAATATTACCAAGAAGTTTAAGATTACAACCTTCTTCAATAGACTTAAATCATCCGATCGTGCTGGCTGGATTATCTTTAGGAATGAAAACTTATGCCTCTCCTACCCTTTCGGATCAAGCATTATTAAAATGTAAATCAATTAAAATTGGTCCAGGAGATTCAGAGCGTTCTCACACCGCAGACGAATTTATTTATCTAGAACAAATTGAAAATGGAATAAAATATTATATAAAATTACTAAACTTAATAATACTTCCTACAATTTAAAAATTGATTTTATTACACTTAATACATGATTAATATCATCAATAGTTGTATTTCCTGAAAAAGAAAATCTTACTGAAGGTAAATCATCTAAATCTCCATAAATGGCATTTAAAACATGAGAACCTCCCAAAGCCCCGCTTGTGCATGCACTTCCACCAGAAACACAAATTTTGTTAATATCAAATTTAAAAAGTAACATTTCATCAATGTCAGATTTAGGAAATGCAACATTTACAATATGAGGAAGACTTTCTTCTAAATTATCACAATTACCATTAAATCTTACGTTTGGTATTAATTGTTTTAAATGATGAATAAAATAAGATTTAATATTTTTTAAGTGAATAATATTTTCTAATAAATTACTTTGAGCAATTTCAAAAGCCTTTGCTAAACCAACTATTGATGCTAAATTTTCAGTTCCACCTCGCATATTTCTTTCTTGAGAACCACCTTGAATAAAAGATTTAATTTTAATTTCATTATTGATATAAATAAAACCAATTCCTTTAGGAGCATGAAATTTATGACCTGCAGCAACCACAAAATCAATAGGGAAATTTGATAAATCAAAATCAAAATATCCCATAGTTTGAACAGTATCAGAATGAAAAATGCAATTATATGATTTAACTAACACACCAATTTCATATAAATTAATCATATTTCCTACTTCATTATTTCCGTGCATAAGCGAAACAAAAGAATTAGGAAAAGCAATTAATTTCAATTTTAAATCTTCCACATCAATATTTCCATTGGTTTCATTTTGTAAGAAAATTATTTTTACGCCAAAATGTAAATTCAAAAAATCACAAGCATGCAAAACTGCATGATGCTCTAATCGACTTGTAATAATTGTTGAAAATTTATAAGTATAATAAGATGAAATAATTGACATATTATCACTTTCGGTTCCGCCTGAAGTAAAAAAAATCTGTGCAGGAGAGGTTTTTAATAATCCTGCAATCGTTTTTCTAGATTTTTCAATGGCAATTTTAGATTCACGACCAAAAAAATGTATGGATGAAGGATTTCCAAATTTTGAGTTTTCATTCATATATGGTAACATAGCATCTTTAACTTCTGGTAATAAAAATGTAGTTGATGCGTGATCTAAATATAAAAATTCTGATTTCATTTTAAAATTATAAATATGATTAACTTACTTTAATTTGACTAAATTCAGGTGAAATTTTAACTACTTTTATTTGCGTATGAATACGTTTTTTAAGTTCTTCTACGTGAGAAATAATTCCAATTTGTCTGTCTTCTGATTGTTGCAAAAGTTCAAGTGCATCTAAAGCATTATTCAAACTTTCAGGGTCTAAACTACCAAAACCTTCATCAATAAATAAAGAACGAATTTTAGTATTCTTACTTGCTAAATCGGACAAGCCAAGTGCTAACGAAAGGCTTACAAGAAAAGTTTCGCCTCCCGAAAGTGAATTTACAGTCCTTATTTGGTCGTAAAAATGTTTGTCTTTAATTTGTAATTCCATTTCAATTGAATTATCATCTTTAAACAATTCATAACGATTATACATAATTTCAAGATGCTTATTTGCATATTGAACCAACAAAGAAAGTGTAAAATCTTGTGCAAATTTCTTAAACGAATCACCCGATTTTGAGCCAATTAGTTTATTTATTTGACTTAATTTTTCAAATTTAATATTTTTAAAATTTATTAAATCTAATTTAGTTTGATTAGATTTTTTATCAATCAAATCTTTGTTTAATTTCTCTTTTATTCGCCCAATATCTTGATTTATTTCAGTAATTTTTAAATCTATTTCTGTTTTATTTATTAATAAATCAGAAATAGATTCATCTGTAAGATTTTTTAATTTTAATTCAATTAATTGATTCTGCAATCTAATAATTAAAGTAGAAAATTGTGCTATTAAATCAAAATTATTCTTTTTTTCTAAAGCAATTTTTTCAGCATTTTCGAGCAATAGAGCATATTTTAATCCTTCTATCGAGCCAAAATTGTTTAATTTTAACTTTTCATTTATTGTATTTAAAGAAGAAATATAGTTGATTTCTAATAAATTTTTGTCATTATTTAATCGTACAATGTTATTTTCAAAACCTGAAATTTGAACTTTAATTCCTGTGATAGTATTTTTAAATTCATTTAATTCCTGTTCTATCTTTTTTTCTACTATTCTTAATCTATTTTCTTCCTCGGTTGGATTTTTTAGAGTGAAATTCGTGGTTAAATTATCTAACTCTAATTCTAAGTTATTTTTTGAATCTTGAGCTATTTTTAATTTATTTTCTAAATCATTTAATTGCTTCAAACTTGATTGATAGTTATTATCTAATGATGAAATTAATATTTCTAAATCAGTAAGTTCTTTGTTAAATTTAGGTAAAATTTCATTTGCATTTTTCCATTTTTCAAATTTTGGATGAATTTCATTTACAGTTTCTAAAACACTTTTTAAATCAAAAGTATTTAAAGAATAATCAAACTTTTGGAAAATCGTTTTAAAGTTTTGGTATGCTAAATTAATACTATCTTTTTTTGTTTCAATGGTATTAAATTCATTTGATAGAATTAGTTTTTTATTTGTTAAATCGCTTTCTAATTTTATGATTTCTATATCAATTTTTTGTATTAAATTGGTAATTTTAGATATGTTTTCATTTATAATTAGTTCATCTTTTTCTAATTTATTTACTTTTTCTAAAGATAAATTAATATCTAAAATTTGATTTTTAAAAGTATCAATTGCCTGAAAATCAATAGTTTGAGAGAAAAAAAACTTTAAATCGGAAATTTTTATTTCATTTTCAATTACTAAGTTTTTATTGAAGTCAATAGTTGTTTTAAATTTAATAATATCAGCTAAAAGCAAGTTCAATTCGGCTTTTAATTCCTTAATTTTTAATTTAAAATCTTCAATTTCATTTTTATTAAAATTTACTTGGATTTCTATATTTTCTAAAATAAAAGGATGCTCTAAAGAACCACAAAGTGGACAGTTTTCTCCAGGTTTTAAATGCAATCTATGCTCTTCAAAACTTGCAATTTTCTCTTGTAATTGTAAGTTTTCTATCAATAACTCAACATTTTTTTCAGTTGAAATCAACAATATTTTTTTATCCTTTTCTTTTAAAATAAATTTATCTAATTCCAAAGTATCCTTACTTATTTTTTCATTTAATTCATTTTGGTTTAGTGTAATATTTTGTAATTTTTCTAAATTATCAAGATTTAAAGTAATTTTTTCTTTTTCATCAATTAATTCATTGGTAGTTTTATAACTTTCTTTTGATTTTTGAATTTCAAAAAGTAATTCTTTTTCGGTTTTTAGTTGAAAAGATAAATCATCATTTTCATTCATTTTAATTTTAATATCAGAAGTTAATTTTTGTAATTCTTTTTCATATTCAGAAATATTTATTTTAGAAATATCAGCTTCTGTGTTTTTTATTTCATTAAATATGTTTTTTATAACGCCCGTTTCTTCATTCCATTTTGAAAATTTATTATTTTCAAAAATTAAGTTTTCTGTTTTTTCAA
>REAG01000007.1 GCA_004294265.1 Cytophagales bacterium | reverse complement strand
GCGGTACAGTATCTGGTAGCACCACGATAACGATTACTTCTGCGCCAATTATTCCAATTTTCAACTATGGAAATAATCCGTATTGTAGCAATCAAAATACCATTTCTGTAACAACTCTTGCAGGTATTTTAGGTGGAAGTTTTTCTGCCACAAATGGATTTTCAATAAATGGTTTAGGAAATATTATTGTAAATTCTTTGGCTGGAATTTCAACTATAACATACACAAAACCAGATGCTAACGGTTGCGGAAGTGTGAGCGGAATAGCAACTGTTACGGTAAATTCTGCTCCCATCATTCCAAATTTTAATTATGGAACTTTACCTTATTGTAGTAATCAAAATACTATTTCAATAACAACTCTTGCAGGAGTAACTGGAGGAAGTTTTTCGGCTACGAATGGATTTAATGTAAATAGTTTAGGAAATATAACAGTAAATTCATTGGCTGGAATTTCAACTGTAACTTATACAAAATCAGCTGCCAATGGTTGCGGAAGTGTGAGCGGAATAGCTACTGTAACTGTTAATTCCTCTCCAATTATTCCTAATTTTAATTATGGAAATTTACCTTATTGTAGTAATCAAAATACGATTTCAATAACAACTATTGCAGGCATTTTAGGTGGAAGTTTTTCTGCTACGAATGGTTTCTCAGTAAATAGTTTAGGAAATATAACAGTAAATTCATTGGCTGGAATTTCAACCATAACATACACAGTTCCAGCAAATAACGGTTGCGGTTCTGTAAGTGGAATGGCAACTATAACTACGGTTGGTTTTGCCATTGGAGGCACAATTACGGGAGGAAATAATTCTGTAACTATCAACGGAAATTCAGGTTCCATGTCCATAGTCGGAAACACAGGCAGCATCACTGGTTGGGAAAGAAATATAAATAATAACGGTTGGAATGTAATTGCAAGTACATCAAACACTAATTCTTTTAACGAAAATGTATCAAATATTGGCATCATAGAATATAGGGTAGCTGTAAGCAACGGAATTTGTGGCACATCTTATAGTACAGTTAAAGCTATTACTGTTTTAGGTGTAGGAGGTTATGTAACTGGAACAATTAATCAAGTCTGCGAAAATACTAATATTCAAAACCTTACGCTTGTTGGTGGAATTGGAACCAAAACTTGGATGTATAGTTTTAATGGCGGTACTTATACTCCCATAGCAAACAATTCGGACGTACTTGCAAGTTTTGCTCCATCAAGTGTTGGTATTTATAGTTTTGCTGTAAGTATTTTAGGTACTGGATTAAGTTCGGCTTATACTGTTACAGTTAATTCTGAACCTATTATTCCTAATTTTAATTATGGAAATTTACCTTATTGCAGCAATCAAAATACGATTTCTATAACAACTCTTGCAGGCATTTCAGGCGGAAGTTTTTCTGCTACAAGTGGATTTAATGTAAATGGTTTAGGAAATATAACAGTAAATTCTTTGGCTGGAATTTCAACCATAACATACACAGTTCCAGCAAATAACGGTTGCGGTTCTGTGAGTGGAACTTCAACAGTAACGGTTACATCTGCACCTAATATTCCAAGCTTTAATTATGGTTCTAATCCATATTGTAGCAATCAAAATACGATTTCAATAACAACTATTGCAGGCATTTCAGGTGGAAGTTTTTCTGCTACAAATGGATTTTCAATAAATAGTTTAGGAAATATAACTGTAAATTCATTGGCTGGAATTTCAACCATAACTTATACCGTTCCAGCAAATAACGGTTGCGGAAGTGTTAGCGGAACGGCAACTGTTACAATTAATTCCGCTCCAATTATACCTAATTTTAATTATGGAACTTTACCCTATTGCAGCAATCAAAATACCATTTCTATAACAACCATTGCAGGGATTTCTGGAGGAAGTTTTTCTGCTACCAATGGATTTTCAGTAAATAGTTTAGGAAATATAACTGTAAATTCATTGGCTGGAATTTCAACCATAACATACACAGTTCCAGCAAATAACGGTTGCGGTTCTGTAAGTGGAACAGCAACTGTTACAATTAATTCCTCTCCAATTATACCTAATTTTAATTATGGAACTTTACCCTATTGCAGCAATCAAAATACTATTTCTATCTCAACGACTTCAGGAATTTCAGGAGGAAGTTTTACAGCTACGAATGGGTTTTCTGTAAATGGTTTAGGAAATATTATTGTAAATTCTTTAGCTGGAATATCAACCATAACATACATAGTTCCAGCAAATAACGGTTGCGGTTCTGTAAGTGGAACTGCAACCGTAACAGTAAATGGATTGAATGCGACACCAAGTTTAATCTACCAAGGTTCGGTTTGTCAAAGTATTAACTCACTTAGTCCTTTATCTCCTACTATTGCAAATGCTATATTTAGTTATTCTACATCAGGAACAAATATTTTAAATATCAATACTGCCACAGGAGCAATAAACCCAAGTTTGAGTTCGATAGGTGGATATAATATAATTGTAAATGTTGCTTCTCAAAATGCTTGCCCATCAGTAAGCACCATTACAAGTTTGGTGATTAATGCTGATGATATAGCTACTTTTAGTTATCCAAGTGCAACTATTTGCAACATTACGGGAGGTAGTATTTTACCAAATATTGTAGGTCAAACAATAGGAGGAACATATACTTATAGTACTTCGGGAAGTAATATTTTATCCATCAATAATTTAAGTGGCGAAATTACACCTTCGGTTAGTGGAGTTGGAAACTATGTTATTAATTATCAAACTACAGGCATTTGTTCTAAATCTGCAACTTTTACTATGACAGTAGGTACAAATCCGCTCACAGCAGATTTTAGTTTTACTAATGCAACTTTTTGTGCCAACGATGCCAATCCGCAAGCAAATGGCACCATTCAAACTTTATCTGTGGTTTCAAGTACTGGTACTGGTAATTTAGTTTGGGCAGATCAAACACAAGGAATAGTAAATTTGGCTAGTTCAGGAGTTGATCAAACTTATCATATTAAAAATGTAGTAAGTATTGCTGGTTGCGGCACCGATACCAAATTTGCAGATATTACAATCAATGCCAATCCAAACGTGAGTATTAGTGGTTCTGCATCAAGTATTTGTTTAGGAAATAGTGTAACGCTTACAGGCTTAGGAACTACGGATTATGTATGGCTTCCAAATAATGCTATAACAAACAAACTCACATTAACACCCACTAACACAAACACAGTTACCTTAACAGGCACAACCAATAATTGCAGTTCAAAAGCCACATATATTGTAACAGTTAATTCATTACCAATACTTTCAATAAACACCAATCCAGCAAATAAAACAATTTGCCAAGGCGAAAGTGTTACTTTAAGTGGAAATGGAGCGTTATCTTATGTTTGGTCTGGAAATATATTAGATAATATTTCTTTTGTTCCTACAATATCTGGTACTTATACAGTTATTGGAACGGATGTAAATAACTGCCAATCAACACAAACCGAAAGTATTACAGTTAATCCTAGACCAAATGCTCCTATAGGCGATAATTCAATTATTGCATGCGTTGGTAATTCTCCCAATTTTAGTGTTTTGGGTATCAATTTAAAATGGTACGATGCAATAGATGATTTATCAGGAAATTCTATACCACCAACTATTACTTCTGCCAATCCAACCACAATTACAGCTTTTGTAACACAAACCGATGCTAATAATTGTGAAAGTGTTGATAAATTAGAACAATCAATTATCGTAAAAACCATTCCTAAAATCAATATTATTTCAAATAGAGATGAAATTTGTTTTCAAAATGCGTTTATAATTAACAGCTTAACAACAGCTACTGGCTTAGTTTCTAATTATAAATGGTTCGTAAATAATGTTTTAGAAGGAACAAATACACAACTATTTACAGACAGTGATTTTAATTTGCCTGTTGGAATAAATGCCATTAAGTTAATAGCAACACCAACCGAAACTTGCGGAAATATTACTACTATTGCTAGTGATGTTATTATTGTAACTGTAACTTCTCGTCCAACTCAACCAAGTTTTGATGTTTTAAATACAACGGTTTGTAGCGATATTGGCAGTATATCTTGGATAAATACGTCTAATTTAAGTACTTCAACTTGGCTTATTTCACCAACCAATTCTGGTGTAAATGCCAATAGTAATGGTATAACAGTTGCTAATAATGCCATTGGTTTTTATCAAATAACGGCTGTCAATCGTTTGGGAAGTTGTCCAAATATTAATTCAACTTTTGCAGGTATCTATATAAATCCTAAACCAATATTACCGAGCGGATTAACTTACAATTCGCCTCAAGTTTGTGGAGATAGAAATTTACAATTAGATTTAATTAATACAACTATTTTATCAGGATTTAGTACAAGTGTTGCAGGATTAAACATGAATGCGAACGGGTCTATCAATTTTCCAACTTCAGTAATAGGCTCAGTATTAGTAAACTACTCGATTTCTGTGGCAGGCTGTAACCCAATTTCCACGACTATTAATTTAACGATTGATAAGCCTATTGTTTTAAATTCTATCACTTATACCCAACCGAAATTTTGCAAAGAAGGTATACAAACCATAAGTATAGATGGCGAAAATACAGGTAAATTTTATAGTAATAATGGGTTGAGTTTGAATATAAATAATGGAGAAATAAATCTTGCCAATAGTTCCAAAGGCAATCATCAAATTGTTTATACGATTGCAGGAAATGGAATTTGTGCTGGAAAATCAGCCCAAACTACTTTAGAAATTTTAGAACCATCTGCCTTAACTATTACAGCCGATAACTTTACTAGTCAAGGAATATGCGAACAAAACACCATTTCTTTAACTTTAGCAAACCACCAAAACGATATTTTAACATGGATGAAAAAAACCGAAAGTAATACAACATGGATAAATACTGAAAATTTCAGCACCAATATAAATAGATTTACTTCTGAAAAATTATCTGAAAAAACTACTTATGCAGTGATGGGAACGCTTACCGCTTGTCCTAATCTAAGTAAAACTAGCAACGAAATAGAAGTAAATGTTGATTTAATTAGTAGAGTTGGAAAAGCTACTGTTACGGATGCTATTCCAGAAGATGCAAACGCAGAAATCTGTCCTGATATGCCAACAACCGAAATTACACTTGAAGAAAGCCGAGGAACAATTCAATGGTACGAATCCTTCAAAAAAGACACATCTTTTTATCTTTCAATCAATGCAAATGCGGTTTTGAGTGCTAACACAAAAGTATTAAACACGCCAAATGACATTCAATTTAATCATGTTAAATATTACAAAGCAAGTGTAAAAAATGGTGTTTGTCCTGCGGTTTTCTCAAATATAGTAGAAGTAAGAACATGCAAAAGATCAGACTTTATTCCAAATGCACTCACACCTTTTGGAAATGATAAAAACGCAACCTGGGATTTAAGTGCTTTGAAATTAAACGATAATGCTATTCTTTTGATTTTTAACCGATATGGATCAACTATTTTAGAAAAAACGGGCAAAGAAATTCGTACAAATCCTTGGGACGGAGATGGACTTCCTGCGGGCACATATTATTATAGCATAGATAGAAGAGATGGAAGTAAAGTTTTGACTGGCGACATAACAATCGTGAAATAACCTAAAACCAACAAAACTATAATTTGACTTAGAAAAAGTATGTAAAGTGATAGAAAAGACCACTAAAATCGTTTTATAAGCAGTAAATTCGCTTTTAAAAATTTTAATATATAATCAATATGTTTATTTTTAATATATTACTAATAAAACACTTTCAAAGTAAATCCCTCCCTTTAGGAAGTGATTTAGGGTGAGATTTTAATCTAATTATTTTAAATGCGAATTCCCTAGTTTTATAAGTATAAACTCCATATTTGTATGATTTTTCATTATCATGACAAACCCCTCCACTTGTGAGGGTTATAGTGGGGGCTTTTAATTTGAAATACGTATATGTGCTTTTCTATAAAGTTAATTTTATAAATGATAGTGTACAAAAAAGTGTGTAATCCCAAAGAAATGTTATATTTAAAATTCAACCTTTAAATAAAAAAACAATGGAATTTACACACGAACAAATA
>REAG01000155.1 GCA_004294265.1 Cytophagales bacterium | reverse complement strand
GTATCTCATCGACTATAATTTAGGTTCAAACGATGATAACGGAATATCAAATTTAATGAACGGAATGATTAGTGCTTGTCGCGCACTAAAATTATCTGTTTCTCCTGCCTTTGTAGCTGAGGGATTTATCGTAAAAGAAAAAGGGCACTTTCCAAATCCAACGGTAGAATTTGAAGTTTTAAATGTATTTGGCTTAAAGTTAAAATCAGGAAAAGGTTCTAATTTGAATTTGTCAGATGTATCGAAAGGCATATATTTTGTAAGATTTCAAACTAAAAATGGAATTGTAATCAAGAAATTGATTTATTAAAAGTATATTTTTTATAACCAAAAACATTCTAACTCATTTTATTAAAAATGAGTTAGAATACTTAAGGGAACTCCTAAAAATCTCAATTCAGTTGAAGCCCTCCTACTTGGATTCTGCGGTTTCGTATCATAAATTGGTTTAGGTGTTTTTAAAAATACTATTGGGGTTTTTAGAGGTTCCCTTAATATTAAATTATGATTAAAAAATAAGATATCGATAATCTGATTATATTTTATTAAAATTAGGTAGTGTATTTCATTATAAATATCATTTTTTTATAATATTGCCACTAATTATTTTTTTTTGGATATATTATGATTGTATTTTAGTTTTATAAAAGCATTTGATTTGTAAAGAATTAAAAAAATATCAATTCAATTAATATTATTTTTTTGGAACTAAATTTTGCTTTTAAAGATTTTAAAATTTATTAAATGATTTTTTTATACAAATTTTAATTAAAAAGAATGCTTCGAATACCAAACAAACTATCAAGAAACGAAACCATTAATACTGGTTTTGGTGCAAAATCACTACAAACTGATACCCGAATTTTTGATAAAAACGGCAAACCCAATATACAAAAAAAAGGGTTAGCATTTTTTGAAAGATATAGTGTCTATCATAGTATTGTAGAATTATCATGGACTAAATTTTATCTTATTTTATTTTTTTTTTATTTTATAGTAAATTTAATATTTGCTTGCATTTATTTTTCTCTCGGAACAGAGTCTTTAAATACAAATTATAAAACTATTAATTTATGGGATTTTTTTATTGAATGTTACTTTTTTAGTTCTCAAACCCTAACAACAGTCGGTTACGGACATTTAAGTCCAAATAATTTTTGGGCAAGCTTAATAGCATCTATAGAAGCAATAATCGGTGTTTTAGGATTGGCAGTAGCCACAAGTTTACTTTACTCAAAGTTTATTAGACCTAAATCTTTTATTAAATTTAGTAATAATATTTTAATTACGCCTCATAAAGAAAATAATGCACTTATGTTTAGAATGGCACCTTTTAAAAACACACAATTATCCGAAAGTGAAGTTTTTTTATCTATGGTTTTGAAAGTAGAAGAAAATGGTATTTTTGTAAATAAGTATTTTAGATTAGATACTGAAATAAGTAAGATTAGTTCTTTTATTTTAAGTTGGACTGTTGTTCATCCTATCAACGAAAATAGTCCTATTTTTGGTTTTACAAAAGAAGATTTGATAAACAGTAAAATGGAATTAATAATATACTTAAAGTCTTTTGACGATAAATATGGCAATAATGTAGTTAAAAATCATAGTTATATTTCCGATGATTTAGTATGGGGGGCAAAATTCAAACCTATGTTTATGGCTGATGAAAGTAATAATATTACTGTTTTAGATTTTGATTTACTTAATGATTATGATGAGATTAGTTTTTAAAATTATTACCTATTTTAAATTTTATAACCCAAAAATTAATATTAAAATAGTAACAAAATTTTAAAGAAATCAAATAATTGATTTTTAATTCAAACTTCGTAAATCAACAGGAACAACTCTCGAAACGCCCGTTTCTATCATTGTAACTCCGTAAATAACGTCCGTGCTAGCCATTGTACGTTTGTTGTGCGTAACAATTATAAACTGAGAATCGTAAGAAAATTTCTTAATTATATTATTAAATTTATCAATATTGGCATCATCTAGTGGAGCATCTACCTCATCAAAAATACAAAAAGGTGCAGGTTTAATCAAATAAATAGAAAAAAGTAATGCCACAGCAGTAAGTGTTTTTTCGCCTCCCGAAAGCTGATTAATACTCTGCGGACGCTTACCTTTTGGTTTTGCCATAATATCAATATCTGATTCTAAAGGATCATTCGGATCAGAAAGTACCAAATCGCAAGTGTCATCTTCTGTAAATAATGATCTAAAAACTGTAATAAAATTTTCTCTTATCGCAATAAATGTGGTTTCAAATTGAGCTTTTGCAGTTGTATCAATTTCTAAAATTGTGTCTAAAAGCGATTTTTTTGCTTCATTAATATCATTTTTTTGTTTCGTTATTAAATCATTGCGTTCTTTAATTTCATTATAAGCTTCCATCGCCATAGGATTTATTTGACCTAATCTTTCAATGGAATTTCTAATTTTGTCAATTTGTAATTTTAGTTCATTTTCAGGTACAGAAATATCTACTTCTTCGTTCTGAATTTCATCAATATTTACTTCAAACTCTACTGAAAGTCGCTCTCTAATGGCAGAAAGTTTTAATTTAGAATCATTTAATTTATTTGTAATTTCTAGTAATATTATTTCTGAATTATCTTTTTGTTTAAGTAATTCTTTTATTTGTTTTTCAGTAGTATCTAGAAATCCTCTTGTAGCATAATAGGCTTTTTCTGATTCATTAAGTGATTTTTCATAATTTTCTTTTGTTTCATACATCGAAGTTAATTCATCATCATTAATTTCAGATTTAGAAAAAATTTGTTTTATGTCAAGTTCAATTTTAGTAATTTCTAATGAATTTTCTTCAATTCTTTTAGTTGTAGATTCCAAACTAGATTCTCTATATTCCAAATCTTGTTCGATGGTATTATATTTGTTTTTTAGCTGATAAAATGAAATGTTTTGTTCATTATATAGGGTAGATTTTTGGTTCATTAAATCAACTTCTGAGTAAGTTTCTTCTTTTAATGCATCCAAATTATCAATTAAATTATTAAGTTCAAATTCAGCTTTTTCTGAAATAGGTTTATTCAAATCAATTTCATTTTGAAGAAAATTTATTTTTTCGATAATTTCTTCTTTTCTACCCAAATTTTTATTTAAAAGAGATGATAGTTGCTCTTTTTTTGATGAATAGGCAATATATTCTTGATTGATTAAATTAAAATCTCTTCTTGAGTTTTCAATTTCTATTTTTTTTGATTTTGATTTTAGTTTTAATAAATTTTCTTCATCTCTTACTAATTCTTTTTTTAATGCAGTAAGTTTTTCATTTAATGATTTAATTTCTATATCTAGCAATTCAATATTTTTGGCTCTACCAATTCTTTTTCCTTCAAAAAGACCAACTGAACCACCTGAAATACTATTTTTTCGTTTAATTATTTTTCCAGATTGCGTAATAACTGCTTCGCCCCAATTTTTATTCGCATTTAAAGGATTATTAAAATCTGTATCACTTATCAAACAAACACCATCTAACAAAAATCGAATAAGTGAAGTATATTTTTTTTCATAACTTACTAATTTGATAGCTTGATTTATATTCTCAATGGTTTGAAATCCTTCATTATTTAATTTATCTAATTGTGAAAGTATAAAAAAATTTGCTTTTCCCATACTTGCATCACTCAATAAATTTACAGCTTTTATAGCATCATTTTCGGTCTCTACAATGTAATAATTTATGTAAGGTTCCAAATAGTTTTCTATTGAAATTCGATATTTCTCATCGCAAGTAAGAATGTCCGAAAGCAAAGGAACATCTTTTACCCAGTTCGCATTTTTTTTCAAAAAACGAACTGCCTCTGGAAAACCCTCTAAATTATCTACCAAAGATTTCGTAAGATTATATTCATTTTGCTTTGAGTCGCATTTCCGGCTTAATTCAGCTAAAGTATCTTTTTTTATCTTTAAATTATGTTCAATATCTATAATTTGCTCAGTATTTTCAGCTTCATAGTCCTCAATTCCTGTCAAATGCAATTCCTTTTCTTTAAGTATTTTCGATATTGAGTTTATTTTTTCTTCAAATGATGCTAATTCAGAATTTTGGTTATTATCATCAGTTGCAGTTTTTTCAAGCTCTTGTTTAAGTGAACTTATCTGCAATGAATTAATTTCTAAAGACTTTTTAAGGTCGTAAACCAATTTCTGACGGCTATTTATTTGTTGTGTATTTTCATTTAATCTATTTTGTAATTGAGTTGCTTTTTGTTTTTGATATTCAGCTTCTAATTTTAGTTTAGTAATAATATCTTCAAGTTCTATAACTTGTTTTGATAATTTTTGGTATTCTTCTCTGATAGATTTTAGTAATATTTCCGACTTATCTTTATTTTCTTTATCTAATTGTAATTGTCGTTGTAATTTATCTTGCGTATCAGTAAGATATTTTAATCTTTCATTTTTAATTTTTTTCTCATTTTCATAATTTCTTATTTTTCCTATATGCTCATTCAATAGTTTTTGTGCTTCTTTTAATCCTTGTTCTTTTTTTATAATTTCGGCTTTAATTTTTTCAATTTCAGCATCTCCATTTAAAATGGCAACTTGAATGTTATTTTTAGCATCATTTTCTTTTTCAGTATTTTTTTGAAGTTCTATCATTTCGGATAGAGAATTTGAAACTGTTAATTTAGCATAACTTACACTTAAACTTTTGTATTCTGACTTTAATTCGTAATATTTTTCTGCTTGTTTAGCTTGTTTTTCTAAAGATTTTAAATTTTTATCTATTTCAAAAAGTAAATCATCCACCCGAAGTAAATCTTTGTCGGTTTCTTCTAATTTTCGTAAGGTTTGTTTTTTTCTAATTTTAAATTTAGAAACGCCTGCAGCTTCTTCAAACAACTCTCGCCTAGAACCATCTCTATCATTTAAAATATCTTCAACCATTTTTAATTCAATAATAGCATAGCTATCCGAACCAATTCCTGTATCAAGAAATAAATTATTAATGTCTTTTAAACGACAAGAAACTCCATTTAATTCATAATCACTATCTCCAGTTCTGAAATATCTGCGTGTTACTGTAACTTGAGAATATTCAGTCGGAAGTAAGTTTCTGGTGTTATTAAAAGTTATTGAAACTTCAGCCACTTGGTGAGGTTTCCGGTCTTTAGTGCCATTAAAAATCACATCTTCCATTTTTTCTGATCGAAGATTTCGTGTTTTTTGTTCGCCCAAAACCCAACGAATCGCATCAACTACATTCGATTTTCCGCACCCATTCGGACCAACAATTCCAGTAATTCCACTATCAAAATTAATAGTAATTTTATCGCCAAAACTTTTAAATCCTTTTACTTCAAGTTTACTAAGTTGCATATTAAAAAAAGTATTAAATCATACTAATCTTTAAAGTTTGATATAGTTTACAATAATATGTTTATTTAATAAAAAGTTATTAGCAAGTTTTCCACAAAGTTTAACATTCAAAAAAATATTTTCATAATTTTAGATTATTTATAAAATATTTTTGCTTTTAAATTTCATTTTCTTTGTATATACATAATGTATATATTTGTTGTCCACAAGTAACTTTAATGATTCTATTATGCTTATGTTAGATAAAATAATAAAAATATTTCAAAACGAAAAATTTATTTTAAGATTATATTTTATTTTACCAGTTTTTATCACTGTTAGAGCCATAATTTTTTCAGCTAATTCTAATGAGTCTATTGGTAATAATTTTCTTATTTTTAAATATTCTTTTTTGCGTTTAATTGAAAATAATTCTATGTATATTTTCTTTACAAACCTTGATTTATTCAAATATAGCCCAACTTTTGCGGTTTGGATGGCTCCATTTTATTTTATGAACGATAAAATTGGTTATTTTATATTTATTGCTATTCATACTTTTGTATTGCTTTATGCTGTTTACAAATTACCAAAATTAGAAAAAAAATATGTTATACTTTTTTTATGGTTTATTTTAAATGAACTTGTTACTTCTTTAATGAATTGCCAAACCAATTCACTTATTGTTGGGTTGATTATTTTAGCAATTATTACTATTGAAGAAAAGAAAATCGCCATTTCTACTTTGTTTATTATAATTGCATTTTTTATTAAACCTTATGCTCTAGCGGGTTGTATCATGTATATTTTTTATGATAACAAAATTAAAATAGTAATGTATTCGATACTGTGGTTTGTGATTTTTGCAGCATTTCCATTTATGTTTGTAAGTTTAGATTCTTATATTTTCCAGTTAAATGAATGGAAAATCATGCTTCAGAACGACCATTCCGCTTCTTTTGGAATGTCTGTGATGGGTTTATTTAAAAATAATTTAATGATTGAAGCTAAAAATCAAATTATTTTATTGGGAACAATTATTTTATTTATTCCGTTAATTAATTTAAAATCTTACAGTAATTTTGAATTTAGAATGAAATTTCTGGCTTCAATTTTAATATGGATGGTTATTTTTAATCATAAAGCCGAATCACCAACTTTTATTATTGCGGTTTGTGGTGTAGCAATTTGGTATTATTATTGCGAAAAATCTATGATTAATTTAGTATTATTACTTTTTGTTTTAATATTAACACAGCTCGGTACCACCGATATTTGCCCATCTTTTATCAGAAATGAGTTTATAAGACCTAGAGATTTAAAAGCTTTGCCTTGTTTAATAGTTTGGATAAAAGTAAATTATGAATTATTACGATTTAAAAGTATTAAAAATTTAGAGTATTAATTTATAATTATTACTCTAAATTTTTAGTTATAATAAAAATCTTTTTGCAATTTCATTTTCGCAATAGTGTTTCAAACTTTCAATTTTAATGCTATTCAAAATATCTTGTGCATAGGCTTGAGTGAGCATTTTCATGGCATCTTTTTCGCCAATTCCTCTCGATTTAAGATAAAAAACGTGTTCTTTATTGAGTTGCCCAGTGGCGTGTCCGTGCGAACATTTTACGTCATCTGCCCAAATTTCTAATTGAGGCTTAGAGTTTGCACTTGCATCGTTTGATAAAAGTATGTTTTTACTTGATTGATACGCATTTGTTTTTTGTGCATTTTGGCGTACAAAAATTTTATTATTAAAAACCGAACTTGATTTTTTATCTAAAATGGCTTTGTATAATTCATTGCTTTCGCAATTAGGTTTTGCATGATCAACAACCGTATGATTATCCACATGTGTTTCGTCTGTTAGTAAACTTAAACCAAATAAATGTGTTTCACAATATTCCATATTTAAGCTGATATTCAGGTTATTACGAATGATATTTCCTGTTAAAACCAAAGTTGTAGAACTAAAAACTGATTTTCCATTTTGGTTTACTTGTGTAGTCCCAACATGGTTAGTTTCATTTCCTTCGTTTAATATTTTATAGTAATTTATGTTAGAATTTTCATTTAATACAAATTCAATAATTGAATTTGTAAACGAAATATTATTACCTTTTTTACTGAAGTTTTCAACAAATATAGCTTCACTATTTTCGCCAACTAAAACAGAAATTTGAGGATTTACAAATGAATTTCCAACGGTTGAATCATTAAAATAATAGATATAAATTGGATTTTCTACTATTTGATTTGGAAAAATTTTTATAAAAACTTGATTAGAAGTTTGTGTATCACTGATTTCTAAAAAACCATCTTGATTGTAGGTTTTGTATTTTTCAAACAAATGTTTGTTTTTAGAAAATTCTTCTAAATTATTACGATAAATAGTAAAAGATTTTGAATTTACAGTTGAAATATTTTCTTGATATTCTCCGTTTATAAATATTAAAAAAAAATCATTTTTTTGATGCAAAAAATCTAATTTTAAATCATTTAATTGCAATAAGGAATTGCTTTTTAAATTAAAATCTAAAGCTAAAACTTCTTTGAATGAAGTATATTTCCATTCTTCGTTTTTTGTAGTAGGAAAATTTATGTATTTATAATCTTGAAGTGTATTCATTTTAAAGGATATTTCTTTTATAGAATAAAAGAAAAATGATATAATATTTTAATAATTTTTTATTGTAATATTTAATATAATATTACAAATTTTAGTTTTGTATTTGGGTTTCTCTTCTTATTAAATAATCTTCAAAATATTTATCACTTTTCTTAAAGCCTCTATTTATAATGATGCCAACCGAAATAACAAAAAATAATAAAACAAAACTTAAAACAGAAAATGCTATATATATCATTGTAATTTTAATTTATCGTTATTTTTATCAATTTGAAAATAGCAATTAACTAAGATTAAAATTACTACAATCAAAATTACAATATTTAAAGTAAAAAACAAAATTATTTTATCATTATAAACAAAATCAGTTCTCAAAAATAGACTTCCTGCATTAGCTGTAAGTCCAATTAAAATGAGAGTCAACATTCTCAAATATTCAAAAGGTGCTTTTTGATCTTCTTTAATATTATCTTTTTATTTTTCGTCTTCGGTCATTTTTTGAATTTAAACCGTTTCTCCAAGTTCGGTTTTAATAAAATCATAGCCTTTTTCCTCCAATTCCATGGCTAATTCTTTGGTGCCAGACTTAACAATTCTGCCTTTATAAAGTACATGCACATAGTCTGGGACGATATAATCCAACAATCTTTGATAATGAGTTACAACCAAAATGCCATTTTCCTTAGAACGCAATTTATTTACTCCTCCCGCTACAATTCGGAGTGCATCTATATCTAAACCCGAATCAGTTTCATCCAAAATAGC
The DNA here is from genome assembly GCA_004294265.1 of Cytophagales bacterium. Classification (GTDB taxonomy): domain Bacteria; phylum Bacteroidota; class Bacteroidia; order Cytophagales; family UBA9547; genus REAG01. The sequence goes on along the minus strand of REAG01000155.1, from coordinate 10,096 downwards.
TAATTTTGGGTCAAGCATTGCCATTTGAAATATTTCATTTCTTTTTTTCTCTCCCCCCGAAAATCCTTCGTTTAGCGAACGGCTTAATAAACTTTGTTCGATATTCACATAAGCCATTTTTTCTTTCATTAATTTAAGAAAAGAAACAGCATCTAAAGGGTCTAATCCTTTGTGTTTTCTTACTTCATTTACAGCTGATTTCATGAAATTTGTGGTGCTAACACCTGGAATTTCTATGGGATACTGAAAAGCCAAAAACAAACCTTCTCTAGCTCTAATTTCGGGTGCTAATTCCAATAAATCTTTACCTAAAAATTCAACTGAACCGCCCGTAACTTCATAATCCGAACGACCTGAAAGAACTGAAGCTAAGGTACTTTTTCCAGCTCCATTTGGTCCCATAATTGCATGAACCTCACCAGGATTTACCTCAAGGTTTAATCCTTTTAAAATTTCTTTATCGCCTATTTTCGCTTGTAAATTTTTTATTTTAAGCATTTTGTATTATAATTCTTAAATTTGGTCTTTAAAAAATAAATCTAAAAAACACGTTTTAATTGCTTTTTTGTTCTTTATTTTTTGATTATTTTGCAAATTTAATCAATTTTTGATTGTATTTATTAATTTTATAATATTGTATTGAAATTTGTAAAATTAAATATGTATTTTTAAATAAAATAGGAATTATAAATGCTTTTATTTTTGCAATATTTCAAACTAAAAAACCATTTATTTTTTGATTTTTAAAATAAATATAAAAAATAATTTTCACGATAATTAAAAAAGTTTACTTTAAGTAAATTATTAAAATATAACAAAATATGAATAAAAAATTTTATCAAGATTTGAAAATTGGAGTTTTAGGTGGTGGTCAATTAGGTAGAATGTTAATTCAAGAAGCAATCAATTTAAACTTGAATGTTCAGATTATGGATGCAGATGCAGAAGCACCTTGTAAGCATTTGGTTTCTAATTTTATAGTTGGTCAATTAACTGATTATCAATCTGTTATGAATTTTGCTAAAGAACTTGATTTACTGACAATTGAAATCGAAAATGTCAATATTGAAGCACTTTTTGAGCTTGAAAAAATGGGTGTAGTTGTTTATCCTCAACCAAAAGTAATTAAATTAATTCAAGATAAAAGGGTTCAAAAACAGTTTTATATAGATAATCAAATCCCAACTTCTGATTTTGTATTAATAAATCATAAATCTGATTTGGATTTGAGTTTAGATATGTTACCTGCGTTTTTAAAATTAGGGAAAGCGGGTTATGATGGCAAAGGCGTGATGCTATTAAGTAATAAAAATGATTTCAATAAAGCTTTTGAATCACCTTCATTGTTAGAAAAAAAAGTTGATTTTGAAAAAGAAATATCCGTAATTATTTCAAGAAATAAAAATGGCGAAATTTCATTTTTCCCTACGATTGAAATGGTATTTGATAATCAATATAACTTAGTAGATTATATATTTTCTCCAGCTCAAATTTCAAAAGAAATTGAAGAAAAAGCAGTTGAAATTGCTAAAAATATCATTCAAAAATTAGACATGATTGGAATTTTAGCAGTTGAAATGTTTGTTACTAAAGATGGAAATGTATTGGTTAATGAAATTGCTCCACGTCCGCATAATAGCGGTCATCATACAATAGAAGCTAATTTTACTTCACAATATGCTATGCATTGGCGTGCTATTTTAAATTTACCTTTGGGCTCTTGTGTTACCAGAACGCATGCAGCTATGGTTAATTTGCTTGGAGAAGACGGCTTTAATGGAATTGCTAAATATGATGGGTTAGAAAATATTTTAAAAATTGAGGGTGTTTATCCGCATCTTTATGGTAAGAAATTTACTAAACCATCTCGAAAAATGGGTCATGTTACAATTATTGATAATGACATTGAAAAATTAAAACAAAAAGTAATTTTAGTAAAAAATACTATTAAAGTTATTGCGTAATTATTTTGATTAAAGTTAATTATATTTGAATTTATTTTTTGAAATAAATGTTATCAGTTGAAATTTCATTATGATGATTAGTTTTTTGATGATAATTTAAGTATCTCTGTTGTTCTACAAGTTTTCAGCGATTTAAGAAATCGATTTTCATATACAAATTAAAAAGCATTTCAATCTGCAAACTTTATGAATAAGCCTATTACTATAATGGGAAACTGAATTTCCTTACAAGTTTCTGGCTGGAATGAACATGTAGCAATAACCCCACTTGCCCTCATTTCCAAAAGTGGGCGGTTGAGTTAATCGTTTGTAAAGATAATATTTTAAAAAAAGTCCTTATATTAGCATTCTAATTATTGTAAGTGTTTGCTATGATATTCGTTAAAAACGAATATATTGACCACCCCAGTTGCAAACAAGTGCGAGTAGATTAATTTTACATAAACTAATTTTCATTTTTTTATAAATATTTTATCGCTAAACATTTAAAATTCATCAATATTAATCATAGACTTTCTAAATTTTAACTTTAATAAATATTCCAATATGGAAAGAAGTTAAGTTGTAAACAAATTGAAGTTTGTTAAAATTTTGTAAATATTCTTCACTATTATTTGATTGTGAAGGTTTTTGATTATTACCTCCAACAGAGCCTATCGGATTACCTATAAAATTTGATTCAAGTAAATATAATTGATTAGGGTACATACTACTTGCAATTAACTCTTGATTTATACTTTTACCAAAAGAATAGTTTAAGTTGAAATAATTGAAAACAATGTTAATATTTTCAGTAATATTAACATAAAAGCCAGGTCTTATATAAATTGAACTTTCAAATTCGTTTTGGCTTATACTTTTTTAATTTGATAAACTCTCTCCAAAACGTCTTGTTAAAACATCTGTATTATTTTTTATAAAAGTAAGTTTATTGCCAAATTCAAATATAAAACCAATTTTTTCGTTAATAGGTAATTTGTAATTCAAGTAAGGATTTTAAAAAAAAGTATTAATGAAACTATTAAAATCAAACAATATTTCTTGCGAAGTAAATTTATTATAGAAACTGTATTTATCAAATTCATAAATCAAACCAACACCAGTCCCAAAACCAATGGTAAATCTTTTTGATATATTATAACATATTCTTACCATGGAATTTATACCTAAAGTTGCTTCATTAATACCACTATCAGTTTGTTTAAAATACAACAATGGATTAAACTGAACGCCAACTTCAAATGACATTTTTGCAAGTGTTTGAAAATATAGTAATAATAATGTATATAATAAAAATAATTTTTTCATTTAATTTTGATAAATACTATATAAAACTAATTTCAATTACTTACTAAACTAGCATGAGTGCATAGCAAATAAATCGTAGTAATGATGATCTAAAAGCTCATCAAATTTGTAGCTAAATCTTAAAGATTGGGTGCGAGGCGAAAAATCTATATATCGAATAAATTTATATAACTTTTGATAAATTTCAGTTTCGATATGTACGTTTCCTGTTAAATATAAAGGCGTATAATTTGTATCTAATTCTAATTCATTGTAAGTAAATAGTAAAAAATAAAGTAAATCTGTATCAGAATTAACTTTAAAATTATTACAAAATTCTACTTTTGATCCATTTTTAATTACAAGTGTTAAAATTTGAGATTCTATAGAGGCAAATACTGCTTTAGTTGAAGCGGTTAAAACATTATTTTGCAAAAGTGCTTCTATAAAAAGGCTAGTATTATGAATGATTTCAATATTTTTGCCAGGATAACGGTTTTTAAACCATTGAATTATATTTTTTTCTGCCACAAAAACATTCACCATTTCGTTGGTTTGATGCTTAAAATGGAAAACGGACTCTAACTCATCGTTTAATGGATGAACCATTTGCATATATTTTGATACATTGTTTGAATCAAAAAGTGCGGATGGAATAAGCGAAAATTTGAAATTTTTAAACGATATTTTAATGGTTTTCCAAAACCCAGCTGAAAGCAAAATATGGTCTTCAAATATACTATTTAATAAATTTAGATAGTCTCTTTCAGAAGTTGAATGATTTAATTGGTAATCTTCAACCAACATACAGCGATTTTGAATGGTATCGGTTACGCAAAAAATAAAATTGGATTGACTAATTTGAATTGAAAGTTGATAATGATGCAAATTATCAATTTCAAAATTATCGTCTATTATTTTAGTAAAAATATGATATGATTGTTTTTTTTCCATCCTATTATTTTCAAAAATAGCAATAAATTAAGGACTTATGCAAGTTTTTTGCTCTTTTGTTATGCACAATAAGGGTTTTATTTATTACTATTATTTATTTAGATTTGGATATTTATTAATACTAATTCATAATTATTACTTTAAAATTTCTATTTATAAAATAATATTTATTTATGATATATAATTTAATCTTACTGAAACTGCGTTTTTATGAGCGTCCAACATTTCTGCTTCTGCCATAATTTCTATTGTTTTGCCAATATTTTTAATTCCTTTTTCTGAAATTTGTTGAACTGTAATTTTTTTGTAAAAACTATCTAAAGATACACCGCTATATGCTACTGCATGACCATTTGTGGGTAAAGTATGATTGGTTCCAGAGGCATAATCTCCGGCTGCTTCGGGAGTAAAGTTTCCTAAGAATATAGAACCTGCATCTGTAATTTTTTCTGATAATTGTTCCGCATTTTTAGTTGCAATTATTAAATGTTCGGCTGCATATTGATTCATTAATTCAATCATTTCATTTTCAGATTTCATTAAAATCATTTTACTGTTTTCTAATGATTTTTTTGCAAAATCTAATCTTGGTAAAAGTAATAATTGATTTTCAATTTCAATATTTGTTTTATTCAAAATTTCTTCATTTGTACTAACCAATAAAACCTGACTATCGGCTCCGTGTTCGGCTTGAGAGAGTAAATCTGCCGCCAAAAAGGATGGAATGGCAGTTTCATCAGCCAAAATTGCTACTTCTGAAGGTCCAGCTGGCATATCAATGGCTATTCCCATTTTATTTATTAATTGTTTAGCAACGGTAACATATTGATTTCCAGGTCCGAATATTTTAAAAACTTTTGGAACACTTTCTGTGCCAAAAGCCATGGCTGCAATGGCTTGACTTCCTCCTACTTTAATTATTTTTTTGATACCACAAAGCCAAGCGGTATATAAAATAGCGGGATGAATCGAACCATCTTTGCTTGGAGGTGTGCATAAAACTATTTCTTTACAACCTGCAATTTGGGCAGGAATTGCCAACATTAAAATAGTTGAAAATAGGGGAGCAGTGCCTCCAGGAATATAAAATCCTACTTTTTGTATTGCTACTGATTTTCGCCAACAAACCACACCAGGCATGGTTTCAATTTTTTCAACAACTGACTTTTGAGACGAATGAAAAGTAATGATATTTATTTTTGCAACATTAATTGCATTTTTTAAATCTTCTGAAATGAGCGTTTTAGCTAATTCAATTTCTGATTCAGAAACTATTAACGATTTTAAATCTACTCCATCAAAAACTTTTGTAATGTCTAACAATGCTTGATCTCCATTGGATTGAACATTTTCAAGAATAGGAATTACAATCTTTTCTAAATCCGCTTGGCTTTTTGTTGGTCTTTTAAGAATAGTTTCCCAACTATCTTTGGCAGGATATTTTAAAATATTCATGGTATAGTTTTAAATGCAAATATACTTTTTAAGTACATATTTGATATAAAAATTATATAAAAAGCTTTAACAATTATTAATTTCATTTTGTAAGTATTTATAATCTTGATTTTTAAATAGAATTAATATAAATAACATAAATTTCGTTTTTTATTAAAATTTGATACATTTTTATTAATATCAATCTAAAATATTATTTAGATTTGCATAAAAATAGTTTAAATTTACTTATTTTAAATTTATTAAAATAAAAATATTAAAAATTATCTAATTTTAAGAAAATATACTTATATATATGAGCGAAAAACATATTAATATCAAACTTAAAGTTTGGAGACAAAAAAATAAATCAGCTTCAGGCAAAATGGAAGATTATTCTTTGAGTGGCGTTTCTACGGATATGTCGTTTTTGGAAATGATGGACACTTTAAATGAAAAATTAACCAAAGAAAACAAAGAACCTGTTGCTTTTGATCATGATTGCAGAGAGGGAATTTGCGGCATGTGTTCAATGCACATTAACGGACGTCCGCACGGACCATTAAAGGGCGTTACTACTTGTCAGTTGCACATGCGTTCTTTCAACGATGGCGATACGATTGTGGTTGAACCTTGGCGTGCAAGTGCTTTTCCTGTTTTAAGAGATTTAGTTGTTGATAGAACTTCATTTGATAGAATTCAACATGCAGGAGGTTTTATTTCAATAAACACGGGTGCCGCTCCAGATGCTAATGCTATTCCAGTTCCAAAAGTGAATGCAGATGAAGCTTTTTTAGCGGCTCAATGTATAGGTTGTGGTGCTTGTGTGGCAGCATGCAAAAATAGTTCAGCCATGCTTTTTACTTCTGCAAAAGTATCGCAATATGCTCTTTTGCCACAAGGTCAGGCAGAAAGAAGCAGACGAGTAGAGGCTATGGTAGCACAAATGGATAAAGAAGGATTTGGTGCTTGTACCAACACTGGTGCTTGCTCGGCAGAATGCCCTAAAGAAATTTCTATTTCTCATATTGCACGCTTAAACAGAGATTATATAGCTGCAAAATCGAGTAGCGAGGCTGTTTAATTATTCAATATCCTTTCATTATTGCTTTTAGTAATGAAAGTTTTTTTAAAAAGCAAAATTTTAATTTTACTATTTTAAAAAATAAACAAAATTTATTAACTCATATTTCAAATTATTAATTAAAATTTATGTCTTGGATTTCAACCACATTTACCAGTTCGCTTGGTAAAAAATTTATAGTAGCTTTAACTGGATTATTTCTTTGTTCATTTTTGATGGTTCATTGTGGGATTAATTCATTGATATTTTTAAACGATGGAGGACTTGCCTTTAATGCAGGTGCAGAGTTTATGATAACAAATCCTGTTATTAAGTTAATGGAATATGTTTTATTTTTGGGTTTGATTGCTCATATTGTTCAAACTTTAATGTTGGCTTATCAAAATAAAAAAGCTCGTCCAGTAGAATATCACACCTCAAATGGTGCTGCTAATAGCAAATGGTATTCTCGTTCTATGACTTTATTAGGTACTTTAATTTTGATATTTTTAATTTTACACCTAAGCCATTTTTGGGCTTCCAAAGTTACAGGTCATTTGGCAGCATCGGGTGAAACCATGTTTGAAGAAATGAAAGAAGTTTTTGAAAATCTTTGGGTTGTTATTATTTATGTGTTGGCTCAAGGTGCTCTAGGCTACCATTTATTACATGGTTTTCAATCGGCACATCAAACTTTGGGTTTGAATCACGTTAAATATAATGGATTAATAAAAGGAGTTGGCACAGTATTGGCAGTTGTTTTGCCTGTTTTATTTGCTGCAATGCCAATAGTTATTTATTTAGGAATTATAAAATAAAGGTTTATGATTTATTTATGAAATGGTTGAACTTTCCTAAAGTAAAACCATTTCATAATTTTTCTATTTTTAGATAAATTACTTTTTTGATTTCATTTTTACAATTAAGTAATTATTATTAATTTAATGAGCTTGAAACAGACTATAAGTATAGACATTTTTGATGGTATTGAAATTAAACAATGTTTTAAAAGTACTTAACAAAATTTAAAATTCATTTATTTAATCAATCGTTACTTATAATTCATTTTTTTTGTAGCATCTGATACAAATTAGGTTAAAATAATATGCATATTTTAAATTTTTTGCTTAAATTATGGAACAAAAAGACAAAAAACACGAAAATTATGAAATCTTAAATCTTATAGGATATGGATTATCTAAATTTAATGATGAATTTATAAAAGAATTTGGGTTTAAAACTAAAACCTCATTTTATGAATATTGTGTAAAAATTGGAATTGCAGAAACTGTTGGAACTGTAAAAAACAGAATGGATTTATTTGACCATTTTTTTCCTAACAATGGAAGAAAAGGTTGGTGGCAAAAGGGAGATGCTTACATTCATAGAAAATATTTAATTGATAATCTTTTTGGCGATGAAAATGTCAAAGGGTACGCAAATATTGTAAAACTATATCTAAAAGAAAATTATAAAGTCAAAGAACTATTTGTAGAAGTAACGCCAATTGTAAAATCAAGGTTTAAGAAACTACAAGAAACAGGATTAGAAGCTGAATTGTATTTTATGAATAATTTTAATTCAATTAAAACATTTAAAAATGGAATATTAGAAGATGCAAGATTATTTGGCGATGGATATGATTTTCAAATAAATGTAAATGAAAGTTCGTATTTAGCAGAAGTTAAAGGAATAAGAGAAAGTAAAGGCAGATTTAGAATGACTGAAAATGAATATAATAAAGCTTTAGAGTACAAAAACGACTATTTAATTACTTTAGTATTAAATATGAATGATTTGCCAGTTTTTTTAACCATTGAAAATCCAGCAAATAATCTAAAATTCAAAAAAGAAGAAAGAATTTCGAAAACAATTATAGAATACCATTTAATGGATGATTTATGTTAAATTTTGAAGAGAAAATTGAAATATTTAAAACCTATCTCGAAGAAAAAAATGGGAATTATACAGATATTATGAAAGATGAAATATATTTCTGTTTTTTTGAAAATGAATGGGATTTGAAATTCCTCAATGATTTAAATTCCAAAGAAGAAATAGAAAAGAAAATTGAGTTTGTTACAGGTAAAATGATTATGAAAGAGAATGAAGATGGTTTAGAAAATATAATATCTTATCAGTTTTATGGCTGATTACTTAACCAATGGAACGCAAACGGAAGAAAAAGAGATTTTGGCGAAATTTATATTCCAATTCCTGCCGAATTGCATAGTAAATATCCAACATTCTTTCCAAAAAGAGATAAACATTTTAATTTGACAATCCCAACTGGAGAAACATTTATTGCAAAAGTTTGCCAAGACAATTCAAAAGCATTAATGACAGACCCAAACAAAGCAATGTCTGACTGGATTTTACGAAAAGTATTGCAACTCGAAGAGGGAGAATTAGCGACTATCGAAAAGTTAGATAAATTAGGTTTCGATAGCGTAATTATTACAAAATCTGACAGCCAAAATTTCAAAATTGACATAATGAAAACGAATTCTTATTATGATTTTAATAAATAATCTACGGATAATAGATTTTTTTTATTATCTGTATTTGGTTAAAAAATAGTTAGAATTACTCTTTCGTTATCTTAAACTCGGTTCTTCTGTTTATTTCTCTTCCTTCATTTTCATCGTCATTAGATGCAATTGGGTGTTCTTCGCCATAACCTATGGCAGATAATCTTTCAGCTGCAATACCTTTGGCAGTTAAATATAGCATCACAGAATTAACTCTATTTTGAGACAAAACTTTGTTATAATGTTCCATACCATTATTATCCGTATGTCCACCAATTTCTATAAATACATTTGGATGTTTTTTCATCCATTCCGCTAATTTATCTAAATATTGAAAAGATTCTTTTTTGATATTTGCTTTGTCGAATTCGTAATATATACTTCTTAATACAAAAACTTGTCCTAAACCAACTTGCTTCATGGCAACATCTCTTGAAACTGATTTTTGAATTTTGCTATTTGCTGGAATAAGTATATTTGTATTATAATAAATATAACTTTCTTTAGATACATTTATAGAATATTTGGTAGTTAATTTATTTGAAATTTCAATAGAATAATTTCCATTTTCATCTGTATCAACTTCAGTAATTTTATTTCCTTTTAAATCATTTATAATTACTTTAGCAACAATTGGATTTGATGTTTTTTGGTCATAGACATTTCCATAAAGTTGTGTTGGTAATAAAACAACATTTTGAGTTGGTGTTTTTACAGGTTTTGAAACTAAAACTGTTTCTTTTTTCTTTAATGGTTTAACAGGTGCTATATTTTCAATTGTTTCATTTTTTTCTATTTTGGAACTATTTAAAGCTACTTCGTTTGTATTCGCATCTTTCAAATTGGTTGAATTGGCAGAAATT